>SFWW01000171.1 GCA_004559845.1 bacterium
TTTTTTGCGAAAATCAAATAAAAAACACTATCTTTGCACTCGCAAACCACAAGGAGTGATGCTCGAGTGGCTGAAGAGGCACGCCTGGAAAGCGTGTAATCGGCAAAACCGATTCCCGAGTTCGAATCTCGGTCGCTCCGCCCAAACACGCTAACAATCACCAAGTTAGCGTGTTTCTTTTTAAGGTAGATTTCCTGCCAAGAGTTTAAAAAAAAGCCCCTAAATTACGATTTTTGCCGATTGATTGACGACCTTTTACGATTGTTGCCGAAAAAAAACTTGAAAAAAACTTGAAAATTTTTCGGACAATTTTTCAAAGGTAAGTCATTGAAAACCAAAATTGTAGTGATAAAAGGCGACCCTTTTAAGCTATGGCAAAATTGAAAATTTTTCTCGACGCTCGGCATGTTAGTGTGAAAACGAGCGAAGCAGCCTTAAAGGTTGCAGTGTCTCACCTCTCAAAAACGGCTTATATTCCGTTGGAAATAAGCCTCAAACCCTCTCAGTGGGACGCTAAAGGCTGTAAAGTAACCCAACACCCCAAAAGAAAAAGTTTGAATGATGCTATTTCAGCAAAACTGCTGGAATACAAGGTTGTCTTGTCGGAGGTAGCCGAGAAGTACGACCTCGACACACTCTCTGCCAATGAGCTTCGCGACTTGCTCGTGGATTGGAAGAACAGCGACAAAATCCGCATCGACGACAACTGCGTGATGAGCGTTTTTGGTCGGTTTGTGGAACATAAGACCGGACGCACCAAAAACCTCTACGAGTGCACCGAGAAGAAAATTCGGGCATTCCTCGGCAATGAGGCTGACCGTCTGCGTTTTGAGCAAGTGAACGTGGAGTGGCTTCACCGCTTCAACGACTACCTTGCACAAACCGCTCCCTCTGCAAACTCACGCAGTATTCACATGCGCAATTTCCGTGCAATCTTCAACTATGCGATTGACAACGAGATAACCACAAATTATCCGTTCCGTCGCTTCAAAATCAAGGGCGAGCCTACACGCAAACGCAACTTTGACGTGGAGACCTTGCGAGCCATTTTCAATGCCGATGTGCTCGACCCTTGGATGGTGCGTTACCGTGACTTGTTCAAGCTCACGTTTATGCTCATCGGCATCAACTTCGTGGACCTTTGCAACCTTAAAGACATACGAAATGGGCGTATTGAGTACGTCCGTGCAAAGACACACAAGCTCTACTCCATCAAATTAGAGCCGGAAATCGAGGCGATTATCGCCAAATATCGTGGCGATATTCACCTGCTTAACTATATGGACACATATAAAGATTACCGCTCATTCTATATGAACACCTGCACCGGGCTGAAGGCTATCCGTGAGCGTCTTGCTGAAAAGAACATCGTGAACATCGACACGCTCACCACCTATTGGGCTCGCCACTCGTGGGCGACGATAGCCGCCAGCCTCGACATTCCGAAAGAAACAATCGCCGCCGCATTGGGGCACAGCAGCCACACGGTCACTGACATCTACATCGAGTTTGACTACCGTAAAGTCGATGAAGCAAACCGCCGTGTGCTGAACTGGGTTCTATACGGCTACGAGGGCGGATATGCACCGCAAGAAGTGGAGAAACCTGTGCCGACAATACCATCGCTAAGAGAGGCAAAATCGAGCCGAAACGTGGTCGGTTTTGAGTTCGGAAAAGTGGTCTAAAAAGTGTTCTACTTTGCGTTCTACTTATCGTTCTACTCTTTGTTCTAACTAACGTTCTATCAATCGTTTCGGTGTTCGATTGGGTGTTCTACCCCTATGTTCTACTTTGGCAGCAAAAATCCCCACTTCAAACGAGGTGGGGATTGCCATAAATAGAGGGTAGAAAAATCAGTCCTTGACCGGATAGAAGCTGCCCTTGATTAACTGCGACATTCCTTGTGAAGTGAATGTTGCAGTTAACTTTTCGCAGACGTAGCGTTTGCCACGAATGATGAAAAGGCTGCGAGGATTGGGGATTGTGTCGGAGAGAAACTTAAACGTCGCCTTTTGTTTCGGGTTCACCCGATAGACAGTGCGATATTTGTTCAAAATCTTGTTGTTGAGCCGCAGTGTGGTGTGAGGACGGAAGTAACTGCCCCAGTCCTCCGCTATCACCACATCTTCGGTGTAAGGGTACGGGAGTTTGCCGTCGTAGTCGGCGGCAGCGTCCCACCACCCTATATAGATTTTGTCGTAATACTCGCTCTTTTTATCCTTCTCGCCGGCTTCGATGTTCTGCACCGAGACAGGCTGATAGAAAGTATTGTCGATGCGCTGCTTGCGTTCCTCGCGGCTTTCGCCACGAACAAACGAGGCATCGCCCGAAGTGTCGTTGCGACCACCGAACAGGTTTACAGGCTGCAAAATGCACTTGTAAGAATATCTGTTCGGAAGCCAATCTCGCTTCTCGACGAGCGTTTTCTCAACGGCACGAATGACGAAGTAGATGTCGAGGTCTTTTGCGTAAAGCAACTTACCTATAGTCGAGCCACGCCCCGAATTGCCGTCCCACGTCGCATAACTCTTGTTAGCGGTGAGCAAAGCATTTAGTGTGTCATACTGCACAGCTCCGCTGCCCCACGACTTGATAAACCAGTCGCATGAATAGAATTTCCACATCTCGTGGTCGCACTCCGCATAGACAAGGTTCTTCGCCTCTCGATACTCGCAGTTATCGTCCTCCACCGTGACCTCCACGGTGTGCTCGTCG
>SFWW01000172.1 GCA_004559845.1 bacterium
GCGACACCACCTACTCCGACACCGTGTGCGACATCAATGCCGACGGCGTGGTCAACGTATCCGACGTAACAGCACTCGTGAACATCATTCTTGGCTAACTTTTACTCAATATTTTCACTTCGGAATGAGGCTACCCCGAAAGGATGGGGCTGCCTCATTCTTTTTAAGCAAAAGCGCCATAGCGGGGCAATATTTTGCGAAGTTGTGCGTTTTGCTTTTATAACAACAGCATAAAAAATGAACCGACTATTTTTCTACATAGCAGTAAGTATGTGTATGGGGCTTGGGTTGTCGAGTTGCATCGACGATTCGTTTACCACCAACCCCAACGATGTGCTCACCTTTTCGGTCGACACCGTGAAATTCGACACCGTGATGACGATGAAAGGCACATCCACCAAGCAATTCATCATCTACAACCGAAGCAAAAAACAAATCAACATTTCCAGCATACAGGTGGCAGGCATCAGCAAGGCGCACTTTTACCTGAATGTGGACGGCTCGAAAGGCAAGGTGTTTCGTGATATTGAAATTCGCGGCGGCGACAGCATCTACGTGTTTGTGGAAGGCTATATCGACCACTTGGACGATAACGCGCCCGAAGAAATCAACGACCGCATCGATTTCGTGACCAATGGCGTGACGCAAAGTGTGAAACTCAATGCTTGGGGACAAAATGTGCGCCCGCTCAATGGCGTAGTGATTACGGAAGACACCCACCTCACCAACGAATCGCCCTACCTTATCTACGATTCGCTGGTGGTGGCACCCAACGCTACGCTCACCATCGACCCCGGCACCACCCTACTCTTCCACGACAAAGCGTTGCTTGAGGTGTACGGCACACTGAAAGCCATCGGCAATAAAGACCAACCCATCGTGATGCGCGGCGACCGCTACGATAAAGTGGTGGGCGACATCGCCTTCGACATCATGGCTGGGCAATGGGGCGGCGTGCTGTTTTTCCAAGGCAGTTTCGGCAATGAATTACACTACGTAGACATCCACAGCACCCAATATGGCGTGCAGGTGGGTAGCGGCAGCCCCGACACCAAGGCACTACACCTCTTCAACAGTGTGCTTCACAACTCCGAATCCTACTGCTTGCTCACCATCAATTCGTGGGTGGAAGCCGAAGGTACCGAATTTTCCGACGCACCCGAAGGCGTGGTGGTGTGGCTCGGCGGAAAAGTGCGCGCCACACAATGCACCTTTGCCAACTATTACCTCTTTGCCCCCATCGAAGGTCCCAATATCGCATTCTTTGAAAACGATGAAGCAGGCTCTTACTCGCCATTGGATTGCAAAATGGTGAACTGCATCAGTTATGGCTTGGGCTACGACGTGAACCTCGGCGATATGACGGGCACCAATATCTGGATCTACAATTCGCTCTTTAAATCCGACGGCAACGACGATGACCATTTCTTCAACTGTGTGTGGAAGGGCGACCCGAAATACTATGTGAATCGAGAGAAATACATTTTCGACTACCGACTGAAAAACGGTAGCGATGCCATTGCACGCGGCGACCGTAGCCTCTGCCCCGAAAGCGCGCGCTACGACCGATACGGAAACGACCGTTTTGCCACCGGAGGAGCCACCGACCTGGGCGCCTATGTGTGGGTGCCGGGCACCGATGAGGAGGAACAGCCATGAATGCAATCACCCTACATCGAATGAAATTTTTCGCCCACCATGGCGTGTGCCCGCAGGAGCAGGTGGTGGGCAATCACTTTGAGGTGACCCTTCAGGTGTTTTGTGATATGGAAAAAGCCATGACCGACGACGATTTAAGCGGCACCGTGAATTATGCCGCCCTCTACGCCGTGGTGGAAAAAGAAATGGCGGTGCCGTCGAAACTACTCGAGCACGTGGCATTCCGCATCATCCAAGCCGTGAAAGCAGAGTTCGCCGAAGTAACCGGCGGCTCCATCAGCATCTGCAAACTCACCCCTCCCTTCAAATGCGACTTGGAAAAGGTGGAAATCAAAATTGAATTCTAACCCCCACAAATAATCGAGTAGGAGGTAAACACTAATCATAGGGTGTTTATCTCCTATTTTCGTGTTTACCGACCTCTTACACCACCGTACGTGCCGTTCGGCATACGGCGGTTCTTAACGCGGGTGCTTTTTCTCGTAATATTCCGTAAGGGTAGGATAGTGCGCTCGTTCCAAGTTCTCATTGGATATAGCACGTGTAAGTATGGGACTATGGACGGTGCGCCAATAGCCTTTTCGGGTGTTAGCCCACTGCCATGCCTGCCATTTGGCGATGCCACATCTTTGTAGGTTCTTGAAGCGTGTCCGC
>SFWW01000045.1 GCA_004559845.1 bacterium
TTTATAATTCTGATGAATTATTCGAGGAAAACTGTATTAGTTTTGGAGCTTGAAGGTAACGGGGAGAGTGTACCACACGTTAACTGCTTGGCCGTTTTGCTTACCGGGAGTAAACTTGGGCAAACCACGAACCACGCGTTTTGCTTCGTTGTCGCAATCGGGGCTGAGGGAGCGAACTACTTTCACTTCACCCACGCTACCGGTTTTGGTAACCACGAATTGGAGTACACACTTACCTTGAATACCTTGTTCTTGAGCCATAGCCGGATATTGGAGGTGAGAACCAATGTACTTGAGGAGAGCAGCATCACCGCCGGGGAATTGAGGCATTTGTTCTACAGAGGTAAACACCTTGTTTTCTTCAACGGGCTTTTCAACTTGTACTTTTTGTTCCACCACAGCCGCGGGCTTGGGAGCTTCTTGCGGCTTGATATCGCTAACGAGTGCACCGATTTGACCTTCCACGTTTTGTGCGGAGATGTCGGCTTCGTTCTTCTGAGTTTCGGTAGTCAATTGAGGAGGTTGAGTTACTTCTTTATCAGGAACGATAGCGAGCTCGGTAACTTGTTGTTGAGCTTCTTGAACTTCTTCAGGTTCTTGTTGTTCTTCTTGCTTGATGTCTTCCACTTCTTCTTCAGATTCCTCTTCCGACATTTGGTTAACAATTGTTTCCTGTTGTTGTTTGAGGAGTGCTTCACGTGCTTCTTCCGCCTTCATATCGAGGTATTTGGAAACACCGAAGTAGAGCACAATGCAAGCAATGAACCCGATAATAATCCACATAAATGCGAGGTTGTGACGCTTTGCGGAATTTTGACGCATCACATATGCACCAAATTCTTTATTTTTGCCTTCAAAGACGAGGTCACACCATTCTTTTGATGTAAGATTTACACTATTTGACATAATCTGTTTCGTTTAAATATTAATAAATCCACATCATTACTTCGCAGCTGGAGGCGGTGGGAGTTTAACCCCCTTAGCCTGTAATGCGGTAGTATCATCTTTACTGAGCGTTTCAAGCTGGAACGTACCGATGCTATTGATTTGCATTTGGTCGAGCAGTGCAATCACATCAGCATAGTTGGCGCGGCTGGTGGGCTTAATCATCACGATAGGAGTTTCGTGAGATGCATTGAGTTCAGCGAGCACAGCTGTTGCCTTTTGTTGATAGATAGCATCGTTTTGGGCATCGTCGTTAGAATATTTGTGGGCTTCCCATTCTTTCTTAAATTCGCCGATTTTCTTCAAAGCTTTTTCGTTTTTCTTTTGAAGTACGGCTGTAAGGAAGTTGGTGTCCTTTGTACCCTTAATTCCGATACCTTTAGCTTCAATTAATTGAGTTGCAGCTTGAGCGGGATCGAGTTTACCTTCGTAGTAGTAGAATTTCGAATTGGCAGAAGTGGAAGACACGTTGCCGTCTTTAGTTTCTTCTTTACCATCGAGGATGATAGTGAAGGCTTGAGATTCGGCAGCTTGGTTCTTATTCTTTTCAATCTGACTTTCGTTGCTATTTGAAGGCAGAGCAATCTTCATAGTTTGAGACTTCAACATGGTGGTACACAGCATAAAGAAGGTGATCAACAACATGTTCATATCAACCATAGGCGTAAAGTCGATACGGGTCTCGAATTTTTTCTGGTGACTTATATCTTTCTTAGCCATAATAGTTTAGTCTTTAGCTGTTTTTAACGAGGTCATCAAAGTAAATTTGTTACGTTTGATAGACTGTAGGTTGTTCATCACGATTTCCACCATACGGTAAGGAGTGTTGGCATCTGCTTTGATGGCAATCGCCTTACCACTTCTGATGTCTTCAGTTGCATCTTCGCGCTGAGAGAACACTTCTGCACATGCGCGAATCCATTCTTGGAATTCCGTTAAATCACCACCATAGGTAGTCATATTAATAGGAATACCGGGGCTCTTTTTGAGTGCTTCTGCACGTTCGTTAACCGGAAGGTCGAGCCACGCTTTCAAATCTTTGATTGGGTGGCCGAAAGCATTGAGTTTTGCGAAGTCGGCATAATTTTGTGGCGAGAATTGGATATTATGCTTTTGCGCCATAATTTGCAAAACTTGCTTCTTTACATTTTCGGTTGTAAATGCAGAGTCAGCATCATCTTTCTTAGAAGCTCCCACGATTTCCATGTACACTTGTCCATGTCCGTCGTGTTCGTTTTGGCTAACCAGCACAGTGATTAATTTTTGTTCAGGCACCACGTCTTCTGACACAGAAGCCGGGGTAATCACCTTCACCGGTTCTTCCTGAAGGAAGGTAGATGTCAACATGAAGAAAGTCAGCAGAAGAACGGTAACGTCCGACATGGCGGTCATGTCGATACGTGGGTCTTGTTTCTTAACTTTGACTTTTCCCATTGTTATTTTACTTTATTTACTAAGATTAAAAATTGATTAAATGAAATTCACCTTTGGAACCGTAAATTAGTTGGCGTGGTTAGCTGCGTAGGCGTTCACGATAGCGAAGCCGAGTTCGTCAACAGCGTAGGTGAGGTTATCAATCTTGTTAGTAAAGAAGTTGTAAGCAATGAGAGCGCACACAGCGGTAAGAATACCGGATGCTGTGTTCACAAGAGCTTCAGAAATACCTTTTGAAAGTTCAGCGGAGTCGGGAGCACCTGCATTACCAAGAGCTTGGAACGACTTGATCATACCCACCACAGTACCGAACAAACCGAGGAGTGTACCCAGAGTGGTCATAGTGGCGAGGATAGGAAGATTTTGTTGCAAAGAAGGCATTTCAAGAGCAGTGGCTTCAGCAAGTTGTTCTTGAATAACTGCGAGCTTTTGTTCTTTAGGAAGGATGGTGTTGGCTTCCATTTCTTTGTACTTAGCGAGAGTAGCATAAACGATAGCGCCAACGGTGCCTTTTTGCTTTTTGCAAAGTTCTTCAGCCTTGGCAACGTTCTTTTCGTTGAGTGCCTTCTTCACTTCAGCCACAAACTTGGTTTGGTTGCCTTTACCGGCAGCTTTACCGAGGGCGATGAAGCGTTCCATAGTGAGGGTGAGCACTGTGAGGAGGCAGGTCACGATGAAAGGTACAACGAAACCACCGAGGTACATGGTACCAAGAAGGTTGGTTGGGTTGCTGGTCACGCCTTCTTCCTTAGTAGGAGCGAAGAAATGAGATGCGTAGGTATTGCCATCGCTGTATTCGAAGAAGCTACCCAATCCGAAGAGGTAGAACAATTCTGCGATAATGAAGCAGATGATAATCACGATAAAAGCATTCTTGATGCCACCTACATTACTGCTAACGCCGTTGTTAGCCTTCTTAGCAACAGGAGCCTGTGGTTTAGGCTGCTGAGCGTTTTGCTTTGTTGCTTCCATAAATTTAATTAAAAAATAGTTAAAAAATTAATAAATTAAATAGATAATATAAAAATGAGTTATTCTTTTGAGTAATTCAATAGTAGTTGTTTAGCGATTCGCTGTAAAGTTTATATTGCTATTTAGCTTACGTTCACTGCATTAAAGAAGAATACCGATTTTCCTTAAATCCGGAAAGTGGTAGTATTCCCCTAATTTTTGGCAAATATATTACAAATTCTTCAAAAATGAAAGTGAAACCGGCTTTTTTTGCCCTCTTTTTTTTAATTTTTGGGATAGAGGAAGGGCGATAGCGCACGATGGAGTGGCATAGAGAGAGTGGTTGAATGGTGGAGATAGCGCTATTGAGACAGTGGTGTGGATTAAAAATGTGGGGCTTGATAGAAATTTTCGATAAATTCCTACATTATTATATGTATAAAAGTTGTAACTTTGCACAAAGTTAATAGTAATGTGAATTCTTAAACAAGTAATATCATCAATCATTTTATGGCAAAATTGATAAAACTGAAAAAAGGCTTCGACCTTCGCTTGGAGGGGGCTATTGCCTCCGCGAAAGTGACAGATGGGGAGAAGTCGCAGCATTTTGCGGTAATACCCGACGACTTCCGGGGAGTGATACCCCGAATGGATGTGAAAGAGGGAGCACGTGTGGCTGCCGGTGATGTGCTGTTTCACGACAAAAACCACGAAGAGATAAAAGTGGTGTCGCCGGTGGCGGGTGTGGTGAAAGGCGTGAACCGAGGCGAGCGCCGCAAATTGGAGTCGGTGGTGATTGAAGCCGACCACAGCAACGAAAGAAAGCAGTTTGACATATCGGCACGCGATGCTAAAAGCATACTTTTGGAATCGGGATTGTGGAGCATGATGCGCCAGCGTCCCTACGATATCGTGCCGAATCCGAATGCAGCGCTGCGCGATGTGTTTGTAACTTGCTTCGATTCTGCGCCTTTGGCACCATCGCTTTCGCTGGTGGTGGGCGAAGGAAGCCGCTATGTGGAAAAAGGTGTGGAGGTGCTCAAGCGCCTCACGAAAGGCAAGGTGTATTTGTGTTGCCGCGAAGGCGAAGAATTCAGCGCTTCACAAGCCGAAACCGTGGTATTCGCCGGTCCGCACCCGGCAGGTAATGTGGGCGTGCAGGCAGCCAATATCTGCCCGGTGAATAAAGGTGAAACCATACTCACGCTCGACATCGTGACGCTGGTGCGCATCGGCAGGTTGTTTACCGAAGGATATGTGGATTTCGGCACCGTGGTGGCTGTGGCGGGCTCAGCGGTGAAGGAGCCCCGCTATGTGGCTACCACCATGGGGTGTGAACTGAGCGCCCTGCTTCACGACAACCTCACAGCAGTGCCCAATGGCGTGCGCATTATCAATGGCAACGTGTTGAGCGGAGTGAAAACGGCTGCCGACGGATTTTTAAGAAGTCCGTATCGCCAAGTGAGTGTGATTCCGGAATTGCTTCGCAAAGATGAATTTATGGGCTGGGCGTCGCTCAGTGCCCGCAAATTCAGTGTGTATCGCACCTTCACCCATTGGCTGTTTGGCGGCAAACGGAAGCCATTTGCCATGGATAGCCGCATCAATGGCGGCGAACGAGCCATCGTGATGAGCGGCGAATACGACAGGATGCTGCCCATGGACATTTATGCTGAATATTTGATTAAAGCCATCATTGCATTCGACATCGACAAGATGGAGCAATTGGGCATCTATGAAGTGGCGCCCGAAGATTTTGCGCTTGCCGAGTTTGCCGACACGTCGAAATTGGAGCTCCAGCAAATTGTGAGAACCGGATTAGACCGCATGCGCAAGGAAATGGAGTGATGTGGTGGCAACAGCTCCCAACGGATGAGTTGTTTTGCTACAAACCCGAGTATTAATCAATAAATAAAGATATAACGAAGTGAAAGCACTTAGAAATGTATTGAACAAGATGAAACCGGCATTCCAAGAAGGCGGCAAGTTTGCCAAACTGGAATCGGTGTTTGATGGTTTTGAAACCTTCTTGTTCACCCCCAACACCACCTCGCGTTCGGGGTCACATATTCACGACCAAAACGATTTAAAGCGCACGATGATTACGGTGGTGATAGCATTGCTGCCCTGCTTGCTGTTTGGCATGTACAACGTGGGCTATCAGCACTTCCTTGCCATAGGCGAAGCATCCGCCTCGTGGAGCACGATGTTCGTATTTGGCTTCCTTGCTATGCTGCCCGTGCTGATGGTGAGCTATGGTGTGGGGCTTGGCATAGAATTTGTGTGCGCCCAAATTCATCACAAAGAAATTCAAGAGGGATTTTTGGTGAGCGGCATGCTCATTCCCTTGATTGTGCCTATCAACACCCCCCTGTGGATGACCGCCATTGCCACAGCATTTGCGGTGATATTTGCAAAAGAAGTGTTTGGCGGCACGGGTATGAATATATTTAATGTGGCATTGGTAACGCGCGCATTCTTATTTTTCAGCTACCCCTCGGCAATGAGTGGCGACAAGGCATTTGTGAAAACCGACGGCATATTCGGCTTTGGCGAAGGCACTGTGGTCGACGGCTTTTCCGGCGCCACCCCGTTGGGCCAAGTAGCCACGAATGTGGGCGAAAGTTTGGCACCCATCAAAGATGTGGTGGGCAGCCACATATCGGCGAGCGACGCCTTTTGGGGGCTGATAGCCGGTAGCCCGGGCGAAACCTCAATGGCTGCCATACTGATTGGCGGAGCCATACTGTTGCTCACCGGCGTGGCATCGTGGCGTGTGATGCTGAGCGTGTTTGCCGGCGGCTTGGTGATGGGCGGCATTGCATACGGATTTTCCACCCCCACCTACCCGGCATCGATGCTCGACCCGGTTGCACAATTGTGCTACGGCGGCTTCGGCTTTGCTGCAGTGTATATGGCCACCGATCCGGTGACCGGAGCGCGCACCAAAGCAGGGCAATGGGTGTTCGGCTTTTTGATTGGCGTGCTTGCCATCTTAATCCGCGTGTATAATGGCGGTTATCCCGAAGGCGCAATGTTGGCGATATTGCTGATGAACACATTTGCGCCGCTCATCGACCACGTGGTGGTGAGCCGCAATATTAATCGACGCTTGAAACGCGCCCACACTCAATCATAAACCAAAGGAGGAAATGAAGATGAACAAAAACAGTAATACCTATCAAATCGTTTACTCCGCTATATTGGTGATAATAGTGGGGACCGTGTTGGCATTCATATATATGCAATTGAAGCCACTGCAAGATGAGAATCGCGACAACGATACACGCAAGCAAATTTTGGCTGCTATCAAAGTGTATCCCGAAAATGATGAAGCCATCGTGGCAGACTATAATCGCTACATCGTGAACGAATATCTCGTGAATGAGAAAGGCGCTGTGGTGGATAGCAGCGAGCATGTGGCATTCAATGTGAATATGGCAAAAAACGTGAAGCAAACCAAGCGCGCGCTACCGCTGCTGGTGGCGCTGGTGAAAGGCGAAAAAAAATACATCATACCGGTGTATGGCGCCGGACTTTGGGGTCCCATTTGGGGCTATGTGGCAATGAATGCCGATGGCAAAACCATTTTCGGTACCAATTTCTCTCACCAAGGCGAAACCCCGGGCTTGGGTGCTAAAATCACCGAAAAAGAATTTACCGAAAAGTTTGAGGGCAAACACATTTATATGGAAGGCGCCTTCAAGAGCGTGGAAGTGGTGAAAAAAGGGCAAAAGAGTGTGAGTGGAGCCGAATCAATCGACGCCATTTCGGGTGCCACCATCACCAGCCGCGGCGTGTCGGCAATGCTATCCGACTGCTTGCAACCCTACGATGCATTTTTCAAAACCCTTCAAGCCGTAAACCCCTAAATCATTGAGCACTATGTTATCAAAAAAGAATAAAGAAATTATTTTCAACCCGTTTTCTAAAGAAAATCCGGTTTTGGTGCAGGTGTTGGGCATCTGCTCCACATTGGCGGTGACGGTGAGTCTTGAGCCCGCCATCGTGATGAGTGTGTCGGTGATTGCGGTGTTGGCGTTCTCAAATGTGATTATATCACTGATTCGCAACACCATTCCGCCCACCATACGCATTATCGTGCAATTGGTAGTGGTGGCGGCACTGGTGATTATGGTGCAGCAATTTTTGCTGGCTTATAACTACGACGTGAGCAAACAGCTATCGGTGTTTATCGGGCTGATTATCACCAACTGCATATTGATGGGTCGCTTGGAGGCATTTGCCATGCACAACAAGCCTTGGCCCTCGTTTCTCGACGGCATTGGCAATGGCTTAGGCTATGCCATGGTGCTGGTGATAGTGGGCTTTTTCCGCGAGTTGCTGGGCTCGGGGTCGCTGTTGGGTCACAAAGTGATTCCTCAATGGCTCTACGATGCCGGCTACACCGACAATGGCTTAATGATACTCCCGCCCATGGCACTGATAGTGGTGGCATGCGTGATATGGGTGCAGCGCTCACGCGACAAAGAATTGCAAGAGAAATAACCTAAATAGTAACATCCTAAATATCAACCTACACAAAAATGGAAGAATTAAATTTGTTCGTAAAATCGATTTTCGTCGATAATATGATATTCGCCTACTTTTTGGGTATGTGCTCCTATTTGGCAGTATCCAAAAATGTGAAAACCGCCTTTGGTTTGGGCGTGGCTGTTACTTTTATGTTGGTGGTAACGCTACCGCTCAACTATTTGCTCGACACCTACATCCTTCAGCCGGGCGCGCTATCGTGGCTTGGCGATGACTTTAAAGAAGTGGACCTCAGCTTTTTGGGGTTAATCATGTTTATTGCAGTGATTGCTTCTGCCACCCAATTGGTGGAAATGGCAGTGGAGAAATTTTCGCCAAGCCTCTACAATTCGTTGGGCATTTTCTTGCCGCTGATAGCCGTGAATTGCGCCATTTTGGGCGGCGCACTCTTTATGCAGCAAAAAGATTTGGGCAGCGCTTTCACAGCCTGCGTGTATGGCGCCGGCTCCGGCATCGGCTGGCTGTTGGCAATCGTGGGCTTGGCTGCCATTCGCGAGAAATTGGCGTACAGCGAAGTGCCCAAGCCACTGCGAGGCATCGGCATCACATTTATTATTACAGGACTTATGGGCATCGCCTTCATGAGTTTTCTTGGCATTAAACTCTAAACCCCGGCATCAATTATGACACTTATCAATTCTATAGGCATAACGGTAGCCAGCAGTGCTATCATCTTTTTAATTATCACGCTATTGCTGGTGATTTTGCTATTGGTGGCAAAGCACTATTTGCAGCCATCGGGCAAAGTGAAAATTGAGATTAATGGCGGCAAACGCCAATTGGAAGTGGAAACCGGTTCGTCGCTGTTGAGCACGCTCCACCAAGGCGGGGTAATGCTCTCGAGCGCTTGTGGCGGCAAAGGCAGCTGCGGACAGTGTAAGGTGCAAGTAACGGAAGGTGGCGGCGAAATACTCCCCACCGAAAAAGTGCATTTTTCACGCAAAGAGCAGCAAGCGCATTGGCGATTGGGCTGCCAAGTGAAGGTGAAAGACAATATGAGCATTCAAGTGCCCGATTCCGTGCTTGAAGTGAAAGAATATGAATGTACGGTGGTGAGCAACAAGCTGGTATCATCGTTTATTAAAGAATTTATTGTGGCGCTGCCCGAAGGTGCCCACATGGACTTCGTGCCCGGCAGCTATGCGCAAATCCGTATTCCCGAGTATGAAATGAGCTACGATACCGACATCGATAAAGCATCGCTGGGCGAATACTTGCCCACGTGGGAAAAATTCGGCTTGTTTTCGCTCAAGTGCAAAAACACAGAGCCCACCGTGAGAGCCTACTCCATGGCAAACTATCCGGCTGAGGGCGACCGATTTATGCTCACAGTGCGTATTGCCACTCCACCCTTCAAACCCAAACCCGAAGTGGGCTTTCAGAATGTGATGCCCGGCATTGCGTCGAGCTATATTTTCACGCTCAAACCCGGCGACAAAGTGATTATGAGCGGCCCTTATGGCGACTTCCACCCCATTTTCGATTCCAAAAAAGAAATGATATGGATTGGTGGCGGTGCCGGTATGGCGCCTCTGCGTGCACAAATTATGCACATGACCAAAACCCTGCAGTGCCGCGACCGAGAAATGCATTTCTTCTACGGCGCACGTTCGCTGAGCGAGGTGTTCTATTTGGAAGACTTCCTTGCCATTGAGAAAGAATTTCCCAACTTCCATTTCCACTTGGCACTCGACCGTCCCGACCCCGTGGCAGATAAAGCCGGCGTGAAGTACACTGCCGGATTTGTGGCACCGGTGCTACGCGACACCTACTTGGCACAGCACGAAGCCCCGGAAGACTGCGAATACTATATGTGTGGTCCGAAAATGATGAGCGAAACCGTGAACCAAGTGCTCTACTCCCTCGGTGTGGACCGCGAATCCATCCACTACGACGATTTCGGCGGATAAGTAGCCGCAAGCATATCTTCAAAAGCCTCTCATGCGCAAAAAGCATGGCGGGGCTTTTTTTGATAGTAGCTGCTCGATTTGGTGAGGTTTGGAGGAATGGTGGCTTGAGTGGGATGGAAGAGAACAAAAAGTCGGCTTCGCCGAAAAAAAAAACTGCGCCTGACGCAAAAAATGGCGCATCGTGTGTATCAAGGGTGGCATGTCCATTCTTGTAGTGGCTTGCCACAACCGACCCTCCGAGGCTCAACTCTACGGCTGCGCTGTCTCCAAGCTACGCTTCAGGCTACGCCTTTCGCTTGCATGGAGAAATCTAGGACTTTTTTCTTATGGGAAGTGTTAATTTTTTGTAATTGTCAGTGTTAAAAGTTTTAACAGTTTGGTTTGGTTTGGACGTTCTTAGGGGCTGCGAGCCCCTGCCACTAGGGCATACCCCCGGTGTTTTTCATAGTATTTTTTTTAGACCGAATTTTTGTTGCCATTATTGTCGATATTTTTCAAAATCCACATAGGGGCTTTGACGGATTATGACTGCGAACATTCGGCATACAA
>SFWW01000173.1 GCA_004559845.1 bacterium
TCAATCACGATATTGCCCACGGGAAGGGGGGTTTCGCCCGCCACGAGCATAAAATTGTTGATGCTCAATTTGTAGTTACCATTCACCTCATCAATCGACACAGAGGTGGGTTGCTCGCTCACTTCTCCATTCACCGTCACGGTAAGTGTGCCGTTGTAGGTGGTGGCAAATGAGGCGATGCTCATCAGCATTGCGCTGAACAAAGTAAAGATTTTTTTCATAGTGTTGGTGTTATAATTTTTTATTTATTTTAAAAAGGGAGGATTATCAATCAAAAGCATAGGTTACGCCAATGCTGCCGTAAATGGGAATGAGCGTTTGCTCTATGGTTTTGAAGCCGCTACGGTGGATGCCGTGAAAGCCGCACGTAACGTCGGCATAGGCGCCAAACTTTTTGCTAAACGCCCAGTCCACGCCCACATCCACGCCCACATGCCAGCGACGCATATCGGCGGAAAAATCGTATTCGCCACGCTCATCTTCGCTGGTGCCGAGCATCACTTTCTCGCCGGTGGGGTCGTCCACACGCAAATAGCCGTCGTAGGCCCAGCCATAAAACTCACGCCCGGTGAGATACGACACATAGGGTCCCGCTTTCAGCACCACATTTTTGTAGCGATACGTGGCTTGAACGGGCACGGTAAACATCCACTGGGTGCACTTGGTGACCACCTTACCGGTGAACACGCCTCCCAACCGTTCGCCACCTTTCACCATTTCCATCTTGTAGTTCTTCACCGTGCAGTCGGTCGACATTCCTTTGTTTTCGAACCGGATGCCGGCCATCAACCCGAAATCGTGCTTGAGCGGTTTGTGCATCCGGATGCCGAAGTTGAGGTTGGGAGTGAGTGGAAACTTGTTGAGGCTGCGAATACTCGCCGGCATACTCAGTGGAGCCGAGCCGCCAATGTTGTAACCTATGTGGGCACCATACTTCACATCAGCCAAAAAGCCTTTATGAAAGATGGTGGTTTGCGACCATGCCGCTACCGCAGTAAGCATCGCAAGGGCGGAAAATATGATTTTCTTTCTCATTATTCTTCTGTTTGGCAATATAATCTCACTTTATCAATCAGCAGGCAACTGCCAATGGCTCCTTCAAATATGGCGCCGTCAGCACTGCTGGAAAACACCACCGCCAGGTTGTAGCCTTTGTTGGCAAGCAATTGCATATCAATATCCGAATCATACTCAAATTCCACATCAAAGGGGGTCCACTCATTGGTGGCGGGGAGCTGTTTCACCTTGGCAATCCCCACGATAAGCGGACTGGTGAGCACGTTGTCGCCCATCAAGCGCACAGGATTGCCCTCGGCATCGTGGTTGCGGTAGAACACGGCATACACAGATCCTTCGTCCACCCTTCCGGGCACTTCATTGCCGGCTTTGTCTTGAAATTTTGGACCGGGCTGATATTGATAGTAGCCGGTGAAGCGCACGGGCTTCAAATTGAAGGGAATACCGAAGCGGGTGGCGGTCATGGCATTCGACAGCGCCTGCGACACATCAAATTCGCCCAAAAAGAAATTACCGGCTGCTAAGCGCATCTTCGCCATGGCGCCAAAGGGACCGGTGTCGCGGGTCACCAATTTCAGCGCTTTGCCATCCATGCCGTCGATGGGCGAGGTGGGATAATTTTCGGGCGCTGCCGATGGCATACTCAATTTAAAACCGGGATTGCCCGTGGCCCAATCGTTGCCAAATGTCCCGTCGAGGCGCTCGTTGTGCCAAATATAGTATTTCCCTTGTTTGGGCTCTAATTCAAAGTTCTCGAAATCGTAGGCTATCACACTACTCACCACGTGGACAGGTTCGGGCGAAACGGTGATGGCGTAGTCGCGATGCCACTGGCCGTCTTGCGAGGTAACGCGATAGTGCACCGGCACATCGGCTTCAAAGCCGGTGCCTTCGGTGAGGCGCTCTATGGTAGCACCTTCGGTGATTTTAAATTCCAATGTAATGCCTTCCACCGGCGCATTGCGGCGCACATTAAAGGTAACGGCATCGTCGGTATAGAGCAAGTGCTTCACCGAATCGGTAGGGCTAAAAAACACCTCATCCACATTGGGCGTGTGCAATATCACCTGCTCAATATCACATTCGGCATTAAGCGGCTCGTCTTTCATACAAGATGCGAGAGCAGCACACATAACACCGGTCAATAATATCATTAAATTACGCATGAACTTCAATTTCTACGCTTACGCAAATAAGCAATTTTGTAATACGGGGACGATACTAAAAGATAGTATACCAAGTGCAAAAGTACAAATAAATTTGCAATTTGCGCGAATTTACCC
>SFWW01000174.1 GCA_004559845.1 bacterium
ATAGAATGGCCCGAACGCATTGCCGACCTCTTGCCCTACGACACCGTGAAAGTGAGCATCACGGTGAACGATGATGAATCGCGCATGGTGAATGTAGAGTTTCCGGAAGGAGAATAGTTATGCCACATTACATCCATCTCGCCGAAGCCAAATCCACCAACACCTATGTAGCGGAGCAAGCCTTACATTTGCCCCACGGCGCCGTGGTATACACCTATCGGCAAACCCAAGGGCGCGGGCAAAAAGGCAATTCGTGGGAAAGTGAGCCGGAGAAGAATTTGGCATTCTCATTTTTGCTGAAAAATCCCGGCATTGCACCGAGCAGGCAGTTTTATATCAGCGAAGCGGTGTCGATAGCGGTGGCAGAAATGCTGAGCCAAATGGTGCCGGATGGCATCCGCATCAAGTGGCCCAACGATATCTATTTTCACGACCAAAAAATTTGCGGCATCTTGATTGAAAACACGCTCTGCGGCAATGCGATAGCCCACGCCATTATAGGGATAGGCATTAATGTGAACCAAGAGCGCTTCGTGAGCGACGCGCCGAATCCCGTGTCGCTGAAAAACATCACCGGCAAGGACTACGATTTGGATGCACTGTTGCACGATGTGAATGATCGCATTGAGCAGCTCACCCGGTTCACCCCCGGCGATGAAGCCGCCCTCGAGGCATTGCATCACCGCTATCTAAGCCTACTCTATCGCGCCGACGGCAAGGCTCACCGGTGGCAATTGCCCACGGGCGAAAACTTTGTGGGCACCATCGAGGATGTGCTCCCCGACGGCTTACTCCTCATTCGCCACGAACCCACGGGCGAAATCGGAAAATATTATTTTAAAGAAGTGAAACACGTAATTAATCAACACATATTATGAACATAGCAGTGTATTGCTCATCGCGCCCCGAATTGGGCGAAACCTACGAAGCCCCTGCCAAGGCCTTGGGCAAATGGATAGGCGAAAACGGTCACACCTTAGTGTATGGCGGAGTGAATGCCGGTATGATGCACATCCTGGCGCAAGCGGCACACGATGCCGGAGCACACATCATTGGCGTGGTGCCGATGCGCTTTTTGGCGCGCACCGACGCCGTGGTGAGCGAAGTGGTGGAATGTCACGACTTGGGCGACAGAAAAGTGCTGATGATGGAAAAAGCCGATGCTTTTGTGGTGCTACCCGGCGGATTAGGCACCCTCGACGAATGGCTCAGCACACTCTCGCAAATTGTGGTGAATGTGGATGATAGGCGACCCATTTTGGTGGTCAACACCCTCGGCATCTACACCCACCAGTTGCAACAACTGCGCGAAACCGCAGCATCGCCATTTGCCAGAGGCAACCACATAGACCGCTCCATAGAAGTGGCTGATGCCCCACAACTGATTGAAACGCTCAACAAAATATCAAACCCCTGCGTATGAAAATCTACACCCTCACCGGCGATAAAGGCACCACCGCATTGGCAAGCGGACAGCGCGTGGACAAGGATTGCACCCGCGTGGAAGCCTACGGCACGATTGACGAACTCAATGCCCAAATCGGGCTCTTGACACACCACGTGGCACAAACGCCCGATAGCGAAATGCTCGCCTTGCTACACCGCATCC
The DNA here is from genome assembly GCA_004559845.1 of bacterium. Lineage (GTDB taxonomy): Bacteria > Bacteroidota > Bacteroidia > Bacteroidales > Muribaculaceae > Sodaliphilus. Next base: position 1,610 of record SFWW01000174.1, read on the forward strand.
AAAACCGCCTATTCAACATTGGTGCCTATCTCTCCACCGAAGGCGCCGACACCCCGTTCGGACTCACAGCCGAGCACATCGCCGCCCTTGAGCAACACATCGACCAAATGGAAGCCCCATTTCGAGGATTTTGCCTGCCCGGAGGATGCTTGGTGAGCGCCCAAGCCGAAGTGTGCCGCACCATTGCACGGCGAGCCGAACGACGCATCGTGAGCCTCGCCAAAGAAGCCCCCGTGCATACCCTCGTGCTCCAATATATCAACCGTTTGAGCGATTTCCTCTTCGTTTTTGCAAGATTTAACAATAATAAGGCCCATGTGCCGGAAATTTATTGGAATAAAAATGCGTAAAGTGAAAATATAATCGTATTTTTGCGCAAATTTTCCACACATAGTGGAAACTTGCAACATCCTTCTTGGAAAATGCAAGAAATGGAGAACAACTTTAAAACTCTTATATTATGTATTGGACACTTGAATTAGCCACCAAATTGGAAGATGCTCCCTGGCCGGCAACCAAAGACGAACTCATAGACTACGCTATGCGTAGCGGAGCACCATTGGAAGTGATTGAAAACCTCCAAGAAATTGAAGACGAAGGTGAAACCTACGAATCAATAGAAGACATTTGGCCCGACTATCCGGTCAACGACGAAGACTTCTTCTTCAACGAAGAAGA
>SFWW01000046.1 GCA_004559845.1 bacterium
CACCCTTTTGGCGCGGCATTTCGGCAGTGCCCCACCCTTTTCGATAGGAAAAGAGCAAGCGATAATCGATTTCATCGTTCACATCGCCCTTGAGCCCGACGTGGAAGCCGCGTAGCAGATTGTCGGTGTAGCGCAAATAGCCGTCGGTGTTGTAGATTACGGCCCTCACAAAGGGCGAGCCAATGCTCATACCACGATTGTGGTAGCCATTGTAGCAATAATTATTGTAATAGTTGTCGAAGCCGGTGGCTTCGCCCTGAATGCTTGAAGCGGCTTCCATTTCCTTCGAGAAATGAATGCGTCCGCTTTGATTGGTGAAATCGAGGTATTCCAGCACCGCCCCGCTCACAATCGCCTTTTCCGGTGCTTTCCATTCAATGCCCCACAAGCCATCGAAGCCATTTTGAAGCCCGATGCCGGAGCCATCTTCCCAAATGGTTTGGTGATAGGCACGCATCTTTCCGATTGACGGATGTTTGTATTCCACCATCACATCCCAACTGCCCACGTGATTGCCCTCCACATAGAGTTGGTCGCCGAGGTTATTGCCTCCGGAGCCCGCCACAATGGCACGGAAAAAGCTCTTGAAATTGGCAGGCATTTTCAGGCTTTTGGTAAGCACGCCGTTTTCATACGTGTTCCACGTGCCGCCAAATTGCGTTGCCGCTTGTGCGCCGATGGTAACCACCACGGGTTGGTCGGGGCGCGTGCGCAAGTGCATCTGCTTATAGTGAAACCAGTAGCCGGTGGTGAGGAAATTGTTGTAGTAATTATAATGATTTTTGAGCCAATCACCATCGGAAAAGCGCTCATAACTGATTTCGCCACTAATTTGTAGCCAGCCTTTGGTGTAGGGGATGGTTTGATAATTGATAAATCCGGCAGCCACTCCTGCGCCGGGTCGAGCATTGCCACTCATCACCAAATCGCCCGACGATAATTCGGCATCCACCACTTCGGACCGACGCGCCTTTGCACCGATAGTGGCAAAGAGGCTGCGATATTTCACATCGGCATAAAGTTGCTGCACCCAGCAGTAGGCGGGGCGCTCATCGTGGGGGATGAAAGCATCTTTATCAAGGTGGTATTTTTCGTAGGGCAGTGCGCTCGAAAGTCCCGCCCATAGTTCGGCTCCAAAGCCATAAGAAAAGCGCTCTGTGGTGTCGATTTGGTGCTTCAGTGCGGCATTCACCAATGCCCCATATTGCTGGGTGATGGTGCCACCCCTATTCGACATGATATAATAGGGAGCCAGGTCGCCTTTTCCGAAATTAGCCGTAAAGGAACTCTCGTAGTCCACTTCCACCTCAGCGAAAGCCCCACTTGTGGTAGCCATCATCGCCAAGCACACCAGCAAATATTTAATGATTGATTTCATAGCGTACTGTTATTTTTCAAAAGTGTCGATATGTCGGCTCTTTTTTTGCTCTGTAATTTCATTAATATTGATAAAAATGCCACTTTCTTCCACCTCACCGAATTCGTGGTTGATGGCAGTGCCGAAAAATCGCATCGTGGGCGACAGATTCATATAGGCATTCACCAGCGGCGGAATATTGATGCCATGGGCACGCACAAATTGGTTGAGCCGCTTGTAATCTTCCTTAAAATCATTGCCGGCGAAGAGCGCATTGGCCTGTGCCGTGCAATCGGCGTGGCAGAGCGGCTCAATGGGGATGACCAGCGCGTCGGGGTCGGGAAAATAATGGTGCAAAAAGTGGAGCAGCATATTGCGGCATTCGCGGTCGTAGGACGGATACATCGTCATTTTGCCAAACAAATATTGTGTCTCGGGATGGAGCACTGTGAGCGCACCCAAGCCGTCCCACAAATTGTCGAGGGCAAAAATCGATTTCACACCCATGCGCGTGGATTGGTATTCCGGACGCACAAACGAGCGTCCCAATTCTATGGTGTGCGGCAAATATCGGCGCATAAAATCCGCTGAAAACCGAAACATGTGGCTCATAGCGATGTGGGGTGTGCCATCGGGAAGGATTTCCACATTGCTGCCAAGGATGTAGCGATAGGCTCCAATAATTTCACACTCCTGCGGGTTCCACACCAGCAATTGCCGGCATGGCACGGGCATGGTGTCAAATTCATCGATGTCGCACGCCTTGCCGGTGCCGCCGCCTCCGGCGCGGAACGAAATTTCGCGCAAGCGCCCTATTTCGCGCATGGTGTGGGGAGCGGTGTGAGCGTCCACCACATAAATTTCATTGCCACCCTTATTGGTGCGGCGCAGCAAGCGAGCCGGGGTGAGTTCGCTTTCTATGAGCGAAAGCTCTACGGGAGGTATGATGGGAGCTTGTTTCATGCTGTTCATTTATCCGTTAGTGTTGATGGTTGGTTGGCTTGCTCCTTGAGCGAATAGCAGATGCGACAGAGGCGCTCCGCCTCTTGCTGCGGGTGGGCGGCATCGAGCGTATCCCACGAGATGGGTTTGCCCACTACAATTTTATAACTGCTACCACTGCTCTTTATCATTTCGCCCGGGAGCAAAATCATTTCGGCATTAAATTTGATGCCTAATCGCTTTCGCCAATTCGCCATCCGATAGAAAAAAGGCGAATTTTCAGCCTCAAAAAATAGGGGCACGATATGGCGGCGAGTGCGGATGGCTTGCGCAACGACAAACTTCTTCCACGGCAAATCGTGGATTTTGCCATCGGCACCACGGCGCGAACACAAGCCAGCCGGGAAGGTTATCATTTGGTTAGGACTTTGGTATTGCGCCTCAATTTCGCTAACACTCTCGCGCGACTGAGCGCCAAATTTGTTCACCGGCAAAAACACCTTCCGCAGCGGTTTCACTGCCATCAGTAAATCGTTGACTATAAATCGGATATTGCCGTGATAGCGCTTTCCCAGCCATGCAATGAGCGCCAGTCCGTCGAGTCCGCCCAAGGGATGATTCGATACAAAAATGAAGCGGCCCTCGCTCGGGATATGCTCCTCGCCCAGCACGTTGACGCCAATTTGCAACCGCTTGAGCACAGCCGCCGCCGCATCTTCCGGTTCCTTACCCGCCATCAAATGAAGCAACTCATTGAGTTCGCGCTCACGAATAATTTTTGCGAGCCGGCGCGTCACAAACCTTGGGATATAGCGATAGTGGCGAGGCATTCGCTGCTTCACCAATGCATCCACATCTATCACCATGGGTTCGCTGTTCATATCGTTATCATTTATAAGGTGTGCATTTCTGCTTTATCACTCCACATAAAGTGCTCAACAAAGAGCAAAGTTAGAAAAACTTTGCTAAATAATCCAAATATGACTGTGAGAATATTTTTGAATAATTCACAACACTTTTATTAAAAGCCAAAAAAATACGCCATTTTGAACAGAGGGACAGTCCCCTGTCAAAATTATGGCTGAGAATATTTTGCTACTGTGGGAATAAATTTCTACTTTTGCAAAAAGCACTGCAATTAGAAAACCCCATTTTTATATGTCCCGATTCCAAATTCCGCTTCGCTTGCCGGCTCACGCCCAATCGGGTGTGAATGTGGGGGCTGTGTGCGTGCTGACGGCAGCGGCTGTGTGGGCGTTTGGCTCAGCAGGCGTGGGGGTGGCGTGCGCTTTAGCGGTGGCGATGCTGGTGCCGCAATGGCTTTATGCCCACCTGAGCGAGCGCGAGCGCTATGGTGGCGTGTTGCTTGCCGTGGTGGGAGCACTATTGGCGGTATGGGCGTTTTCCAACATCTACCAATGGACTGCTGCCGTGGGGCATTCGCTGAGCGAGCCGCAATTGGTGAGCGATGCGGTGGGGTATTTTCGGTGGGCACACAATCATTATCACGACCTACCTCAAGATTGCGACACGAAGTTTGTGGGTTTTCCGCTGGTGATTGCCCTGCTGTGGTCGGTGTTGGGGCAAAACATAGCTTGGCCGATTGCCTTGAATGTGATGCTCACCCTGCTGTGCATCGTGGCAACGGGGCAAGTGGCGTGCCGTGTGCTGGATGGCAAGGTGGGCGAGTCGCGCCGGCGCATCGCCTTATTCACGATGGCGGGCACATCGTTGCTGCTCTATTTTATGAGTCACGCCACGCTCTTGCTCAAAGAGCCGCTCACCTACTTTGCAGTGGCAGTGGCAGCCTATGCCATTGCGCGAATGAAGCACAGTGCGCCGCAAGGAAAGATGTGGACCGACGTGGTGGCATTTGCCTCTGCCATTGCCATTTTGGCAATAGCGCGCACCGGCGTAATTTATTTCGTGATGGCTGGAGTGGTGCTGGCATTTGCCGACTGCCGGCGTATGTGGCGCTACGCCTTCACCCTGATAGGCATTGCGCTGATAGGTTTGGGAATAGGCATCTATTTTTCCAACGGATTCAGCACCGAAGTGCAAATGCGAATCATAGCCGGGTCGTACAATGGCGGCGACATTATGGGCAAGGTGTATGTGGCACAAGATGCCTACACCCAAATCTTCGCTCAATACCATAGCCTACCGGTGTGGCAAAAAATTCTTTTGCTACCCGCCACCTGTGTAGTGCAAATCTTTATTCCTTTTCCCTGGGCCGGTGTGGAAGGAACGAGCATCGCCTCCATTGCCACACGATTTCAGTGGGGCTGGTATGCCATCGCCGGGATAGGGATGTTCTACTTGTTTGTGTGCTCGTGGCGGAAGCGGGCTTTAGGATGGTGGGGATTGTGGCCCTTCGTATGCTTCGCCGCGGCGGCATTTTCCACCGGCGGTGCCGTGAGTCGCTATGCCCTACCCTACCAACCTCTGATGGTGATTGTGGCAGTGTGGGTGGTGTGTGAAGTGCGCAAAAGCACATGGCGGCGCACATTTGGCGTATGGTGCGTGGCATACGCCATCAGCGTAGCAGCCATCCTTGCCTACAGCTACGCCCAAATGCATTGACCCCCGGAAGTAGATATCAAAAGTTATCTCTAATTCTCAATTTAATATACGAGTGTGCCGCAGGGCTCTCCGGTGAGCACTTTTCTCAGATTTCCTTTCACGTCCATATTGAACACGTGGATGGGCAAGCCGTTTTCCTTGCACATAATGGTAGCGGTCATGTCCATCACCTTGAGGTTGCGGGTGTAGATTTCGTCGTAGGTGATTTTGTCGAATTTGGTGGCTGTGGGGTCTTTTTCGGGGTCGGCAGTGTAGATGCCATCCACGCGAGTGCCTTTGAGCATCACCTCGGCTTCCACTTCTATGCCGCGGAGGGCAGAGCCGGTGTCGGTGGTGAAGAAGGGATTGCCGGTACCGCACGACATGATTGCCACTTTGCCTTGCTCCATGGCTTCGATGGCGCGCCATTTGCTATATTGTTCGCCGATGGGAAACATATTGATGGCAGTGAGCACCTGTGAGGGCTGTCCCACGGCGTCGAGTCCGGAACTGAGGGCAATGGAATTGATTACGGTAGCGAGCATCCCCATTTGGTCGCCTTTCACGCGGTCGAAACCTTGTGCAGCGCCTTTAAGGCCGCGGAAAATGTTGCCACCGCCTATCACGATAGCCACTTGCACACCGGCATCAACCAGTTCTTTGATTTGTTCGCAATAATCATTCACACGCTTTGGGTCGATGCCATAGCCTTGTTCACCTTGGAGCGATTCTCCACTGAGCTTGAGCAGTACTCGTTTATAAATTGCTTTCATATATTTTGAAGGGTTGCTTATAGGGTTAGATAATTGTATGTGCACAAAAATAGTGACTTTTGGGGGAATGTACAAAAAAAATAGGTTGGACAATCGCAATTGATTCGTCCAACCCTTGTATCCTTTAAGAAATTGCAGTCGTCATCTCTTACTTTGAGGCTTTAGCGCGCTCAACGTATTTGTCGATGTTCATTTGCAAAGCCGATTTGGGGAACTTGCTCTTCATTTCTTCGTAGAGAGCGAGTTCTTCGTCGTATTTTTTAGTGGCGTGAAGCACGGTGGCTTTCTTCTTCATCAGCAGCGGAGTGAGCGATTCGTTGTCGCCGGCTTTGTTGATGGCTTGGTCGAAAGCGGAAAGTGCTTTGTCGTAGTTTTTCTTATTCACATAGCAGTCGGCAAGCAGCGAAAGTGCCGATGGACCCAAAATCTTGCCGTTGAACGAAGAACCTTCGAGCATTTGGATGGCTTCGTCGTATTTTTGTTGCTTATACAGAATAGATGCAGCCATTTGAGCGGCACGATTGGCGGGGGCATACGATTCGTTGGCTGCCTTCTTATAAGCCACCAAACCGGCAGAATCGCCCTTGGTCATATATTCCATATCAGCTTTATTCACCATTTTCTGGGCATCTTGTATGCCATTGTTGCGCACCATCACGAAGATGGCCACGGCAGCCACCACCACCACCAGAGCGCCCACAATGTAGTAGATGAGCTTTTTGTTGTTTTCAAGTCGTTGTTCAAACGAGGTGAGCTTTTCGTTCACATCGTCTACGGTCGTACGGGTTTGTTTAATGTCTTGTTTAGCCATGTTTATATGTGTAACTAAAATAAAATTCGGATGTTTCAGCGTGCAAAATTAATAGTTATTCTTGAAGTTTAAAAGAATTCGACTGATTTTTTTCAAAAAAGGGCAAAAATCATGCCTCTTAGGTGGATGAAAATGCCTAATTTTGTACAAAAATTGCGCGGCAAGCGGCAAAAAGCGCACCGCGCATGTGAGTAGCATAAGATTATATTTGATGGACAATCGCTTTTTCTAAATCGTGAAAAAAATTTTAATATTATTGTGCGCCATCCCTCTGCTGCTTTGTTGCCAAGGGGGCGGAACCGATGCCGGTGGCAGCGCCAATGTGGCAAATGCCATAGGCAGTAAGCCTAACGGGGCAGTGTCCGACAGCCAACGCGTGGCAACACTCGAACAAGAAGTGCAAATGCTGATGGCACAATACGACATCGACCACAACCCCCAACTGCTGGAGCAAGCCATGCACCTCAACGATAGCATCGAAAAAATCGACACCACACAGCAAGGCCATTTCAATGCCGCTTTCGTCCGCGCACAATTGCTCGCCAAAAGCGGACACATGCGAGAGGCTATGGCAATTCAAGAAGAATTGCTGAAACACAACTCCGACGAATTTGTGCGCCTGCAATTCTATGCCGGAAAATACCGCATGGAGGGAAAATTGGATTCCATGCTGCTGTGCGCCAACGAGGCGCTGAGCAAATGCGACAAAATCATTGCCGATTCTACCCAAAACCCCGAAGCCATCGACCAAGCGCTGATGAACAAAATGTATATCTACCAAATCATCGACAACCGCGCTAAAGCAAAGGAGGCCAACGACCGGCTCGCCGAGCGTCACAAAGACGACCCGGAATATCAAATCAGCGAAGCACAATTCAATGAAGATTTCAACGCCGCCCGAGCCGCCCTCAACCAATCCGCCGAAGAATACCGCAAAACCCCAAAAAAATAACAGCTCCCACACCCAAAGGCAAACCCGGCGAGAACAAAGGCGGGTGTTTCCGGTTGGGGTTTGTTAGAGGGGGAAGGTGGCGGTGTGGTCGTTGACGATGGTTTCTTGGGGAGTGCCGCAGTGGTTGCGGTCCTGGAGCATGCTACGAATCACGTTGTGCACTTGCGGCAATAGATTTTCTTGCACAAATTCGTGAATGAAATTTGAGGTTTCGATGGGGAGCACGGCGAGGAGCACTTGATTTATTCCTTTTTCCAAATTGGCAATCAATTGCTCGGATTGCGGATGATTGGCCTCGTTACCTTCGTAGAGTGCCACCATCGCTGCTTGTGCCGAGGGTAGCAAATGCTGCTTGCAGAGGTTGAGGATTTCTTGCCGACGAGGAAGGAGGGTGAACAGCTCCGCTCCGCCCGGCAGCACCATTGCACTGGCGTATTGTTTGGAAATGCGGTCTATTTTTTGCAAGCCACGGTCCATCATGCCCGTCATGAGTCCTGCCACGGCATCCTCCACATGGGCTTTTCCATCGGCAAGCAATGCCGGATTGGAAGGCACGGCGCTCACCCGGCGTGTGTCCACATGCATGCAATCGCCTTCAATGGTGGCGATGCGATAGTGGAATGGGTAGGCGGAAAGCGATGAGGTAGCAACCACGGTGATGGAGTCGCCATTATTATAGTCGCGCGCTATGTCGGTGATATGTAAATGTCCGGTAAATGCCACGTGCACACCGGCTTGGAGGAGCGTGTTGCGCACCTCTTCCCAATCTGCCACCACATATTGATGAAGCATACGCGCTTCGCCATCAAAGTGCTCCACGAGATGGTGATGCATCATCGCCACCACACGTTTGCCTTGAGCTCGCGCCTGCCGGGCTTGTGTTGCTATCCACTGTAAGGTGGCGGGCTTCACACGACCCGCGGTGTGGTAGGTGGTGATGCTGTCGCCCCTACTTTTGAGCCGATTTTCCTCATCTCGATTGCTATCAATGCCTATCACCACCAATCCATCCACCGGCTCTGCCACGTAGGAGAGCGACGCTGAATCCCCTATGGAATGGGCGCCATAGCCAAACGGCTCATAGAGGCGGCGAAATTCTTCGCGAGTGATGGTGGCTGCTTCGGTGGTGTGGTCGGCATGGAAAGCCTTGGCATAAGGATTATTGATGTCGTGGTTGCCCGGCACCACCAGCACTTTGATGCCGTGGCGCTGCAACATTTCAAACTGCGCCACTACCCACTCATGGCTGAGAAGCTCGCCATTATTCGTGAGGTCGCCGGGCACAAGCACCACATCAGGGTGCTCCTCAAGAAGTTGGGCGATGGCGGTGGTGAATATTTCGGTGCTTTCTTTCACCATTCGCATATTGGCGGCGGCATATTTTTCAAAAGCGCTACTTTCAGGCTCCACCAAGCGAGGGCTCAGCGCATGAATATCACTTAGCACGGCAATTTTGGTGGCACTGCTCATCTGCATAGCACCCACCAGCAAGAGAAAAAGTAAAATTCGTTTCAGCATTTAACGACAGAATGATATATTTTTGTTACAAAAGTAATCATTTTCATATCAAGATTGCGAAAAATTATGCTATTTTATGGCAAAATGCCCGGTAAAATACACCCTAAAAGTTAATACATGTTAAATTCCAAGAAAAAGTTGCTGAAAAATTATGTTGTATAACATAAATAGTATAATTTTGCATCGGTTTTTCATGGTATTAGTTTTTAAGGTTATGAAATTCTTAGCGTCGTGATGACGATTTTTGTTTCATTATTGTTTAAGGTTTATGTTAATGGTATTAGAAGGTTAATTAGTTAAGCAATCCCCGATAGTGATATCCGGGATTTTTTTTGCCCCAAAAGTTGGTAGAGAAAGGCTGGTTGCAAAGGGACGGTTCTTCTGCAATCAAAAATGCCGAGCGCAGCTTGGAGTTGCCCACAATACGCCATCTCCGATGGCGACTTGCTCGCCCTCACATCCCCGCCACCCGACTTTTTGTTATCTTCCATCTCACTCAAGCCACCATCCCTCTAAACCTCACCAAATCAAGCAGTCGCTATCAAAAAGAGCCGTAAATAAAAGAGTCGTAGGCAAAAGACAAAGTTTTTTGCAAAATAGATGGTTAAGATACTTACTATATTGCAAATTATAATTATATTTGCAACGTGGATGGGCAACATTCCGCACCGCCAAGGGGCGACCCGACATCGCACTTAGCGGACAGTATCCAATTCGGCCTTGGACTATAGCCAATACCGGCCGGTGGAATAACAGCTCAAACGTAACTCTTGATTTTAATTACACATATACTATTGTCCAAATTATGAAAACATTCCACAAAGTATTATTCGTTTTGGCAATATTAATTGCCAACTGCATTAGCGCCTCAGCCATCGAATTTACGGTTGATGGCGTGCGCTACAGCGTCAATAGCGACAACACAACTGTTACGGTAGCGGGCTATCCGTCAGGCAGTAAGCCGACAGGCAACCTCACCATCCCCGAGTCTGTCACTTATGGTGATATCTCATATCCCGTCACCTCAATCGGCGAAGGTGCGTTCGAACTTTGCAGCGGCTTGACGAGCGTCACTATCGGCAACTCCGTCACCGAAATCGGCATCGGGGCGTTCGGCGATTGCAGCGGCTTGAAAAGCCTCACCATCGACAACTCCGTCACCTCAATCGGCATCGGGGCGTTCTCCGGTTGCAGCGGCTTGACGAGCCTCACCATCCCCAACTCCGTCACCTCAATCGGCATCGGGGCGTTCGGCGATTGCAGCGGCTTGACGAGCATAAAAGTGGAGAGTGGCAACTCTGTATATGACTCGCGCGAAAACTGTAACGCCATTATCAAGACTGCAACAAACACATT
>SFWW01000047.1 GCA_004559845.1 bacterium
CTACGACCGACTGTTTGCCGTAGAAAATCCAAGCGCTGACACCGAACACGATTTCCGCGAGCTGCTCAACCCCGAATCGCTCAAGGTGATTGAAAACGCTAAAATCGAACCCTTCTTGGCGGAAAATGCTGCTGAAGGCGACAAATTCCAATTCCAACGCATCGGCTACTTCTGCGTGGACGCCGATAGCACAGCCGACAAGCTCGTGTTCAACCGCACCATCGGCTTGAAAGACAGCTGGATGAAGCAAAGCAAAAAATAGCCATTAGCCGTTAGCCGTTAGCCATTAGCCGTTAGCCGTTAGCCGTTAGCCATTAGCTATCAGCTTTTAGCCGTTAGCTTTTCGCTTATTTGGGCTTTAGTTTGATGATTACTCTTTTGGTAGCATAGGAAAAAACAAACGAACCTCATCGCATCGGCAAAACCGGCGATGAGGTTTTTTCTATGCATTTCAAATGCCATCCGCTTGTAGAGACATGCCTTTGGCATGTGATGGGCGCAAACCATTAAACCACAACCACTTACATACAAACCGTAGGGGCGCAATACTTTGCGTCCGCCCCACAATGGGTTACAACCATCGGGCGGACGCAAAATATTGTAATCATATGGTTAGAGCAGTGATAGTTAGTGTTGCGCCACCTTGCTTTGTTGCCCCCTCGGTTATTGTACTGATTCTTGATTGCATGCCCTGTGATGGGGTGCAAGATGGAGATTAGTATGCCCAATCCCAAGTGTCGTAATCTTCTACAAAGGTGAGATTCACTTTGTAGACTTTCCCTTTTGCCGAGGTGAATGTGCCCACCAGTCCATTCTTTGTTTGTCTCACTTTCCATTTACCCGTGTAGCGCCCACCATCGTATTCGTTCATTATCCAATACTTGCTTGTGGGGGAAGATTTGTGGCGCAGTGTGAGGATGCAATCCGGATATTTGGTGTAGCGGCAATAGCTGTCGTCTATCCAATATGGTTGGAAATTGGTGCTATTGTCACCGGTGTTGTAACTGAATGCCACTTCCACTCGGTTGCCGGCAATCGTGCCACGGTACTTTAATTGATGAAAGGCGGCATAAGCCGAACATACCATAGTGGTAAACAGCAATACTGCGAGTAATAATCTTTTCATTTTAGTAAAGTTTTAGGGTTATTGAATTTTGCAGTCTTTAATAGGGAAGCCGCGGAGGAAATCGGCGGTGGGCATACGGCGCTTGCCAGCCACTTGCAGCGAAAGGATTTCGATGCGGGCATCGGCGCAATCCACCCAGAGGCGTTTGCCATCGGTGGTGATGGTGCCGGGCACAAGTCCTGCGGTAGTGGGTTCGGGCTCGGCTGTGGCAAATACCTTAGTGGAGTGCGCCACGCCGGCTGCGTCCACAATCTCGGTCCAAGCAGCAGGGTAGGGCGATAAGCCGCGCACATGGTTGTAGATGCGCTCTGCTTGCCAATCCCAGTGGATGCGGCAGGTGTCTTTAAAAATTTTGGGTGCCGGTGTTGGCTCTTCGCCGGCGGTGAGCATTTCTTCTTGCGGAATGGGTTTCACGGAGCCTGCAATGATAGCGTCCACGGTTTCAATCACCATGCCGGCTCCCATCATCATCAGCCCATCGTGAATGGTTTCCACATTGTCGTGGCGCCCGATGGGTAGCGACTTTTGCTGAATCACATCGCCGGTGTCGATTTCGTGTTTCAAGAAAAAGGTGGTCACCCCGGTAAGGGTGTCGCCGTTCATCACCGCCCAGTTGATGGGTGCAGCGCCGCGGTATTTCGGCAGCAAAGAAGCGTGGAGGTTGAAAGTGCCCAATGGCGGCATGCCCCACACCACTTCCGGCAGCATGCGGAAAGCAATCACGATAAATAGGTCGGCATTCAAGCTGCGCAATTCGCTCACGAAAGCCTCGTCTTTCAGCTTCACGGGTTGCATTAAATGCAAGCCCTGCTCCACGGCATATTTTTTCACATCGCTTTGTAGCAAATGGTGTCCGCGTCCGGCAGGTTTGTCGGGCATCGTCACCACGCCCACCACCCGGTAGCCACCTTCCACGAGGCGCTTGAGGCTCTCCACCGCAAAATCGGGAGTGCCGAAAAACACTATTTTTAAATCTTTCTTTTCCATCGTTGTTGTGCAAAAATAAAAATCGTTCTTAAAAAGGCGGAAGCATCAATCGTAGCTAAAATGCTTGAGCACTTGGCGATACGAACTGAATATCTTAGATTTCGACACAAATCCCACATATTTTCCATTGTCCACCACCGGCAAATTCCATGCGCCGGTTTGGTCGAACATCTTCATCACCTTGTCCATGGGCGTGCCCAATTCCACCTTAGCGGGAGGCATCGACATAAATCGGCGCACGTGCATCCGCCGGTAAAGGTCGGTTCGGAACATAATGTTGCGTATGTCGTCGAGCAGCACGATGCCCAATAGTTTTCCCTCTTCGTCGGTCACCGGGAAGAGGTTGCGTCGGCTTTGCGAAATCACATCCACCATTTCCTTAAGGCACATATCGGGGTGCACCGGCATAAAGTCGGTTTCAATCACACTGTCCATCTTCAGCAGTGTGAGCACCGCTTTGTCTTTTTGGTGGGTGAGCAAATCGCCTTGCAGCGCCAAGCGCTTGGTGTAGATGCTATATTTGGAGAAAATGCACGAAGTGCCGTAGGAAATGGCTGCCACTATGAGCAAAGGCAAAAACAGGGCGTAGCCACCGGTCATTTCCGCCGTGAGGAAGATAGCCATAAGCGGTGCGTGCATCACCCCTGCCATCACCCCTGCCATGCCCACAAGGGCAAAGTTTTTGGTTGAAAGCGGCATAGTGGGGTCCACAATGCCCATCGAATTGACCGTGTAGGCAAAAAAGAAACCTGCCATGCAGCCCACATAAAGCGAGGGCGCAAACGTACCACCCACACCGCCACCGCCATTGGTGGCGCTGGTGGCAAACACCTTCATCATGCACAGTGCTCCCACCATCAGAATGGTGGCGCCCACATTGGAGCGCATATCGTAGAACAAACTATTGTTGAATATTTGCTCCGAATGGCCGTTGAGCAGCGAATTGATAGATTCGTAGCCTTCACCAAATAGCGGCGGAAACATGAAGATGAGCACACTCAGCATCACCGAACCCAATAGGAAGCGATGACGCGGACGGGTGATGCGCCCAAACATACGCTCCATCACTTCTATCATTTTGGTGAAATATACCGATACTAAGCCGCAAAACACGCCCAAGAGCGCCACGTAGGGAATGCGCGAAGCATAAAACATTTCGCTTTGGGTGAAGAAAAATTCCACATTGTAGCCGGTGAACACATACGCCACCGTGGCGCCTGCCACCGATGCCAAAATGAGTGGCATTACCGAGCCGGCAGTTAAGTCGAGCATCAGCACCTCCACAGTGAATAGTACGCCCGCTATCGGTGCCTTAAAGATGCCTGCAATGCCCGCAGCCGCACCGCAGCCCACCAGCATCATCAGCAAGTGGGGCGAAAGTCGGAAAGCCTGCCCTAAGTTCGACCCGATGGCAGCGCCGGTAAACACGATGGGACCCTCGGCACCCACCGAACCGCCGCAGCCAATCGTGACCGACGACGATGCCAAAGAGGCATACATATTATGAAATTTCAATCTACTCTTTTTTTGCGCAATGGCGTAGAGCACACGCGTCACACCGTGTGAAATGTTGTCGCACACCACATAGCGCACATAGATGCCTGCCAGAAAAATGCCCAAAATCGGAAACACCAAATAATAATAGTTGGCTTGTGATGCCTCCGAAACACTGTTCACCGCATTGGAAATGGTGCCAATTAAAAATTTGAGCAGCACGGCGGCAAGTCCGGAAGCCACGCCAATGACGATGGCAAGCATCACCACAAACGATTTTTCCGGAATGTGCTGCTCTCGCCAGCGGAGCAAACGCATATACAAGCCGTGGCTATTTTGCCCGGCTTTTTCCAGTATGGTATCCTCGGTGTATTGTTCCATTTAAAGTCCTCTTCCCTTAATTACAATCTTTAGCGTGTAGGCAATGATTTTAAAATCGTTCACAATCGACATATTGTCGAGGTAGAGCAAATCGTAGCGCAAGCGCTCAATCATTTCGTCCACATTCTTGGCATAGCCGAATTTCACCTGCCCCAGCGAGGTGATACCCGGTCTGACTTTGTGGATGAGCGAATAGCTGGGCTCACGCTCCAAAATCTTTTTGGCGTAGTATTCCCGCTCCGGTCGCGGTCCCACCATCGACATATCGCCCTTGAACACATTCCAAAATTGCGGCAATTCGTCGATGCGATATTTGCGCATAATGCGCCCCAGCTTGGTGATACGCGGGTCGTTGTCGCTCGAGAGCTGTGGCTTTCCATCTTGCTCTGCGCCATCCACCATGGTGCGGAATTTCACGATTCTAAACGGCTTATTGTGGAGCCCCAATCGCTCTTGAAAGAACAGCACCGGTCCTTTGGAATCCATCTTAATCATGATTGCCACCAGCAGATAAATGGGCGATAGCATAATGAGTGCCAAAAGTGAAAACACCACATCAATCAAGCGCTTAATATTCTTTTCGCTTTCATTGGCATGGCTACTCGATACATCCACCAGCGGGTCGCCGGCAAAGTCGTGGATGCGCGAGCGGAAAAGCATATTGAAGCGCTCCGGCGTTACCTTAATCGGTAAATCGTGCACATAGAGGTGATTGATGGTGTTGAGCAGCATTTTAATATTTTGGTTGGTGGGCACCACAATGAACTCCTTCACTTGCTCGCGCCGAATCACATCGGCTATTTCGTCAAAAGTGTAAACCGGCAAATCGATGTCCTTTACTCGATTTTCGCCCGGCACATCCACATAGCCCACCACATGGTAGCCGTTCGACTGCCGCATCTTGTTCATTTTCTCCACAAAGGCAAATGCTGCAGCACCGGCACCCACCACCAAGGTGTGGAACCGCCAAATGCGTCGTTTGATTTTCCGGGAGGTGATAGAGGTGATTATCAGCCTGCCTGTGTAGGTGAACACAAACAGCAATCCCACCAACACCACGAGAATCTCATAGTTGTAGCTCCGATTATCGGTCATCATATCATTAATCAAGGCGATGAAAAACACAATCGCAGAATTGATTAATGTGGATTTTATGGTGGTCATCAATTCGCTTAGGCGCGATTTGCGAAACACTTCATTATAGTAGCCCGACAAATAATACACGCCCATCATCAGCAGTGGTAGCACCACTTGCCCCAAGAGTATCATGTGTCCGGTGAGAAAGTCGCTTAGGGTGGTAAAGCCCCTCACGCCACCCAAATAAAAGCGGCAGCAATTGTAGGCAAACCATGCCATGTTGGCTGATAAGAAATCAGCCAGCACGTATTTCGCTCGTTGTATGTTTTCGCTTACCAAGACTGGACTACCTTTTAAGAGTTACCGGATTACATTGTGGTTATCGCAAAATTTTGAATGTGCCGTCGCTTCCAAGCATAATGATATTGGAGGCAGTGGCCGGGGTGCGGTCGTCTTGCCGATAGCGCACCACATAGTCCACGCCCTCTACTATTTCTTTCGAAATTTCAGCAAACATTTTCGGGGAAGGTGCGCCGCTCACATTGGCGCTGGTCGACACAATGGGCTTGCCAAAGGCAGCGCACAATTGGTGGGAGAATTGCTCGTTGGGCACACGGATGCCTAAGCTGTCGTTGTGGCCTAACAAATTGGGTGCCACATTGAAAGCGCCCTCATACACGATGGTGAGAGGCTTCACTGCCACGTGTATCAGCTCAAATGCCATTTCCGGCACATCCACCACATAGTGGTCGAGGTGCTCTTCGCTGTCTAATAGCACAATCATCGCTTTGCTATCGGCGCGCTTTTTGAGCGCATACACCTTTTTCACAGCCGAAACATTCGTGGCGTCACACCCTATGCCCCAAATCGTGTCGGTGGGATAGAGAATCAAGCCACCGCGCTTGAGCACTTCAATGCATTTCTGTATATCGTCGGTCATTTATCTTGCGTATATTATCCTCGTATATTATCCTACAAAATTAATCAAAACAAAACTTCTATAAAAGGAAAAAACCACTTTTGTTCGCAAAAAAATTAATTTTCACTAATATTTCATAACACACGCAACCGGTTACCACCGAATTCGCTATCTTTGCCGAGAATTGAACAACCAAAACGCTAACCACAATGACGAAACAATCTGTAGCCACTTGCGCACTTGCAGCTTTTATGCTGTGCATCGCAGCCTTTGCAGAGGCGAAAGGAAAGGTGATTTACACCGGCGAAATCGCTAAAAAAGTGCAAGGATATGCCGGTACCACACCGCTCAATATCACCATAGAAGATGGCATCATCACCAAAATTGAAGCGTTGCCTTGCAACGAAACGCCGAAATACTATAAGCGGGCACAAAAAGCGATTTTTCCGCAATACATTGGCAAAACCGTGAGCCAAGCCCTCAAAATCAAACCCGATGCAGCCACCGGCGCCACCTATTCTTCAAAAGCCCTCATCTCCAACATTAAAATCGGACTCAACAACTATAAAAAATCCGCCAAGAAAAAGTGAGCCGTTGGGTGGCGCTCGCTTGGTGATTATTTTTGAACAGGGGGACAGTTCCTAGTCAAAAAAAAATGGCGTATTGGGGGAGGGGTTGCCGTTTATGAAAAAATGCCGTTTATGAAAAAATAACCTCATCGTGGTCAATTGCTTGCACACGATGAGGTTTTCTTTTTTAGGTTGCTATAGCGTGGCTATAGGTAGTGTGTGATGAAGAGCGAGCCTTCCGCTTTAGGGATAGCTATTTCTTCAGATTGATTTTTTCGTATACATTGGCGTCGATTACTGCCATGGTGGTGAGGTTCACGATGTCGCGCACCGATGCGTCAATGCTGGTGAAGTGGATAGGCTTGTTCAAGCCGATTTGTATGGGACCCACAATTTCGGCGGCTCCCATTTCAAGCAGCATTTGGAACACGGTGTTGGCAGCGCTCAAGTTGGGGAAGATGAGTGTGTTCACATCTTTTCCGATGAGCTTGTTGAAGGGGAATTGCTTGTCGCGCAATTGCTTATTGAGGGCATATTGCACTTGCATTTCGCCGTCCACCAAAATTTCGGGGTATTCTCGGTGCAGAATATCCACAGCCTCGTGAACTTCAATCGGTCCGTGTTCGGGGTTGGAGCCGAAGTTGCTATACGACACCATCGCCATCACGGGATAGTGGGCGAAATATTTCACGGCGTTGTAAGCCAAGCGAGCGATGTCGACCAGTTCCTCGGTTGAGTTTTCGTGGTTGATGGAAGTGTCAGCCAAGAAGAAGGTGCCGCGCTTGGTGTTGAGGATATGGAGCGTGGCAAAGTGCTTAAATCCGGGTTGAATACCAATCACTTCTTTAGCAATCTTCACCGTGTTGCCACTGCCGGCAAAGGTGCCGGTGATAAAGGCATCGGCTTCGCCGGTTTCCACCATCATCATACCGAAATAGTTGCGGTCGAACATTTTTTCGGTGGCTTCGGTGAGGTTGATGCCATCGCGCTGATGCTTATTCATGTGGAGTTTGGCATAGCGTGCGCGTCGATGCTCTTCTCGGTCGTGTCGCGGGTTCACGATAGTGATGCCCTTGATGTCGAGGTCGAGTTTTTTGGCGCGCTTGGCAATCATTTCTTCGTTGCCCAGCAAGATGGGGAAGCACACGCCCGATTTGTAAGCCTCCACGGCAGCTTGTAGCATATTGTTGGTATTAGCTTGTGCAAACACCACGCGCTTGGGTGAACTTTTCGCAGTTTCGGTGAATCGGCGGAGCAATTTGTCGTCGTAGCCGAGCACCTTGCGCAATTCGAAGCGATATTGCTCAAAATCGTCGATGGGTCGGCGTGCCACACCCGAATCCATCGCCGCTTTTGCCACAGCGGTCGACACGGTTTCGATTAATCGCGGGTCGAGCGCCTTCGGCAAAATGTATTGCGGGCCGAATTTCAGGTTGTTCATTTTGTAGGCGGCATTCACCACCGGTGGCACGTTTTTCTTTGCCAAATCGGCGATGGCGCGCACGGCAGCCAGCTCCATTTCGCTATTGATTTCAGTGGCGGAGCAATCGATAGCCCCGCGGAAGATGTAGGGGAATCCCAGCACATTATTAATTTGGTTGGGGTAGTCGCTGCGTCCGGTGGCAAAAATCAAGTCGGGACGCGATGCCACAGCCTTGCTGTATTCAATTTCCGGGTCGGGATTTGCCAGGGCAAACACGATGGGCTTGGGAGCCATGGATTGAATCATTTCTTGGGTCACCACATCTTTCACCGATAGCCCGAGGAACACGTCGGCACCCACCATAGCTTCTTCCAAAGTGCTGATTTCGCGCTCGGTGGCAAATTCTTTTTTCTGCTCGGTGAGTTTTTCTCGGCGGGTGGTAATCACCCCGCGGCTATCGCACATCACGATATTTTCTTTCTTCACACCCAATTGCATATACAAGCGAGTGCAGCAAATGGCAGCCGCACCGGCACCATTCACCACCAATTTCACATCTTCAGCCTTCTTACCTTGAATTTCGAGGGCATTGATGAGTCCGGCGCCCGAAATGATGGCGGTGCCGTGTTGGTCGTCGTGCATGATAGGGATGTCGCACTCTTCTTTCAGTCGGCGTTCAATTTCAAAGCATTCCGGCGCTTTGATGTCTTCCAGGTTGATGCCACCAAAAGTGGGGGCAATGGCTTTCACTGCTGCAATAAATTTTTCGGGGTCTTTTTCGTCGAGCTCGATGTCGAAGCTGTCTAATCCGGCAAAAATCTTAAACAGCAGCGCTTTGCCCTCCATCACCGGCTTGCCGGCGAGCGGACCGATGTCGCCCAATCCGAGCACAGCCGTGCAGTTCGACACCACGCCCACAAGGTTGCCCTTGTTGGTGTATTTATACACGTCGTCGGCATTATCTTTGATTTCCAAGCAGGGAAATCCCACGCCGGGTGAATAGGCAAGCGATAGGTCGTTTTGCGACCGATATGGCTTGGTGGGCACTACACAAATTTTTCCGGGCTTATCATCCAAGTGATGATAGTCGAGTGCCATTTTTTTTGTAATTTTCGACATAATATGCTGTTGATTTTTTGAATGATAGTATAAATGTAAGTTCTAAAAAATGGGGTTGAGCATTGAAATGCTCTTACAAAATTAATAGAAATTTCGGGGCTTTGCAATTGTGTGGCGGTGCTTTTTTTTATTCATTTACTCAAACGATTGCATAGCGTGGTAAATTTGTGCCAAAAAGTGGGAAGAATGAGAAATAAGGCTTTTAAAATGTGGAAATTATACACTAACTTTGCAAAGGCATTAAACGATTGAGGTTTGCATTAGTCAATAATGACGAAACGAAAAAAAACTATAACATAAAATTCAATTTACAGTTATGAGAAAATCAATCATCCCTATCATATGTTGCTCTCTATTGATGGCTTCCACATCGAGTTGCGGATTGGCGGAGTGGGCTGTGATGAACGACCCCGATGCCAATATGTCGACTAAAGGCGCTGTGGTGGGGGCTGTGTCGGGTGCCAACACAGGCGCTTTTATCGGTTCGCTTACCGGACATTCCTATCATAGCAGTCGCGACAACTCTCTCATTGGTGCTGCCATTGGTGCAGTGGCAGGCGCTGCCATCGGTGCAACTGTGGGCGACAATATCGATAAAAAACAACAGCCACGTGCCTACGAAGCCGAAATCTATTCTCCGAACGAGGTGTACGATATGCAACGCCGCTCCCACGCGTTGGGCGATAATTGCATCTACTTTGGGCAAAGCAAAACCAAAATCGATAAGAGCGCTAAGCAAGTGCTCGACCGTGTGGCGGTGCAACTTCGAAACGACCCTTCGGCTTGCGTGGAAATTTATGGACACACCGACAATTTTGGCTCACACAACGACCGCCGACGCATTTCGGTGGAGCGCGCACAAGTGGTGAAAGCCTATTTGATGAAAAAGGGGGTGCCCGCAAGTCAAATTTTCTGCAAGGGATGTGCCGACCAATATCCTTTGGCTGACAATAATACTGCCAACGGACGCGCCGTTAACCGAAGAGTGGAATTGCGTGTGGTGAAAAATGTGAACACCCGCCCCGACTATTCTCACCAAAACGAACTCACCATTCCTTACAACAAAATTCCTTCGGGTAAATCGCCACAGTCTGAGCCGCTTCCGGATTACGAATATGGCAATTCCAATGTGATTGAATAGCCCCATTTCATCGAAGATTTTCCCTTTTGCGTCGTAGGCAAAAAAAAGGCGCCTGCTACGAATGGCGAATGTTGGTACACTCACGTATTCATAGTTTTAAATGAAAGAGCCGTGTAACGAAGCTGTGATTATTTTTTTTGGAAAGAGGCGCAGATTTTTTGCAATTTCGTGGGAGTAAATGGTGTGTAATGGCGCAAAATTTCTTAAATTTGCAATTTAAATGATGTGCGAACTGCTATGATGGCATTTGCGCTCTGAAAGGCAATAATTTAAGAAATAGAAATGTCGAACAACGAATATATTAACGAGCACTTTCCGCTGCTTTCTGCTATAGATAGCCCGGCAGATTTGCGTAAGCTCGATGTGGCAATGCTTCCGAAAGTGTGCGAAGAATTGCGCCGCTTTATGGTGCATTTCCTTTCGTCGAATCCGGGGCACTTTGCCTCGAGCATGGGTGCAGTGGAAATTAATGTGGCACTCCACTATGTGTTTGATACGCCCAACGACCGACTTGTGTGGGATGTGGGGCACCAAGCCTATGCCCACAAAATTCTCACCGGGCGCCGCGACCGCTTTTGCGAAAATCGAACAATGGGTGGCTTAAGCGGCTTTCCCAACCCTTCGGAAAGCCCCTACGACACCTTTATGGCAGGCCACGCCAGCAATAGCATTTCGGCGGCATTGGGTATGTCGATTGCTTCGGAATTGAAAGGCGAACAGCGGAAAATAGTGGCTGTTATTGGCGATGCCTCTATTAGCGGCGGCTTGGCATTTGAGGGGCTGAACAATGTGTCGGCACATCCCAATAATATGCTGATTGTGCTCAACGACAACGACATGTCGATTGATGAAAATGTGGGCGCTCTCTCTGCCTATATGACCAAGCTCACCACTTCGAAGCGCTACAATAATATCCGCTACAAATTGTATCAATTTTTGCGCCGTAGGCATATCATCACCGACAAGGGGAAAGGATTGGTGCTCCGCTTCAATAATGCGATGAAATCGCTACTCTCGGGACAGCAAAACATTTTCGAGGGGCTCAATATTCGCTATTTCGGGCCGTTTGATGGTCACGATGTGGTGCAATTGGTGAAAACCTTTCGCGATGTGAAAGATATGACCGGCCCCAAAATCGTGCATCTTCACACGCGTAAGGGGAAGGGCTATAAGCCGGCGGAGGAAAACCCCGCCGTGTGGCACGCACCGGGCAAATTCAACGAAGAAACGGGCGAGCGCATCGTGGGCGACACCTCCGGTAAACCGCTCAAATACCAAGATGTGTTTGGCCACACACTGGTGCAACTCGCCAAGCAAAACGATAGGGTGGTGGGCATCACAGCCGCTATGCCTTCGGGCACTTCGATGTCGATGCTCCAGGAAGCTATGCCCGAGCGCACCTTCGATGTGGGCATTAGCGAAGGCCATGCCGTAACCTTTTCCGGCGGCTTGGCGAAGGATGGTATGCATCCTTTCTGCGCCATCTATAGCAGTTTTCTGCAGCGCGGTTTCGACCACATTATCCACGATGTGGCTATCCAGCACCTGCCCGTTACTTTCTGCATCGACCGAGCCGGATTGGTGGGCGAAGATGGCGTTACGCATCATGGCGCCTACGATTTGGCTTACCTCAGCTGCATACCCGGGCTCACGGTGTCGGCACCAATGGATGAGCACTATTTGCGCCATTTGATGTACACTTCCCAACTCGAAGGCAAGGGTCCCTTTGCCATTCGCTATCCTCGCGGAGGCGGAGTGAAAGTGGACTGGGAGTGCGAAATGAAGGAGCTGCCGGTGGGCAAGGGGCGTCGGCTTGCCGATGGCGAGCAATTGGCGGTGCTGAGCATCGGCACCATAGGCAATGAGGTGCAGAAAGCCTTGGCGATGCTCAAAGAAAAAGGCATCTTTGTGGCGCATTACGATATGATTTTCCTCAAGCCCATCGACCAAGCCATCTTGGAAGAAGTGGCTGCAAAATATCGGCATGTAATCACCGTGGAAGACGGCACGGTGGTGGGCGGATTGGGTAGCTGTGTGGCACAGTGGATGGCATCTCGCCCGCAGGCACCCCGCATCACCATGCTGGGCATCCCCGATGAATTTGTACACCAAGGCACAGTGGCACAATTGAAAGCCCAATGTGGCATCGATGCCGCTTCCATTTTCCATAGTATTGAATCAATTCTTTCCAATCTATAGCTTATGAGAATAATAATAGCAGGAGCAGGAGAAGTGGGAACGCACTTGGCAAAAATGCTGAGCGACGAAGACCGCGACATCGTGGTGATTGACAGCGATGAACGTAAACTCTTTGCGCTTGATTCCTATAATTTGCAAACCAGTCAAGGCGAGTGCATCTCGTTTAAGATGCTTCAAAACAATGGGGTGGAGCACTGCGAATTGTTTATCGCCGTCACTCCTTTCGAAACCAAAAACCTCTTGGCATGCTCTATCGCCAAAAGCATGGGTGCGCAAAAAACCGTGGCTCGCATCGATAATTATGAGTTCTTGCGACCGGAATACGCCGATTTTTTCAAAAATATGGGCGTGGACACGCTAATCTATCCCGAACTCTTTGCCGCAGAAGAAATTGCTACGGCGCTGAAGCACAATTGGGTGCGCAATTGGTTTGAACTCTTCGACGGCGAACTGATAGTGGCTGCCGTGAAGCTCCGCGCCTCCTCGCCTATGGTGGGCAAGCAATTGCGCGAAATAGGTGGTAGCAACACATTTATCCACCTCAATGCCATCCGCCGCAATGGCGAAATTCTGATTCCGCGTGGTGTGGATAGGGTGATGGAAAATGATGTGGCGTATATCACCACCACGCGCGATTTTTTGCCGCAAGTGGTGGAAATCTGCGGTAAGAAGAAGGTGCAAGTAAAGAAAATGCTCATTATGGGTGGCTCGCCCATAGCCGTGCAGGTGGCTAAGGAACTCGAAAAGTCGGATGTGAAAATCAAAATCATTGAGCCGGATGTGGATCGATGCACCTATCTTGTGGATGTGCTGCCGCATTGCAAAATTGTGCACGGCGATGCCACCGACAGCGATATTATGGAGGAAGAAGCCGTGGGCGTGGATGCTTTTGCAGCCCTGAGCGACCGCTCCGAAACCAATATCTTGAGTTGCCTGATGTCGAAGGAATATGGTGTGCTCAAAACCATTGCCGAGGTGGAAAACATCCAATTTGTGCACGAAGCCGAGCGGCTCAATATTGGCTCTATCATCAATAAAAAACTCCTTGCATCGAGTCGCATATTCCAAATGCTGCTGGATAGCGAGCAAGACAATGCTCGCTGCCTTGCTCTTGCCGATGCCGAAGTGGCTGAGGTGGTGATTAAGGAAGGTAGCCCCTTGTGTAGCAAGGATGTGAAAGATTTGAAAATACCCGATGCCTTCACCCTTGCCGGATTGGTGAGAAACGGAAAAGGAATGCTGGTGAAAGGTGACACGCGCCTGCAAGCAGGCGACCACGTGGTGGTGTTTTGCATGCATGGCTCATTTCATAAAGTGGAAAAATTTTTTAAGAAATAGGCATGAGAAAGCACACCCATCATATCAATTTTCCCATCGTGTTGAGAATCATCGGTTTGCTTTTGCTGATAGAAGCCGGGTTTATGTTGCTGCCGCTTTTGGTGTCATTGCTCTATGGCGAGCGTGATGGCGCGCTGGCTTTTCTGTATTCGGCATTGGCAACGGCGGTGTGTGGTGCAGGGCTCTACCATGTGCCCACTCGCAATTCGCGTATGCGCCGCCGCGAAGGATTCTTGCTCACCGGCGTGGTGTGGATAGTGTTTTCGCTGTTTTCCATTCTGCCTTTCTATTTTACCGGAGTGCACACCAATATTGTGAACGCCTTTTTTGAATCGATGTCGGGCTTCACCACCACCGGTATGACCTTGATCAAGGATTTGAATCCGGTGCCTCATAGCATATTGTTTTGGCGTGCGCTATCGCAATGGATTGGCGGTATGGGTATTATTCTGTTCACCCTTGCCGTGATTCCGATGCTCAACACCAAAGGAGGCATTGCCTTGTTTAATGCCGAAGTAACCGGCATTTCACACGAGCGTTTTCGCCCGCGTGTGAGCGAAACCGCTATGTGGATGTGGGGCTTGTATTTGCTCTACACCGTGCTTTTGGCATTGCTGCTGTGTGTGGGTCCGATGGGCACTTTCGATGCCATTTGCCACACACTTTCCACCGTGTCGACCGGCGGCTTTTCCACCGTCAACGATTATGCACAATTGGCAGATATGTATAGCAATTGTGTGATTATGGCATTTATGTTTTTGTGCGGCGTTAATTTTGCGCTGGTGCTTGCCGTAGGCAAGCGCAATGGTTGGAAGGCTTTGAAATCCAACACCACCTTAAAGTGGTATACGATGGTGGTGGTCATCACTTCGCTGATTATCACTGCCCGAATGCTCTATCAAGACATTTATGCCAATGGCACTTCCGTTCTTTCCAATCAGGTGCTCACCAACCATGCCATCAATGCTGTGTTCGACACCGTGTCGGCAATCACTTCCACGGGTTTTGCCGCCATCGATTTCGAGAAATACGGCACATTTGTGTCGTTTACCCTTATGGTGGTGATGTTTTTCGGTGGTATGGCAGGTTCCACAGCCGGAGGTGCGAAAATCGACCGCATGATAGTGATGGTAAAAAACATACGCAACGAGTTCTACAAAGTGCTCCACCCCAATTCGGTGATGATGGTTCGCATCGACGGGCGCGTGGTGCCGCAATTCTTGGTGTCGCGTGTGGTGGCGTTTCTTTCCATCTTCATTTTCTACATCGTGGTGATGGCACTCCTCTACAACTTTTTGGGCATCAGCAATCCCTTTGATGCCTTCTTCACATCCATGTCGTGCATTAGCAATGTGGGCTTGAATATTGTCGACAATTTGGCAGACATCCATCCTTTGGTAAAGGTACTCATGTCGGTTGAAATGCTGGTAGGTAGGTTGGAATTATTTACCGTGCTCGTGCTTTTCACCAGAGGATTTTGGACCGACGACTAACATAATTTTTTTTCATCTAAGTGATTCATTAAAAACAAAATCATAAAAACACCAATGAGAAAAGAATCGATTTTTAACCCCGATTTAACCGGCGTTCAAAAGGAAACGCAACGCCAACAAGAAGCCAAGCGTGAGGCAGAAGAAAAAGAACTCACTTTGGCAAAACGCATATCCAATTTTTTTAAAGATTGGCGCACACGCTTTGTGTTGGGCACTTTCTTTATGCTTTTGGGCGTGTTTCTGTGTGTGGCATTTATCTCTTTTATGAGAGGAGCCGGCGATGCCGACCAAAGCATCACCGCGCAATCTGCTATCTCTAATGCCAAAAATACGGTCCTCACCCACAATGTGATGGGCACACTGGGCGCTTCAGCAGCTGAGAATTTCATTCGTCAAGGTTATGGTTTGGCATCGTTTGTGGTGGTGATATGGAGCATTTGTTTGGCTGTGCGTTTCTTTAAGCGCAAAAGCAAAGTGTTCTTTTTCTCGTTCACCCTTATTTCGCTCTTTTCTCTGCTCACATTCTCGTTAGCCATCAGCCTCTTTACGATGAATCTAAACCTTGCGTCGTATCCTTTGGGCGGCAATTTCGGTAAAGAGTTTAATGGGTTCCTTTCCCAACTCTTGGGTGTTTATGGAATGGTGGGCGTGGATGTGTTTTTGCTCATTATTTGGATATTGCTCACCTATAAAGTGACCGGCGGCATTTATCAATCGGTGAAGAAACGCATACTTCCGCAGCGCGAATTTAATGGCGATATTATTCAACCGGAAGAGGGTGAAGCGCCTCATCGTCCCGGTTTCTTGGGCGATGAGCATCAGGTGCAGCAGCAAGAGGCTCCCCAAGCGGCGAAGCCAAAGCGTGGCGCAGTGAAGAAAAAACCCAAGCAAGATGTGCCCACCGTGTATAAGCAAGGGGGCGACCCCACCACCGGCAGCCTCTTTGGCGCGGCAGAGGGCGAAATCTATTCCAACGACCCCACCTATGAATACGCGCATTATCGCTTCCCGCCACTCGATTTGCTGGCGCCGGTCACCTCGAGCGTGAGTGTTGACGTGTCGGAGCAAGAAGCCAATAAGCAACGCATTATTGAAACGCTCAACCACTACGGAATCAAAATCAAGCACATTGATGTGCATGTGGGTCCCACCGTCACACTGTTTGAAATCGTGCCGGAAGATGGTGTGCGCATTGCCAAAATCCGTGGTTTGGAAGATGATATTGCACTGAGCCTTGCGGCTTTGGGGATTCGTATTATAGCGCCTATGCCCGGGCGTGGCACCATTGGTATTGAAGTGCCTAACCGCGACCCGCAAGTGGTGCCCATTCGCCGAGCATTGGAGGACCCGAAGTATCAAAACACCAAATACAAACTGCCGATGGCAATCGGTTGCACTGTGTCGAACGAGGTGTTTGTTGCCGACCTTACCAAGATGCCTCACTTGCTGGTGGCAGGCGCCACCGGTAAGGGTAAATCGGTGGGATTGAACACGATTATCGCCTCGCTGCTCTACAAGAAAGGTCCTTCTGAATTAAAACTCATTTTGGTGGACCCCAAGCGTGTGGAATTTAGCGTGTATGCCGATTTGGAAAAATACTATTTCGCACGCGTGCCGGGCGAAGACCGCTGCATTGTGACCGACCCTGCCAAAGTGGTGAAAACCCTCAATTGCTTGGTGCAAGAAATGGAGAATCGCTACAGTGTGCTCGAGGAAGTGAAGGTGCGCAAATTGGAAGACTACAACGAAAAATGGCGCAAAGAATTGCGACATGTGCTCAATGCTGAGGGCGCTCCTAAGTATAAGTTTATGCCCTACATTGTGTGCATCATCGATGAGTTTGCCGATATGATTATGACCTCGGGCAAGGAAGTGGAAACCCCCATTGTGCGTATTGCACAAAAGGCGCGCGCCGTGGGTATTCACCTCATTGTAGCCACTCAGCGCCCTGCCGCCAATGTGATTACGGGTAATATTAAAGCCAATATTCCCGGACGTATGGCATTTGCCGTGTCGCAGATGATGGATAGCCGCATTATTCTCGACCGCCCCGGAGCGCAAAATTTGATTGGCCGTGGCGATATGCTCTTCTCGGTGGATGGCGATATCACGCGCTTGCAATGCCCCTTCATTGATACACCCGAAATTATCAAGATTTGCGAATACATTAAGCAGCAAGAAGATGCCGATTTAGATGTGAACCATGAGCAGCCCTACGAACTTCCCGAATATGTGGGCACTGCCGATGGCGACGACGATGGCGGTGGATCTTTTGGAGCAAATCTCAACGACCGCGACCCGCTTTTTGAAGAAATTGCTCGATGGGTGGTGACTTCTAACATGGCTTCCACTTCTTCGCTACAGCGCAGATACAATATTGGCTACAACCGTGCCGGACGAATTATGGATCAATTGGAGGCTGCCGGAATTGTGGGACCCGCAAGCGGCGGTAAACCTCGCAATGTGTTGATGAGTCCAATGGATGTGGACCAAATGCTGTCCACAAGTTTTAAATAAAATTTGAAGTGATGAAAAAGTTGATTTTATGGGCGATGTTGCTGCTCTCCATTGGCACTTGCCAAGCACAAAATGCAACACAAATTTTCGACCGAACGGTGGCTGCCTACAAGGCTGCCGGTGCCGTGAGTGCTTCCTATTCCATGGGCTCTTCTAAGGGCAATATCGTGATGAAGGGCAATCAATTCCGTATTCTTGCCAACAATATCAAATCGTGGTATGATGGTAAAACGCAATGGACCTACTCTTCTGCTACGCAAGAAGTTAATATCTCTACGCCTTCTGCCAATCAGTTGGTGATGGTGAATCCGTTGGCTGCCGCACAATCGCTCAAAGCAGGCTACTCGATGAGTGCCAAAAAGAGCGGCACCGGCTATGTGCTCACCCTCAAGCCCAAGGCGAAAAGCAAGGTGGTGAGCATTGCCCTCTACGTGTCGAAAAATTATGTGCTCACCAAGGCGGTGTACACCACCAATAAGGGGAGCCAAACCCTCACCATCAGCAACTACAAAACCAAAGTTGCCACCTCGGCAAGTACCTTTAAATTCAGCAAAAATCAGGTTCCCGCCGGCACCGAAGTGGTGGATTTGAGATAAAAAATTGAAGAATTATATTTATTTAACTTTCGGGCGATAGCCTCCTTTTATGGGGGCTATGCTCTGCAAAAAAACCAACGATAGCATTATGCAAACCACAAAATGTTTGATTATAGGCTCCGGACCCGCCGGCTTCACGGCAGCCATCTACCTTTCGCGCGCCGGAGTGAGCAGTGTACTTTATGCCGGTATTCAGCCCGGGGGTCAACTCACCCAAACCACTACCGTTGAAAATTTTCCGGGTTTTCCGAACGGGGTGGAAGGCTTCGATTTAATGGATAATATGAAGCAGCAAGCCAAAAATGTGGGTGCCATTATTCGCTCAGGGGTGGTGCGTAGCATCAATCTCGCTGAGCGCCCCTTTGTGGCAACCATCGACGATGGCACCACTATCGCTGCCGATGCCGTGATTATCGCCACCGGTGCTTCTGCCAAGTATTTGGGATTGGCTGACGAGAAGAAGTTTGCCGGCATGGGTGTGTCGGCGTGCGCCACCTGCGATGGATTTTTCTATCGCAAAAAAGTGGTGGCTGTGGTGGGCGGAGGCGACACCGCCTGCGAAGAAGCCCACTATTTGAGCAACCTTGCCAAAAAGGTGTATATGATTGTGCGAAAGCCTTATTTGCGCGCATCGGCTGCGATGCAAAAACGCGTAACCGAGAAAGAAAACATCGAAATTCTCTACAACACCAACACCGTGGGGCTCCGTGGCGA
>SFWW01000175.1 GCA_004559845.1 bacterium
CAATGCCGATGCCGTGATAGTGCAAGCCTATCCCGTGGCGGTGCAGTTCACCGATGTGGCGCTGGTGTTTGTGCTGGTGGCAGCGGTGGGTTTGGTCACTTCGTTGGTTACCTCACTGATGATGCGCCACAGGCTTTCGGCATAGCAGAAATTCACAGGACAGTCCCCACAAAAATGGCGCACCCGCCAAACCACCCCCCTACGATAAGAAACACCTACGCCCTTTTCCTCGCCATTCAAGCCACCGACACAAACCGTGGCCGCTAATCAATCAGCAATTTAGCAGCTTGGCGGCAGTTGGCGAAGCCACCCTCGGGAGCAAAGTTGTTCTCCTCTCCATCGTAAATGACGGCAGTGGTTTGCACACGCTCGCCCAAAAGGTTGCAAAGATAGCTAAGGTGCTTGGTCCATTGTGGCGTATAGGTCTTACCCGACTTAATCTCAGTCGCGGTAGAAGAAGAATTGATTTGAAAGGCCTCGGTTGAGGTCGGTTTTAATGAAGTCAGTCACTACCATATTCTCAAATAAGTTACCTCGCAGTGGGTGCAGCGCCATTTGTTCAGTGGAGCGTATGCCTAAGAGCCACGCAGCCAAGCCACAGTCGCAGAAATATAACTTGGGTGACTTGGTAAGTTGTTTGCCGATGTTTTGGTAGTAAGGTCGAAGGAGTGTCACCACGTAGGATGCCTCCAAAATACTCAACCATGATTGGATAGTGGGCACGCTTACACCCACCTCCACCGACATGGCTGATGCGTTAAACTCTTGACCGATGCGACCTGCGCACAAGCGCAGAAAGGTTTGGAAGGCATGTAAATCCTTGATGTTTAGTAGCGAGCGCAAGTCTCGCTCAATGTACGTCGACAGATAGCTTGACATCAAGACGTCTACGCCGCGGAAGTCAATCCCCCACAAGGCTGGGAAACCGCCGCGCAGCAGAAGTTCATCTGTCGACGTCCCGGGGTAGCTACTTAGTATCTCGCTTACGGTGAGCGGTAAAAGGGTTAGTACGGCAGTGCGGCCGGCCATCGACTGCGTCACCTTTGCTAAAAGAGCAAAATTGCTACTACCGCTGACAACAAATCGCCGCGAGCCGCCGTTGATGCGGTCGTTGTCAACCTCCACTTGAAGGTAGGAAAAAATTTGCGGCCAGCGTTGTGCCTCATCAATTATCACCCCATTTGGAAAGCGAGCTATAAAGCCTTTCGGATCGTTTTGCAGCTGCTCCAAAGTGTGGTAATCTTCGAGGTTAACGTAAGGCAAATCAGAGAGACAGGTCCGGCAGAGAGTGGTTTTCCCCGATTGGCGAGGACCGGTAATGGTTATTGTCGGCAGGTAATTGAAGGATTTAGAGAGCGCACTCTCCATTGTTCTATAAATCAGCTTATTGCCCATAAATTGTCTAAATTTTAAGTGCTACATTAAATTGAGACAAAAATACAATATATTTTCAGAATCTCAAACATTATTTGAAAAAAAATGTCTGTCCTCACGATGTTATCCGCGTTTCTTGGTGCTAATGCAGTTTGTCAGGGCATTTTGCTCAAGAGTGTTTATCGGTTAGATAAGGGCTATGGGATGAAAATATTTTTGCTTATCAGGGAAGGAATGATTATTTTTGTGGGGTAAAATAATATTGATTGAATGATGCCGGATTTTGATGAACTGTATTACGATGCGGTCGATTTGCTGAAACAAATGGTGGCGGTGCCTTCGCTCAGCCGGGATGAGGGTGCTGTGGCTGATGTGCTGGAGAATGCGATGAAGCGATGCGGACTTTTTCCCAAGCGCCACGTGAACAATGTGTGGTGCTTGAATAATGATTTTTCAACTGAGCAACCCACCATTTTGCTGAATGCTCATATCGACACGGTGAAGGTGGCTGCCGGATGGCAACACCATCCCTTTGCCGCCACACAAGAAGGCGATGCCATCTACGGACTTGGCACCAACGACGACGGTGCTTCGGTGGTGACGCTGCTGGCGGCTTTTCGCGCGCTCACCGGCGTCCCCCAGCCCTATAATCTGATTTTCCTTGCCTCTGCCGAGGAGGAAGTGAGCGGCAAAAACGGGGTGGAAGCCGTGTTGCCGATGTTGCCTCCCATCGATTTTGCCTTGGTGGGCGAACCCACCGCCATGCAACCTGCCATTGCCGAAAAAGGACTGATGGTGCTGGATGGCGAAGTGACGGGCGTTGCCGGTCATGCAGCGCGCAATGAGGGCGTGAATGCCATATATATAGCAATGGATGTGGTGAACACCTTGCGCCATTTCCGTTTTGAAAAAGAATCGGAAATGCTGGGTCCGGTGAAGATTTCGGTTACCAAAATTGCCGGCGGCACGCAGCACAATGTGGTGCCCGACAAATGCGAGTTTTTGGTGGATGTGCGCACCACCGATGCCTACACCAATGAGCAAACGCTCGACATATTGCGTAGAGCCGTGCCCAGGTGTCGACTCACCCCGCATTCCACCCGATTGAATCCCTCGGGCATCAGTCGCTCTCATCCGGTGGTGGCAAGGGCGGAAATGCTGGGCAAGCGCCCATTCGGTTCG
>SFWW01000176.1 GCA_004559845.1 bacterium
TAAATATGAATACATTCCACAAAATATTATTCGTTTTGGCAATATTAATTGCCAACTGCATTAGCGCCTCAGCCATCGAATTTACGGTTGATGGCGTGCTCTACAGCGTCAATTACGACTACAAAACTGTTACGGTAGCGGGCTATCCGTCAGGCAATAAGCCGACAGGCAACCTCACCATCCCCGAGTCGGTCACTTATGGTGGTATCTCATATCCTGTCACCTCAATCGGCGGCAAGGCGTTCTACGGTTGCACCGGCTTGACGAGCCTCACCATCGGCAACTCCGTCACCTCAATCGGCTACTATGCGTTCAACAGATGCACCGGCTTGAAGAGCGTCACCATCGGCAACTCCGTCACCTCAATCGGCTTCGGGGCGTTCTGGGATTGCTTCCGCTTGACGAGCGTCGCCATCCCCAAATCCGTCACCTCAATCGGCTACTGGACGTTCCGCGATTGCAGCGGCTTGACGAGCCTCACCATCCCCAACTCCGTCACCTCAATCCGCAACGAGGCGTTCTCCGGTTGCAGTGGCTTGACGAGCGTCATCATCCCCAATTCCGTCACCAAAATCGGCCACAGTGCGTTCAAATATTGCAGCGGCTTGACGAGCCTCACCATCCCCAACTCCGTCACTGAAATCGGCATCGAGGCGTTCTACGGTTGCAGCGGCTTGACGAGCGTCACCATCCCCAACTCCGTCACCGCAATCGGCGAAGGGGCGTTCGGCGGTTGCACCGGCTTGACGAGCATCACCATCCCCAACTCCGTCACCACAATCGGCGAAAATGCGTTCTACGAATGCAGCGGCTTGACGAGCGTCACCATCCCCAACTCCGTCACCACAATCGGCGAAAATGCGTTCTACGGTTGCAGCGGCTTGACGAGCGTCACCATCCCCAACTCCGTCACCTCAATCGGCGGCAAGGCGTTCTGCAATTGCAGCGGCTTGACGAGCGTCACCATCGGCAACTCCGTCACCTCAATCAGCATATATGCGTTCTATGGTTGCTCCGGCTTGACGAGCGTCAACATCCCCAACTCCGTCACCTCAATCGGCGACATGGCGTTCCTCGGTTGCAGCGGCTTGACAAGGATTGATGCCTATCCCAATCCTGAAAAAGTCAGCACCGGGGGGAACGTTTTCTATGACGTGCCCAAAGATGGGACCCTGCATGTGCTACCCAAGTATCTGAGTGCATACCAGACGGCGAGCGAGTGGAAGAATTTCACCAATATCAAGGGTGACCTTACCGAGATTGGCGCATCAACCTCGATGGAAAGGTGAATGTGACCTACGTGACAACCTTGGTGAATATGATTCTCAACGGTGAAACCGCTAATCTTGAGCTTGCCGATATCAACGCCGATGGCAAAGTTAACGTATCGGACGTATCAGCCCTCGTCAATATTATCCTCAAGTAATTCCCGCACGCCAATTCCCAAGGCAAAAATCCATCATAAAAGACACCTATTCCATATTCCACCCCATGAAAAGAATAGGTGTCTGTTTTTTTTGTAATATTCAGTGGGATGGAAACACTTGATGTGGATGCCGGGATTGCTTTTTTGTAAACATTTCAAAGAACTTGGTGGCAAAGTTAAGGATGGTGTGCACAAAGGGCAAGACCAATAGGGAATGTGGCTATTTCCGGGGTGGATAGATGCTATAGACCCAACAGACCCAACAGACCCGAAAGACCCAACAGATTGAATAGATTCAACCTGGTGGATGGATGAGGGATTTGGTGGGGATGTGGGGATGTGGGGATGTGGGCATTGTGGTATGGAAATGAATAAAAAGTCGGCTTCGCCGAAAAAAAACTGCGCCTACCGCAAAAAAAAATGGCGCATCGTGTGTATCAAGGGGGCATGTCCCTACCTGTGGTGGCTTGCCACAACCGACCGAGGCTCATCGCTTTGGGTTTCGCTATCTCCGAGCTGCGCTTCAGGCTTCGCCTCGCTTGAATGGAGTTGTCCACGATATGCCATCTCCGATGGCGACTTGCTTGCCCTCACATCCCCGCCACCCGACTTTTTGTTCTCTTCCATACCACTCAACCCCATCCCTCTAAACCTCACCAAATCAAGCAGCCGCTATCAAAAATAGCCGTAAATGAAAGAGTCGTGACGTTTTTTGCGAAAAAGATGGTTAGGATACTTACTATATTGCAAATTATAATTATATTTGTAACGTGGATGGGCAACATTCCGCACCGACACCGCCAAGGGGCGGCGACCCGAC
>SFWW01000177.1 GCA_004559845.1 bacterium
CGGCTCCACCCATTACATAACCCAACTGCAACTATCGACGAACACGATTCTATCCGGTAAGGTATAGGCGATGTTTTTTTTCGGCGGAGCCGACTTTTTGTTCTCTTCCATACCACCCAAACCACCATACAAAGCCACCATCCCACCAAATCGCGACGAGAGGGGCAAACCTGCCGTCGGAGCCGGCGTATTGTGGACAACTGCAAGCGAGGGCGTAGCCGAGCGTAGCTTGGAGACAGCGCACCCCAAGCCATGAGCCTCGTAGAGGGTAGGTCGTGGCAAATTATCGATGTTGTCTATCGTGGTTATTCCCACTCGATGGTGGCGGGTGGCTTCGACGAGATATCGTAGCACACGCGGTTCACCCCCTTCACCTTATTGATGATTTCATTGCTCACCTTCGCCATAAAATCGTAGGGCAGGTGTGCCCAATCGGCGGTCATGGCATCGGTCGACGTCACGGCACGCAGCGCCACGGGGTGTTCATAGGTGCGTTCGTCGCCCATCACGCCCACCGAGCGCACAGTGCTCAGCAGCACGGTGCCCGCTTGCCAAATTTTATCGTATAGGCGTTCGCCATCGGGGCAAATATAGGCTTGCATGTGGCGAATGTAGATGTCGTCGGCATCTTGCAGAATCTGCACCTTTTCGCGCGTGATATCGCCCAAAATGCGCACTGCCAACCCCGGACCGGGGAATGGATGGCGCTTAATGAGGCGGTCGGGCATATTGAGTTGTCGACCCACGCGGCGCACTTCATCTTTAAAGAGCCACTTCAGCGGTTCGCACAATTTGAGGTGCATTTCCTCGGGCAGTCCGCCCACATTGTGGTGACTTTTAATCACCTTTCCGGTAATGTTGAGGCTCTCAATGCGGTCGGGATAGATGGTGCCCTGCGCCAGCCATTTGGCATCGGTAATTTTCTTTGCTTCAGCGTTAAACACCTCCACAAAGTCGCGACCAATAATCTTTCGCTTTTGCTCGGGGTCGGTCACGCCTTCCAGGTCGGCGAAAAATTTTTCCGAAGCATCCACGCCTATCACATTCAGCCCCAATCCCTCATAATCGCGAAGCACCTGGCTGAATTCATTTTTGCGAAGCATACCGTGGTCCACAAAAATGCAAGTAAGGTTGCTGCCAATAGCCTTGTGGAGCAGCACACCCAGCACACTCGAATCCACGCCGCCCGACAGCCCGAGAATCACGCGGTCGCTTCCCAATTGAGCCCGCAATTCGGCGATGGTGGTATCCACAAACGAAGCCGCGCTCCACTCTTGCCGGCTGCCGCAAATGTTTACCACAAAGTTGCGCAGCAATTGCGTGCCTTGCAGCGAGTGAAACACTTCGGGGTGGAACTGCACCGCCCACATCGGCGCCGAAGTCGACGCATAAGCGGCATATTTCACATTGGCGGTGGAAGCAATCACCCGGCAATCCGAAGGAATAGCCGTAATGGTATCGCCATGGCTCATCCACACCTGCGAATGTGGCTCAAAGCCCTTCAAAAGCGGATTTTGGGCATCAAATTCCTCGAGGTGGGCACGCCCGTATTCGCGAGAATCGGCTTTCTCCACCTTGCCGCCCAAAGTGTGCGCCATAAATTGCGCACCATAGC
Organism: bacterium; assembly: GCA_004559845.1. Taxonomy (GTDB): domain Bacteria; phylum Bacteroidota; class Bacteroidia; order Bacteroidales; family Muribaculaceae; genus Sodaliphilus. The sequence continues at coordinate 1,616 of SFWW01000177.1, forward strand.
AAATGCCCAGCACAGGCACCTTGCCCAAAAATTGACTCAAATCCACTTTAAATGCCTCCGAATCGTGCACCGAAAACGGAGAACCCGAAAGAATCACGCCAATCACAGAATCGTCGCCCACCGGAAACTTATTGTAGGGCAAAATTTCGCAAAACGTGTCAAGTTCGCGAACGCGTCGACCAATCAGCTGAGTGGTCTGCGAACCGAAATCCAAGATAATAATTTTTTGCTGCATGGAAAAGGGTTAGGGGGTTATGATTAAAAATTTCCCCACAAAGTTACCCATATATTTCCAATAAAAAAAATCACCCACCCACAAATTTCCAAATCCCGGAAATTTCCCCATCTTCAACCTTCACGGCTCTTTCATTTAAAAACGGATTTGATTGCCCGCTTTTGTGGCGTGCAACGAAAACAAAGCCGCCTCCGCCATGTAATAGCTGCCCCCGCCCCACAATGTGGGAGCAATGATGGCTGAGTGTGCTTTATGGTTGTATGGAAAAGAACAAAAAGTCGCAACGGTGGGGAGGTGAGGGCTGGCGCCCTATCGTGTGCGTGATGCCAAAATCTAACGGGAAGCAAGCTCCACCGTTATCTTTTGCCATCACGCCCACGGTGACTCGCGATAAATCACGAATTCATCAAAGAGGTGAGCCACGCCTGACGTTTTTTTCTAAGTCTCGAATTTATCGTATTTATCAAATTGCCGCGAGGGGTAAGCCGCCATCGGAGATGGCATATTGTGGACATGCAAGCGAAGGCGAAGCCTGAAGCGCAGCTTGGAGACCGCCGAAGCCAAAGCGCAGAGCCTCGAGAGGGTCGGTTGTGGCAAGTCACCACAGGTGGGGACATGCCACCCTTTGAGTTCGCCCGACATGGGTATAATCTAACGGGTGCAAGTCCCGAGCGCGCCCCGATAGCGGGAAGCGCATAGTCCGATGCAACGGTTTCTACCGCGAGGAGAATCGGAAGGAAGCTAAGGACAAAAGTCTGGCTCCACGCACAGAAACTTGATACAAGGCTCAAAGTCAGGGGTAAGGTTGCTGAA
>SFWW01000004.1 GCA_004559845.1 bacterium
ACGCTGGCATTCGATGAATCGCTCGATGTGTATGATTTGATGCAAGAAGCCGAAGGCAAACTCTTTGAGCTCTCTCGCAACACACTCAAGCGCGAAGTGGTGCAAATCGACCCTATCATTAATGAGGCGCTCAATAAGATGCAGGAAGCCGGACAGCAAAACAATGGTTTGAGTGGCTTGCCTTCCGGATTCCGCGATCTCGATAAAATTACCTCGGGTTGGCAACGCAGCGACTTGATTATCATTGCGGCGCGCCCGGCAATGGGTAAAACGGCACTCGTGCTGTCGATGGCGAAAAACATGACCGTGGATTTCAACGTGCCGGTGGCTATTTTTTCGCTTGAAATGTCGAACCTCCAGCTGGTGAACCGCTTGATTAGTAATGTGTGTAATGTGAGGAGCGAAAAAATTAAGAACGGCGATTTTCGCGACGACGAATGGCAGGATTTGATGAAGCGTATACGCGCACTCTATAGTGCTCCGCTCTACGTTGACGACACGCCGTCGCTCTCGGTGTTTGAACTTCGCACCAAAGCACGCCGATTGGTGAAGGAGCACAATGTGCAGATGATTATCATCGACTATTTGCAGCTGATGAATGCTTCGGGTATGAAATTCGGTAGCCGCGAACAGGAAGTGAGCACCATTTCGCGCTCGCTTAAGCAATTGGCAAAGGAATTGAATATCCCAATTATCGCACTTTCGCAGCTCAACCGTAATGTGGAATCGCGTGGCGCCGACGACAAGAATGGCAAGCGACCCCAATTGAGCGACCTTCGCGAATCGGGTTCTATCGAGCAAGATGCCGACATTGTGTGCTTTATTCACCGACCGGCATACTACACCAAGTCGGCATTCGACAAAGACAACAATGATATTCGCGACTTGGCCGAATTTATCATTGCCAAGCACAGAAGTGGCTCGGTGGGCGATGTTAACCTGCGTTTTGTGGGGCAATATGCTCGATTTGAAAATCGCGACGATAATGCCAATTATGGTTCGCAAACCTACGAATCGAAAATCACCGGCGACGACGATGGCGCTGCCCCCAAGCCGGTAGCCGATATGAGTCCCGATGGCTTCACACCTCCGCCACCCAATGCCGAATTTTTGGCACCGTCGTCAGAAGAAAAGCCGCCATTCTAACTAGGAAAGGGAGGGCGAGAGGCTATAGGCGACCGTTGTCGAGGTAGCTGTAGTAGTTGCCGCCTTGGCAGACGATGATGTGGTCGAGGAAATTCACATCCACGGCTTTGCATGCACTTTTCACGCGTTGGGTAAGGTTGTCGTCTTGCGGGCTGGGGCGGGTGTTGTTGCTGGGATGATTATGTGCCAGAATCACACTATCGGCGAGGTTTTCAATCAGCTCGCGCAGAATCAATTTCACATCGCCCACTGCAGAGGTGGTGCCTCCCACACTCATTCGCTTGGCGCCAATCACCTTTTTGGCACGATTGAGCATCAAAATCCATATTTCTTCATGCTCCAGCTGTCCCATTCTGTCGCACAAGCAATGGTAGGCATCGGCGCTGGAGCGAATCGGCTTTTGCTCCACATCTTCCATGTGGCAACGGTGCGACAACTCCAGCGAAGCCATCAGTTCAATAGCTTTCACCGGTCCGATTCCCTTATATTTTGTGAGACCCTTCACGCCACCTTTAATGATGCGATTGAGCTTTTGGTCGTAGTCGTTGAGGATGCGTTGACACAAATCCACCACACTCTCGCCCGGGGTGCCGCTTCCAATCACAATCGCCATCAATTCGGCATCGCTCAGTGCCTCAAAGCCCAAGCGCATCGCCTTTTCGCGCGGGCGATCCTCTTGATTGGTGTGCAATTTCAGCGAGCGCGTGCCTGCCAAATTCTGTTTATCTTCTTCCATTATCAAAGCATTCCTCTTAAATTATGTAAGAACAAGACATTCGTGTTAACTTCTTGACTTCTAAACTTCTTAACTTCTTAATAAAATTCCTTCCAACCCAATTCGCTCATTTTCCTTTGCGAATGGCAATTTCTTCTTCAATGTTGCGCCCGTGGCGGAGCAAAATTTTCCACACAAACGCCTTGATAAAGCCGCAACCGTAGCTGCCCAATTGAATGAAACTCGTGAGGATTGCCAAGCAGGCGATAGGCAGGCTGCGTGTGGAGGCTAAAGCACTCAGCCATAGCAGCACCACATAGAGCACCAAAGGCAAAATCGCCCACCAGTGCCAAAAAATGGCGAGCAAAATGAGGGTGAGGCAGCCTATGACAAACACTGCCGGGAGCGTGTGCACCAATTTTAGCGAATCGGGGTAGAGCAATTTGAGGGTGATGCGCGACATGCCGAACACGTAGGTTTGGCGCGAGAAGGAGCGCAAGGTGTTGCGTCGCTTGTGATACACATACGCCTCGCGGAAGAGCGTGATGCTAAAGCCGGCTTTGCGGATGCGCGTGCTCATGTCGATGTCTTCGCTAAACATTTCGCGGAAGCCACCCACCGCTTCCCACACCCGGCGGCTGTAGCCCATATTAAAAGAGCGTGGCACAAATTTTTCGAGTTGCACCTTGCCCCCGCGTATGCCACCTGTGGTGAGAAATGCCGTCATTGAGAAGGAAATGGCTTTTTGGGTGCGATTGAAATCTTCGCTTGCTGCATCCGGCCCCCCAAAGCAGTCCACCGGATGCTCCTTCAGCGCCTTTTTCAGCACCTCGAAATAGCGCGGAGGTATCACGCAATCGCTGTCGAAGAAAATGAAATAAGACCCTTGTGCGCGCTCAATGCCATAGTTGCGAGCAATGCTGCGCCCTTCATTCTCTTTCCAAAAATATTGCACGCGGAGCTGATTGGCGTAGGCAGCTGCAATGTCGTCGCAACGCTCTGTGGAACCGTCCTCCACTAAAAGCAACTCAAAATCGTCGTCGGTTTGCTTTGCCAAACTCTCCAACAAATCACGCACTTCGCCGCGCCGATTATACACCGGCACAATCACCGAAAAATAAGGAGCACCTTTATCAGTAGCCATCATAGTCTGAGTTTCATAAGTAATTTAATTGCAAATATAGCAATTATTCCCCATCCATCCAACACGGGAACTGCTCCCACCCACAGTTTATTCTTCCACTTCCAATTTTTTTCGGCACGATTATCCTGAGTGAATTGTTACGAATTCAAGGGAAAAATGCTATCTTTGTGGGTAGATTTTTAAGTGTTACGATGATGAAGAATTTGCGTTTATGGCTTTATGTGGTGCTTTTGGCGGCAGCCGTGTGTGCAATGGTGGCGCTGAGGCATTGCGATGGCGGTGCTATTCCGCTCCAACCTCAAACCTCCTCACCACAAAAAAGCGGCGGCGACACCATTGATGTGGCTATTGAATATTCTCCCGGTAGCTACTACACCTACGCCGACACGTTGGGCGGACTCAACTACGATTTGCTGCGATTGGTGGCGAAGCGTATGCACCGACCTATCAAATTTCATTCGGTGGTGACGCTCAGCAAGGCTCTTTCCCAACTCAATGCAGGCACCTACGATTTGCTCGCCGGACAATTCCCGCTCACCGCTGAAGACCAACAGCAATACCTTTTCACCGACGAGGTGACGCTCGATAAGCAGGTGCTGGTGCAGCGTGTCGACCCTAAAGGCAAGGTGAAAGTGCACACCCAACTCGATTTGGCGAAGAAAACGGTGTGGATTGTGAAAGGTTCACCGATGCGGCGGCGTGTGGAAGCACTGAGTAGAGAAATAGGCGACACCATCTTTATCAAAACAGAAAATAGCTACGGCCCTGAACAACTTTTCCTCAAGGTGGTGACCGGTGAAATTGAATTTGCTGTAATTAATAGCCACATTGCTCGCAGTCTTGCCAAAAAATATAAAGGCAAGGTGGATGTGAGCCGCGACATCAGTTTCTCACAATTCCAAGCGTGGGTGCTCAAAAAATCGAACACCCGGCTCTGCCACCAAATCAATGCCCAAATCAAAGCCATCAAAGCCGACTCCATTGCCTACCAAGCCCTCCTCCGCCGCTATTCCTAAGTTTTTCACCACCCCATCGGCTCTATAGCCAAATTCTCTCTTTTTTCTTTTTTCTCTCGAGGATTTGGGCGGTTTGAAATTATTTCGCTAAATTTGTAGGTTAAGTAGGAATTGGGAGATTTTTCCACGTTCCACCAATTTTTTTTATGCGATATGATGAAACATTTATTTAAATACATTCTTCTTTCTCTGATGGTGGGCGCATTGGTGCTGCCTGTGAGCGCTGCAAAAAAATCGTCGAAAACTGATGCTGCCTTGCAAAAGCGAGTGGAAGCCACTTTGGCGAAAATGACACTTGAGGAGAAAATGGATTTGCTCGGAGAATATAAAGGAGGCTTTAGCACTTACCCCATTCAGCGATTGGGAATTCCTTCGGTGAAAATGGCAGATGCCTCGATAGGGGTACGCAATTACGGACCCTCTACGCAATACCCGGCATCGGTGGTGGTGGCGTCTACTTGGAGTCGCCGTATGATGGCAGCCCTTGCCACGTCGCTCGCTATCGACTGCAAGGCGCGCGGAGTGGGTATTCTGCTGGGCCCCGGCGTGAATATTATGCGTTCGCCCCTTTGTGGCAGAAATTTTGAATACTATAGCGAAGACCCTTATCTCACGGCTGAAATGGCGGTGCCTTTTATTAAAGGTGTCCAAAATAATGGCGTGGCAACTGTGGTGAAGCATTTCGCGCTCAATAATATGGAGTGGGGCAGAAACACTATCGATTCGCGTGCCGATGATCGCACGTGCCACGAAATCTATTTCCCGGCTTTCCGCGCTGCTGTGGAGCAAGCCGACGTGGCCGGCGTGATGGATGCCTACAATTTGGTGAATGGATTCTACGCCACCGAAAATTCGTGGCTCAATTCACGCGTGCTTCGACAAATGTGGGGATTTGATGGCGTGGTGATGAGCGACTGGGGTGCCACCCACCAAACGGGTAAGGCGATGCGTGCCGGCTTGGATTTGGATATGGATGGCGCCGACAAATCAAAGCACTTTAATCGCGATTCTTTGAAAGCGGCGCTGCAAAACGAAGGTATTACCCTAAAAATGATTGACGATAAGGTGCGCCACATGTTGCGCCTGATTTATCGCTTCAATTTTGATAAGCAACGCAATGCCGACAAAGCGCCCTTGGACAACGAAAACAATGCTCTTGTGGCACAGAAGGTGGCGGAAGAAGGAATTGTGTTGCTCAAAAATCAAGGCAGCCTGTTGCCTTTGGATCATGTGAAATCGGTGATGGTGCTCGGACCCTTTGCCGACCATATTCCATGCGGTGGCGGCAGTTCGCAAGTTACGCCTTTCCGTAGTACTTCGCTCACCGGTGGGCTGAAAGTGGTGAAAAAAAATATCGACATCAAAGGCCATGAAGTTTACGATGAAGAGCCTTGCACCCACCTTTATCGCGATAGAGGAGGAAGAAATGAGGGCTTGAAGGCGGAGTATTTCAACAATCCGAATTTGGGCGGTTTACCGCTGATGAACGATGAGGTGGATGGCTTGAATTTCTATTGGGGCACCGGCACACCACATCCCGAATTTTTGGGCACCGACAATTTCTCGGTGCGCTACACGGGCTTTTTGCGTGTGCCCGCCTCGGGAGAATACACCTTGGTGCTTTCCAGCGACGATGCCTCGCGGATGTGGATTGATGATGCTATGGTGCTCGACAACTGGGGCGACCACTCGTTTAAGGGCAATGAACTCACCATCAATCTGCAAGCCAATCGCGACTATGCCATCCGAATCGATTACACCGAATCGGAAGGCGAAGCGGGCATCAGATTGGGCTATCGCATCGCTCAAGTGGACAATCTTGCCACCGATGCTGCGCTCTGTGATGCGCTGATTGTGACTGCCGGATTTGGCGAAGAAATTGAAAAAGAAGGCGCCGACCGTCCGTGGCAATTGCCTGCCGAACAGGTGAGAATGATTAAAGAAGCCGCCGCTGCCAATGCCAATGTGGTGGTGGTGCTGTTCACCGGCGGTGCGGTGGATGTGAGCAGTTGGGCCAACGATGTGCGCAGCATCATCTGGGCCGGCTATCCCGGACAAGGCGGAGGCACTGCGCTCGCCAATATCATCACCGGCAAGGTGAATCCGAGCGGCAAACTCACCGCCACTTGGGCAAACCAGTGGGACGATTATTCGTGCAGCAACAATTTCTTTGAAAAGAAAGGTGAAAAATATTTAAACTATGAAGAAGGACTTTTTGTGGGCTATCGGTCCTTTGATAAAGACAATGTGGAACCCGCATTTCCCTTCGGCTTTGGCATGAGTTATACGCGCTTTTCTTATAGCAATTTGAAGGTGAAGCACACCGGCAAGCAGTGCCAAGTGAAAGTGGATGTAACCAACACCGGCAAGGTGGCAGGCGCCGAAGTGGTGCAAGTGTATGTGGAGCCGCTCAATGTGGCAGACACCGACCCTGTGCAAACCCTCCGCGGCTTTGAAAAGGTGAATATCAAACCCGGCGAAAAGCGCACCGTCACCATTATGCTCGACGAAAATGCTTTCTCTACCTACAAGGTGCAGAAAAAAGATTTCACCCTCGACCCCGGGCAATACAAAATTAAAGTGGGAGCCTCATCGCGCGACATTCGCCAATCTTTCCTTTTGAAAGTGGACCGCACGCGCAAATAATCTTCCCACTCCAAAAATAAATGAAAGGCACCGATTTCGCTTGCGAAATCGGTGCCTTCAAAATTTCTTAATATGAAATGGTTCTTATCTCACGCGACCCACATAGCTGCCATCGCGAGTGTCGATTTCAATTTTTTCGCCCACGTTGATAAACAAAGGCACACGCACTTCTGCGCCCGATTCCACAGTGGCAGGTTTGAGCGTGTTGGTAGCGGTGTCGCCCTTCACACCGGGTTCGGTGTAAGTCACCTCAAGCACGGTTTTGATAGGCATTTCGGCATAGAGCACCGATTCGGTGGAAGCATCAGTCACCACATCCACCACGTCGCCTTCCTTCATGAAAGCAGAGCCGCTCACGATTTCCTTATTGATGGGCACTTGGTCGAATGTTTCTTGATTCATAAAAATAGCGTCGGTACCGTCCATGTAGAGGAACTGATACGGACGGCGCTCCACGCGCACGTCTTCCAATTTCTCTCCAATGTTGAATCGGCGTTCAATCACGCGACCATCCACCACATTTTTCAATTTGGTGCGCATAAAGGTGTTGCCTTTACCGGGTTTCACATGCAAGAATTCAATGCAAAAATAAAGTTGATTTTCTAAACGGATGCAAACCCCGTTTTTAATGTCTTGAGCGTTAATCATAAAATTTTTTTGTCTATATTTTAGTTTGAAAATTTTTGTTCTTTTCGAAATTCTCTGCAAAATTACGCTAATTGTGTAAAAAGTGCAAAAAGTTTGCATTAAAAATCACTCACTTATTTGTTTATTTTCAAAAAAGTGACTAATTTTGCAGTCGCAAATTATTCCAAGCAAATAAATAAATTTAAATAAAGATGAAAAGAACATTCCAACCGTCAAACCGTAAGAAAGCTAACAAGCATGGTTTCCGTCACCGTATGAAAACTGCTGATGGCCGCAAGGTCCTCGCACGTCGTCGTGCTAAAGGTCGTTACAGCCTCACCGTTAGCGACAGCGTCTACAAGTAATTTCTTGTAAGAAGCGCAATTGATTTTACACAACAACGCATAGCCGTTATCTCCGCACCAAGGAGTTGACGGCATTTGTTGTGTATATATACCCCTTGTCAATCCGCCGTCGTTGACGGCGAATCTTGGCAGAATCCCCGGGTAGCTACATACCTTTGGCATGTGATGGGTGGAATCGCTTGAATTTGCCACACCATCCCCCATCTCCGAGGTTCACTGCTTTACTTCTGCTGTTTCCAAGCAACGCCTTCGCTTGCATGGAGATTCATCCACACTCTATATGCGCTGCTTGCGCTTAGGTGGATTTAAGTGGGTGAGGTGTAGGGGGTGTTGGTGAGGAGCGCCATGTAGGTGGAGTAGGGGATGTGGGTGCCTCCCATGGCTTTGAGGTGGGGTGTTTCGAATTGGCAGTCGATGATTTTTATGCCTTCGGCTTCCATTTTTCGTGCGAGGAAAATGAGTGCCAATTTGGAAGCTGAGGGTACGAGCGAAAACATACTTTCTCCGCAGAAGGCATAGCCGATTTTTACGCCGTAGAGCCCACCCACCAGTGTGTCGGCGTCCCACACTTCCACACTGTGTGCCACGCCCATAGCGTGCAGTTCGGAGTAAGCCTTTATCATATCCGGTCCGAGCCAAGCGCCCTGTTCGCTGTTGCGATTATTGACGGTGGCGCATCCCTGTATCACCCCGGCGAAATCCTTGTCCCACGTGATGCGGTAGCGCTGCTTATTCATTAGCGAGCGCATAGAGTGGGAGATGTGGATTTCGTGGGGAAAAATCACGAAGCGCTCCATCGGGCAATACCATTGGATAATCGGTTCGTAGAAGGGAAAGTCATTTTCTTGAAAAGGATACCAAGGGAAGATGCCATTGCTGTATGCCATCAGCAATCTTTCGGTGGATAAATCGCCGCCCACAGCCAAAAGTCCGTTGTCTTCGCCCCATTCCGGTAGTGGAAACCAAAGTTCTTCGTCGAGTTCGCAAATCATTGTTCTATTAAATGATGGTTAGATGTTCGTTCTCCAAATCGATAGTAGCCTTGCCGCCCTTTTTCAGGCGTCCGAAGAGGATTTCTCGGCTGAGCATGGTTTTGAGTTGCTGTTGAATCACGCGGTCCATTTCTCGTGCGCCGTATTGCTTCGAGAATCCCTCCCGGAGCAAATGCTGATGGGCTGCTTTGGAGAGAGAGATGGTCACCTCTTTAGCTTGGAGTTTGGCTTGGAGTTCGCGCAACTTTTTGTTGAGGATGAGTTCAGCCATGTTTTGGTCCATGTCGTTGAACACCACGATTTCGTTGAGTCGGTTGATAAATTCCGGTTTAAAGGTGTTTTTCACCTGCTTGAGCATAGCTCCTCCGGCAGTGGCAGTGGAAGCGAATCCCAAGCGGGCTTGTTCGGCGAATTGTGCACCGGCATTGCTCGTCATAATCAGCACCACATTTTTGAAGAAAGCCTTGCGCCCCTTGTTGTCGGTGAGCACGCCATAGTCCATCACTTGTAGGAGGATATTGAAAATGTCGGCATGTGCTTTTTCAATTTCGTCGAGCAAGAGCACGCAATCGGGGCTGTTGAGCACCGCATCGGTGAGCAGTCCGCCCTCATCGTATCCCACATAGCCGGCGGGTGCGCCGATGAGTTTAGCCACGGTGTGCTTTTCCACATATTCGCTCATATCGAAGCGCACGAGTTTCACGCCCAGTTCGAGGGCAAGTGTTTTTGCCACCTCGGTTTTGCCCACGCCTGTGGGACCCACGAAGAGTAAACTTGCCAGCGGCTTGTTTTCGTCGTTGAGTCCGGCTTTAGCCAATTGCACGGCTTCCACCACGGTTTGCACGGCGCGGTCTTGCCCGTAAATCACCGCCTTGATGTTGCGCTCCAGGTTTGCCAAATTTTTGTTATCGTTTTGCCTGATAGCGAGGGCATTGATATGGGTAACCTTCGCCAGGACATTGGCAATATCTTTTTTTGAAATTTTCTTGTATTTTTTTTGCTCCAATTCTGCTTGTGCACCCGCCTCATCAATCAGGTCGATAGCCTTGTCGGGGAGGAAGCGCTGTGTGATAAACTTTCGGCTCACCTCCACGGCATATTCCAGCGTGGGGTCGGGATATTTCACATGGTGGTATTTCTCATACACATGCTTGATGCTCTTAAGAATGTGGAGGGTTTCTTCCGGTGAGGGCTCCTTCACGTCGATGGTTTGGAATCGTCGAATCATTCCCTTTCTGCCGGCGAGTTGTCGGTTGTATTCCTCATAGGTGGTGGCGCCAATCACCCTCACATCTCCTCCATCGAGGAAAGGTTTCATCAGGTTCGACACATCGTTGGCATTGCCTCCGCTTGCGCCTGCACCCACAATGTTGTGTATTTCATCAATGTAGAGGATGGCGTTACCCTCTTGAATCACACCGTCCATAATGAGTTTGAGTCGCTTTTCCATATCGCCACGGAATTGGCTGCCCGCCAAAAGCGTGCCCATATCGAGTTGGTAGATACGGAAGCCCTTCAATCGCTCGGGCACATCGCCCGATTCGATGCGTGCTGCCACGCCAAACACCAGCGCCGTTTTTCCCACGCCCGGTTCGCCGAGGTGTAGCGGATTGTTTTTCTCCTTTCGGCAGAGCACTTGAATGGTTCTACTGATTTCTTCTTCGCGTCCGATGAGCGGATTATGTGAGTGTAAATGGTCGTTGATACACGTCACAAAACTCTTCCACTGTGCTTTATCTCGTTTCGGTTCGTCGATATCGGGGATAGGGAAGTCGAAATCATCGGGAATACCATCCTCAAAATCATCCTCCAATTCGGTGTCGGTGTCGTCAGGATGTTTTAAAATATTGTATAAAGTTTCCAACAACTCCAAATCGTCGACCTCAATGTGCTTTCTGATGACGTAGGCTGCCCACGATTCCTTTTGGCGAAGGATGGCATTGACCAGCATGTGTATCTCCACTTCGTTTTTGTTGGAATCAATAGCGGTAGACAGGGCATAACTCATCACACTTTCAAACTGTGATGAGGGTATGGGTGCCGAAAACTTTTTATCAGAATTGCCACTTCCTCCGGTTCTGCTGATGGCATCATCCAAATCGTTCAAAAATGAAGTTTCATCAAATATGCCGCAATCGCTCATCGCGTAGAGAAACTCTTCACATTTTGCAAGTCCCCATAGCAAGTGTTCGGGTGTGATAAATTCGTGATTGCATGCCATTGCATAGTTGGTGGCAGTGACCATTACGGTTTGCAGTTTGTCGCTGAGGTGCAATTTATTATTTCCCATATAAATTGTTGATTTAGAGAGCGTGTGTGTTGTTATTCGGGTTTGATAGTGATTTTTAGCGGAAAACCTTCGGCTTGAGCCATCTCGATGGCTATTTGCCGTCGGGTGATAGCCATATCGTAGGTGTAGGTGCCCACCACGGCAGCGCCTTTATGGTGCACGGTGAGCATAATGGCTTCTGCATCGGAAGCCGATTTGTGGAAAACGCTGATGAGCACCTGCACCACGAAATCCATTGTGGTGACATCGTCGTTGTGGAAAATCACATGATACATGTTGGGCAATTTTACACGGGTTCGGGTGATTTCTTTCACCGAAGCGCCGCCGGAGGTGTTTGGCATAATTGTGGTAATTGAATAAGAAATGAAAGAATTTAATGACTCACATACCAATTGAAGAGCGCCTTCACGCCATCTTCAATTTCCATTTTGTGGGTCCACCCGAGGCTGTGCAATTTTTCCACATCGCATAATTTGCGCGGTGTGCCGTCGGGCTTAGAGGGGTCGAACGCAATGGTGCCGGTGAACCCCACCGCTTGCGCCACCAATTCAGCCAATTGCTTGATGGTGATTTCTTTGCCGGTGCCCACATTGATGTGGCAGTTGCGAATTTCTCCCAGCGAAGGGATGGCTCCGCCTCTGCCCGCGCTACTGTTGCGGTCCACCTTGCCATCGGCAAGGGTGCCAAAGTGCACCGATGAATACTTCTCGATGCCAATGATGTCGCTAAAATTCACATTCAGCAGCACATGCACACTGGCATCTGCCATGTCTTCGCTCCAAAGGAATTCGCGCAGCGGAGTGCCGGTGCCCCAAAGGTTCACCTTATTGTTTTCGATACCGTAGCGCTCAAGCACTTTTAAGATATCCGCTTCTGATGCCTTTCCGTCTACGCCATTCACCGGGCGCTTATCCATATCGGCACGAATGGCTGCCCAATCGTTTTCGGCAATCAATCGAGCGAGATACACCTTGCGCATCATAGCCGGCATCACGTGGCTGTTTTCGAGGTGGAAATTATCGTTGGGACCATAAAGGTTGGTAGGCATCACGGCAATATAGTTGGTGCCATATTGCAGATTGTAGCTTTCGCACATTTTCAATCCCGAAATTTTTGCCAATGCATATTCCTCATTGGTGTATTCCAGGGGCGAGGTGAGCAAGGCGTCTTCTTTGATGGGTTGTGGAGCATTTTTGGGATAGATGCAAGTGGAGCCCAGAAAGAGGAGTTTTTTCACCCCGTGGGCATAACTTTCGCTAATCACATTGCACTGCATCATCATATTTTGCATAATGAAGTCGGCACGATAAAGCGAATTTGCCATAATGCCTCCCACATAAGCGGCGGCGAGCACCACAGCATCGGGTCGTTCTTGGTCGAAAAAAGCTCTCACCGCCTGCTGGTTGGTGAGGTCGAGCTCGGCGTGGGTGCGCCCTACGAGATTGTGGTAACCTCTTTGTTCCAAATTTTTCCAAATGGCAGAGCCCACCAATCCGCGATGCCCTGCAATATAAATTTTATCCGACTTTTTCATTTTTTTTTTTTTGAAGTCAACGAGTCAACGAGTCAACAAGTCAACAAGTCAACGAGTCAACAAGTCAACGAGTCAACGAGTCAACGAGTTAACGAGTTTTTTTTAGGGAGGCTATTAAGTTTACTATGCCAGTAGATATTTTTTTGAGTTGAGATTGGAGTTCTACTCTTTTTTCTATAGTGCAGATATTAAAATCTTCACAGAGATAAAGCATACTTTTAACTTCTCCGCAACTTCCTTTTGCTATGTGTAAGAAATTGATAAATTTTGCATCCGAACCTGATTCTGAACCTTCTGCAATATTGTTCATAATGCTCACTGCTGCTCTTTGAATTTGGTCGCGAAATCCATAATCATTACATGGCATCAATAAGACATAAATATTATTAACGAATGCCCTTGCTTCTTGCCAGATATAAAGATTTTCAATCGCTCTTTCCATTACTCAAAAAACTTTTTGACTTACTGAGGGTTAAAAAACTTGTTGACTTGTTGACTTGTTGACTTGTTGACTTTATAAAACTTACTTTACGATTCCTTTTTCGAGGTATTCGGCGAGGTTGATGCGGATGTTGTCGCCGGCTTTTTCAATCGCCACTTTTGCCACATCGTGGTCCACCATAATTTTTACCAACTGTTCAAACGAGGTGCTTTGCGGATTCCATCCGAGTTCTTTTTTTGCCTTTGAGGGGTCGCCCCAAAGGTTCACCACATCGGTGGGTCGGTAGAAATCGGGGCTCACTTCCACCAGCACCTTGCCGGAGGCTTTGTCGATACCCTTTTCGTGCTCTCCTTCACCTACCCATTCCAGCTCGATGCCCACATAGTGGAACGCCAGGGTGCAAAATTCGCGCACACTGTGTTGCACGCCGGTGGCAATCACAAAGTCTTCCGGGGTGTGGTGCTGGAGAATGAGCCACATACACTCCACATAGTCGGGTGCATAGCCCCAGTCGCGCAAGCTGGAGAGGTTGCCCAGATAAAGTTTCTCTTGCTTGCCGGCTTTGATTCTGGCGGCGGCAAGGGTGATTTTTCGTGTTACGAAAGTTTCGCCTCGGCGTTCACTTTCGTGATTAAACAAGATGCCCGAGCAGCAAAACATATTGTAGGCTTCGCGATATTCTTTCACAATCCAGTAGCCGTAGAGTTTTGCCACGGCATAGGGACTATAGGGGTGGAAAGGCGTGTTCTCGTTTTGCGGCACTTCCTCCACCTTGCCGTAGAGCTCGCTTGTGCTGGCTTGGTAGATGCGACATTGCTCGGTGAGCCCGCACTGACGCACTGCTTCCAGCACTCTCAGCACGCCGGTGGCATCCACATCGGCAGTGAATTCCGGCGAGTCGAAACTCACCTGCACATGGCTTTGTGCCGCCAGATTGTAGATTTCGGTGGGGCGAACTTTTTGCACCACTTGGATGATGCTCATTGAGTCGCTCATGTCGGCGTAATGGAGATGAAAATGTGGCTTGCCTTCTAAGTGCGCTATACGTTCGCGAAAGTCCACCGATGAGCGGCGAATGGTGCCGTGCACATCGTAACCTTTTTTTAGCAAAAATTCTGCCAAGAACGAGCCGTCTTGACCTGTAACGCCCGTGATAAGGGCCACTTTCCGATTGTTGTTAGTCATATATAAAAGTGATAAGATTTTTCAATAACCTACAAAGATACAAAAAATAACGTAAACGAAAACTTTTTCCTTCGTTTGAACACGTCTTTATAGGTCTTTATAGGTTAGCCGTGCTTCGCACTTGGTTAGGGGAAAAGCCTATCCCCCGACCCCTCCCAGAAAGGAAGGGAGTAAGGATGCGGAACACTTGAAACACTTGAAACACCTGAAACACTTGAAACACTTGAAACACCGGGAGCACTTATTTGATGATTTTTTTGGATTGGGTGGTGCCGTCGGTGAAGCGGGTTACTTCGATGTTGAAGCCGGGGAAGGGCGTGGCGCTTTCGTGGCCTTGGAGGTCGTAGTAGCGCACGGTGCTCACCATTTTCGCTGTGGTCACATCATCCACCCCGGAAGGCACTTGGTAGCCGGTAACGTTCACTCCACAATAGGGGTATTTGTATAGTGAGCTACAATGTGTGTCGTATCTATAAAAGAAAGGATGTATTAACTCAGAACGATAAGGTATTTTCTTAATTTCATTGGTAAAAATTGAAACACGCAGATTACCTTGAGCATCGGTAAACCTGATGCCATGTGCCTGAACCTGGGTTGAATAACTACCTTTATACCCGATTCCCCCAAAATAGTTACCCTCCACCTCCGTCAATCTGGTGGCGTCGAATGATACCGGCATGGTGATTTCCCATTCTTTTCGTTCGGCACGCCATACGGCCGGCATTTCTATTTCTTGCCAAATATTAACATCACCGCTTTTAGAGCTCAGCTTATGTAGCGCTGATAGGTCAAGTGCCATAATGTGATTGTCAGTCAAGTCCAGCCTTTCAAGGTTTGGGCACATAGCGGCATTGAAGTCGGTGAGTTCGCAGCTATCGGCTTGAAGTTGGGTTAATTTGGTGTAGGGGCTTAAATCTGCTTGGGCAATGATGGGCGAGTGGGAGCAAATGATGGCGCTGATATTGCTTGGCAGAATGGGGAAGGATGTGAATTTCGTGCATTTTGAGAAATTGATCTTTGTAATAGATTCTGCTTCGCTAATATCAAGCGAAGTGAAGGGGTTGGCAGAGCAATCCACTTCCGTAACAGAGGTAAGTTCTTTTATGAAATCAAGGTCTTGAAAAGCATTGTTGCTACAAGTTACGGTTTTTAACAATGGCGTGTTTGCGATAGCAATGCTTTGCAGATTGTTGGACCCGCAGTTTAGTGTGGTCAATTTTTCGCAGCTGGCAATGGTGAGGCTTGTAAGAATATTAGAACTGCAATTCAGCGTTTCTATCTTTGGTAGATTATCTATGGAAAGAGATTGCAACTGATTGTTATTGCACTTTAATGATGACAGCCCTGCGCAGTTTTTTACACTTAATTCCGAGAGCAAATTGCCGCTACAATCGAGCGAGGGAATTTCGTTACAGCCGTCGACTGTGAGCTTTTGAATTTTATTGTTAGCGATATTTAATGATGTGAGTTGTTGTTTGCCGGTTAAATCAAGAGCCATAATCAGATTGTTGCTACAATCAAGTGATGTCAATTTGGGTAATTGCGCTAAATCCAAGATTTTGAGTTGGTTGTTGCTACAATCGAGTGTTTCGAGGCTTTCGCAACCATCCAATTTCAAGCAAGCCAAAGCCGAACCGCCGGTGACGCTCAAGTATTTCAGCTTTGTGCAATGGCTGAAGTCGAGGGTGTCGAGTTTGTTGAATGAAATAATCACTGTATCCAGCTCCGTCAAGCCATCGATATTGAAATATTCCAGTGGCGTGCAACATTCCGGATATTCTCCGTTAGGGTCGTTGGTTACCCATCTTATGTATTTAAGTTTTTTGTTGTTTGAAAGGTCCACAAATGTTATATGATTAGTATCCGCATAAGAAATATTTGGGTGATTCCAACTATACAAGGTTACACGCTCCAATTCAGTGAAAAGGTTGAATCCCGCAGTCCCTTTTAAAAATATGGTTTCGCTTGAGTGAAATTCTTTTACTGTAGCCAATTCTGCATCAGTGACGGTGTCACCCAATTGCTTATGAAAGTGCTTTTGTAACCAGTTGCACAACCCATACCCATAAGTGGAATAAGATTCATCATTGATTACCACATCTGCTTTGGCTGAGACGATGAGTGTAAAAATTGCCACTATTGATAAAAGAAATTTCTTCATAGCTATTTTAATTTTTTTGTATGTTCTGTTTATTAGCCACAAATTTAATAACAAAATTTTCAAAAAGCAAGAGGGTATGCAAATAATTCGCACGCCCTCTTTGCAATTAAGTGTTTTTTAGTATCGATTTAAAGCAAATTCAAGTATTGGTTGACAAATGTCATTCATTCGTTCCAAAATTTTGGTCAATCGGGTGTTCGTTAGAGGAACATATTTGAACATTTTCAATCGGATAATCGGGGCAAATATTACCCCAGATATTGTCGAAAATATTCCCTGAAGAAATGATTGTGAGATAATCGGGAAGCGGGAAAATAAAGCTCTCATCCTGGCTATTTTGCTCACAATAATACAAATTGGTAAAAGGTGCATTTTCTTCATTGTTAGAAACCCTTTTAAACACATTTTCTTTAAGAATGAGCGTTGTCTGAATCGGCATTTCTTGCATAAGCAGAATGAAGTTTTCAGCAAAGAAAACATTGTTAAAGAATTTGAAGAGCCCCTCTTTTACATAAAGGTTGTAACAGCTTGTTTTGCCATAAAACACGTTGTTGCTAACAGTCAGTTCTATTCTCGAAAAAGAATTACCCGCTTCAAAGCAGAAGTTGCCAAGATTAGCTATTCCTCGCAACACATTGTCATTCATAGAAATGATGCCTCCTTTGTCGCGAGAATAGAGGAGATAATAACCATGGTTTTGTACGTCAGAGATAATCTGAGAATTGAGGTCCACAATTTTATCGGGGTTTTGGTCAATCACATTTTGAACGCATCTGCTGTCTTCGTTAATGGTGTTTCCATTAAATTGCGCGCTTGCGTTTTCTACATTCAGCACAATGTGTGTCTCACTCGCATAATATTCTTGTTTCTCGTTATCGAAATACACCATAAATGGGAAAGCCTTACTTTCGATGGTGTTGCCTTCGATGCGGATGGGGTCGAGGCACATTTTGTTGGATCCTTCAAGATCGGTTCCGGCTTTGTGCCCAGGAACCATGTTTGATTAAATTGTTGGTGATTTGGATTCCTTCAGTACGGCAGAAGTTGTCGAAAGTGTAACCTATGAGCGTTCGCATTGGCGAATTGATGTAGTATTCGTTGCCACATACCACCACATCGGAGATGTGAAAGTGAACATAAGGAACGATGGCATGATCGTTATCTTCTTCAGAAGTGCTTTCGGTGTTGAATTTTATCTCCATAAAAGGAGTGTGTTGTGAAACATAAAGAGTTTGGAAGATATCAATCACGCCATCCCATTGGGGTTCGCTGTCATTCTTTTTCCAAACACTTAATTGCTTTGTGTGAATGAATCCCAAATCCACCACTTCCGGGAAATCTTCGGACTCGGATTCAAAAGGATGCGCCGGCTTTTCGTAGTAAAAGCGGTTGTTTTTGATGTGAATATGCTCAAATTCCAAGTGGCGGTTAGCATATTTCTCATCGTCAAGACCCACCAAAGTGTTTTCAGAGTTGTAGCAATGAAGCTCGTCACGGCTCATGATAGAATCGCCCCAAATGGCGATATTCTCGTCGTTGCCATACTTGTAGAAATCGTTGTTCACGATTGTAACGTTTTTCACGCGTTGGCAAAGCCAAAGATTGCCACCGATTTTGCGCGCATTGTAGTTTTTGAACACGCAATTACGGATGTCCACATTCTCGCACCAATGAATAAACACGTGTGTAAAATTGAGATACTGTGAATACATCTTCACATTAAACATCTTAAATGAACTTGCTTCGTACACTTTGAAAAGCACAGGGCAAATAGTGGGGTTATACCAATGCTCATGCATTTGGGCACTTTCCACATCTTGAAGCTTAAACGCTACACGGAACTCAATATCCGACACCACCACATCCACGGGGTTGCTGTGAGGGTTTTGAATGTTGAAAATGGCATCGTCATGGTTGTAGGAGTGGCAGGCTTTGCCATTGCTGTCGAGATAAGTCGGTGCTCCTTCGGCACATTCATTTAGCACTTCCAGCACCGGAATGTTGCAGCGTTGGCTTTTGCGAGAGCGTGCACCTTGAATCACAATCTTTTTAAAGCCTTTCAGATAGAAGGCCCTATTGTTGATGATTTGATACGGCTGCCCGCCATTGTACATAAATGTGAGCGTGATGTGGTCGCACTCATTTGAGGGGTGAAACACTAATTCAGTGTCGGTATTTTGCTGAAAAACCGGTTCATAGTCCGGATCATGGCCATCCACAAAACACCGCTGAAAATTAATAAACTCTTGGTTGTTATGGAACACAAAGTTATTCATGTCCACACTCGATGCTTCAGCATCTTGAATTTCAAAATCGTTAGAAAATTCGTTGTTTGACATAATTTTTCTGATTTAAGGGGTTGTACAATAAATTAATAATTCACAGGAAAACATAAAGAGGGAAAACTGTGTTTTTGAGGCCTCGATTTAAACAGGTTTTCGTCTAAATTTTTTCCACGGCGCAAAGGTATATAAGGCAAGTGAAATGTGCAAATATTTTTCAAAAAAAAATCAAAAAAAATTTGTTTTGGAAAACAATTTTGCCATAGGTAAATTGTAAATAATTAAATATCAATAGGATAAATATTTGTATTAAAAATTTCGTTATTAGAGATTTTAAATAGAATTTCTATTTTTGGAAATATTTGGCACGGAGGGTTTGTATAGAATAAATCAAAATCGTGGGGTGGGGATGTTAAGCTCAATACAACAATGTGTTTGTTGCTATTTTGTGTAGGGGATGCCGAGGAGGAGTTGGGATGCGATTTTGCTTTTTTTGATGATATGAATCACTAATAGTGTGACGCCGATGATGCAGAAAGCCACAGAGGCAGCCGTTACTGTTAACGGTACAAAAGCCAATCCCATTTCCTTCAAGGGGTCTTGGAGCCCGGTGAGCGGAAACAGGAAGAAATAGTGTAGGAGGTAGATGCCCAAACTTTCATTGCCCAGCAAGCGAAAATAGCGGGCTACGACCGATGGTTTTGCCTCGGGTCCGAATTCCTTTTTCGACCACGGCATCACCAAGGTGATGGCAATGATGAAGAGCGAGAAGTGCATTACCGGTGTGATGGCAAGCGATATGAATGCCCAGAGTTCGGCACTATCGGCGCCCCACACATCCCAAGGATATGCCACGCAGTAGAACGTGCCAGCAAAAACGACCAATGCCACGGCAAAGGTGCCTGAGCGGTGCAAGAGCGCTTGATAGCATTGGTGAAGGTGGTGTGCCATCACGCCTATGGCAAATGCCGGGAAAAATCGTGCCAAAAGGGATAGCCCCGCGTAATCCACATTGCCCGGCACATCGGCAAAGCACACCATCAGTGAGATGAGCACGCCATAGGCAACCATCAGCACCGCCACTTTTCCCACCACGCTTTTGATGCGCTGAAGCATAAGGCTCAAAGGCATGTAGAGCGCACACATTTCAAATAGGCAAAGCGTGAACCAATAGCCATCCTTCCACACGGAGCGGTAGAGGTCGGGGAGGTTGTCGCTCAGTGGCGAAAGCAATTTGCTGTGCGGGAAATAGCACACCCACATCGGTGTAATCACCAAAAACGGGACAACGAGTTGCAAGAATCGCTTTTTCAGCCCCGGGGTGATGAATGTCCTCTCGGCAGAGGCCTTATAGGTGAAATAGCCGCTAATGAAGAAGAATATGGGCATGTGCACTTGCTCGATGAGTTTGAAAATGAACGCAGCATCCAGCCCGCGAATACACATGGTGATCACATGCCCCATCACCACCAAAAAGATAGCAATGCCTTTCAAGAGGTCGAAATGTTCAATTCTATGCCTTTTCGGCTTTTCAAACTCAGTCATATCAAAGGGATTTTGAAGTCAACGTTGATATTACAAAATTAGCGAATTTTTCTTGCTCAACAGGTGATCTTTGCAACGAAAAAACACTATTTTTGCAAAAAATCAACACTATGGCAAAAGAAATCAAAAAATGGACCACCTTGGAGTCGCGCTACATCATTGAGCGCCCATGGCTCACCGCCCGTGTGGATAAGGTGCAATTGCCTGATGGGCGCATCAACCCCGAGCACTATGTGCTGGAATACCCCAAGTGGGTGAATGTGATAGCCATCACCACCGAAGGCGAAATGGTGATGATACGCCAATATCGGCACGGCTTCGACCAAGTGCTGGTGGAATTGTGTGCCGGTGTGGTGGAACAAGGCGAAGCGCCTATTGAAGCCGCTCGCCGCGAATTGCTTGAAGAAACCGGCTATGCCGGAGGCGAATGGCGAGAAGTGATGACTATCGGGCAAAATCCCAGCATTAGCAATAATATCACTCACTGCTTCGTGGCAGAGGGCGTGGAAAAAGTAGCCCACCAATCGCTCGACGAAAGCGAAGACATAGAAGTGCTGCTGATGAGCAAAGAAGAAGTGCTTCAAATGCTGCTTCGCGACGAGCAAAAGCAAGCCCTGATGGCAGCACCTCTATGGCGCTATTTTTGGGAACAAAAAGAGCGCTGATTATCGAGGCGCTACGGTGATTTTTGCTCCGGCAGAGTGGGCACTGATTTGTGGTGCGTATTGGCATTGGGCTGTGGCAATGCCGGCGCTGAAAGTGCCTTCTGTGGTGACGTAGGTATCGTAGCTCACGATGTGCGTACCTTTTGGCAAAGCGCTGAAAAACAGATTGGTGAGCGCATCTTTCGTTTCCATAAAGTAGTAGATGCCATCCATGGCGCGATAGCCCGAGGTTTGGTCTTTGGGCTCAAAGCAAGCACCGCGTTCGTCGCTCACGGTCACGAAATCCAAATCCTTGTTCACCTTCATCACCATGCGCACTTGCACCTTGTCGCCCACATAGAATTGGTGGTCGTTGACGGGTGTGAGCGAGCCATCATCGGCATACACAAAGTATTCCTTGCGGATGCTCATTTCGGTGATGCTGCTTTGCTCGATAGCGGCAGCCGGCGTCGAATATTGGCAGTAGATGGCACCCCATGCCGGAGAAGCCCCTTCTCGCTGAATTTTCAGTGTGGCGCCACTTTTCACCTGGATGGTTTTGCGGCAATAGCCCACATATTCATCAATATGGCTAAAAGCCACCTGTTCGCCATCGATGGTGATGCTTGGTTTTTCGCTTTGCTCCAACCATTGGCTACCGGTGGAAAGCAAGGCACACACGGCATCTGCAGCCAACGATGAAGAGCCCCAATCATTGGATTGCTTCATCAGCAAAATCCATTTGCGAATTTGGTTGATTTCTTCGGTGGATGCGCCCACTTCGTGGAAGGCTTGCAGAATGGTGGATGTGATAGCCACCTTATCGAAATAGCGCCAGCCGACTTGCAAATTGTCCCAATACATTCCCAATTCCGGTTTTGTGAGGGCAAACTGTCGGAGCGATTCCACAATGCGAGCTGCCTCCTTGTGGTTGCCGTTGCGGTTCAGCGCCAAGGCATAGTAAGCCTTTTCGCCCAATGGCAAGCCCTTCCAATCGGTTTTCATTGCCGAAAGTGCTCGGGAGAGCATTTTTTTGTTTTGTTTGGGCAATTCCACATGTGGGAATAGCGAGCGGATGTAGACGTAGGAACTGAAACCGCTGTAGTTTCGCTTGCTGTTTTTTTGTTGGATATTCCACCATTCAAGCATCTCCTTATCGTAGAATGCCAAAGCCTTTTTCTCCATTCGGCTGATGTCGGAATCTTCGAGCGCGAAGCCCAAATGGTGCAATTCGCCGATGAGTTGGAGCACCGTTTCGGTGGTGTACAGGCTACTTTCACATCCGGGATAGTCGTACCAGGGGAAACCACCGTCGGCACGTTGGAGTTTTTGCAGCGCAGTCACAATTTTTTTATGTTCTTCACTCATTTGCTTTTCGTCGAAAAGCGTGATGAGTTGTTCCATTCTCAGTGATTGGCGTTCCGCCTCATTCACCCAAGGCGAATCCATCAGCGACCCAATCTTCAAATCCGCATTTTTGCTCAGCATCGACACGAGCGTGCTGTCGTGCTCGTTGGTGCGCCATTGTTCAATGGCGGTTTTGATAAGCGGATTGCTTTTAGCCACACCTTGCGCCAGCACCTCGGCAAAGAGGTTGTGTGCCAAGCTGGTGGCGATGTGGTAGTTGGGGCTATAGATGGTGGGTAGTGCCGTGATGCAATACCACACGGGATTGTTGGCATATTCGAGTGTGACGCGGCTATTGAGCGGGAACTGCGGGAATTGCATTTCAAATTGCTGCTGAGCGGCATCCACGAAGAAGGGTCGGGTTTCAATCACCGGAGCAATGTGGCTCAGCACCGGTAGCATCACTTGCTCGCCATCGCCAAACACCTCATTGGCAGCCTTCACGCGGAAACCTACGAAGGGGATGGTGTCGGGCACCAAGAAATTCACAGCCACCACTTCGGTGCCTTTCGAAGCAAGATTGCCCGTGAACCGCTGAGAGTGGAGCACCTCATTGGTGCGTGGGTTGAAGATTTCCACCATAGCAGTGAAGGCAGTGGCTTGGTCGGTGACATTCATCACATTAGCCTTGAGCATGACGGAGTCGCCGGTGCGCACAAATCGCGGCAGGCTCGACTTCACCATAATCGGCTTTTGGGTGACAAATTCCTTGCTCACTTTGTTGGTTACCATATTGGAAGTGAATGCCACGGCTTGTGCAATCCAAGTGGTGCAAAATTCCGGAGCTTCAAATTCTATGGCGAGTTCGCCGTTCACGTCGGAAGTGAGCATAGGCATCCAGAGCGCCGTTTTTACATCGGCTTCACGAAGTTTAATCTCGTTGAGGGCTGAGGGCTCTTCCTCTATCGCTTCGGCGGCATCTTCTTCCTCTATAGTCGACATTTCCGTCATCTCATTGCCAGCTGCCTTGGCCGAGGCTCTCATCACTTTTCCACCGGCTGCCAAGACGGTGGTCATACAGCCATAGGCAATAATGTTGTTGAAAAATACGTCTTCTTCGTAGAAATTGAAGTAAGGCCATATTGCTTCAGCAGGCTTGCCTTGTGCTTCTTCGTAGAAAGAAGCCGACACGGTGGAGAGCGAAGCGAATCTGCCATAGTTAAAGTTGTGGCGGTAAGCCCACACGTAGGGCGCACTGAGGCTCCATTGGTTGGAGCAAATGCTTTCAATAGCCTTGTCGTAAACTTCAAGCATCATTGCCGACTGCACCGGTTTGCCGTTTTTGTCGACAAACTGCATGGTCCATTTTTCCTTTTCCCCGGGCGAGAGTTTGTTGCGGAAGGTGTTCCATTTCACGGTGAGTCGTTGCTCATTGATGATGGAGTTGAATTTGTGACTATAGGTGGTGTGATGGTCTTTATAGGTGTTGAGGAATTGAATTTCCAGCACCTCATCCACCTTGTCGGGGATGGGGAAGGTGAAAGGGTGCAATCCGGGACCATAGTGGAGCCAGCCATGGCGGAGCACCTTTTCGCGCGAGCGTGCCACATAATAGATGTGAGATTCGGGAGCTGAAACGCCGATAAGGGCATGTGCCACATTTTTCTCATCAACGTAGTATGACTTTTCCGGAATCCACAGTGCTACATCGGTGCCGGGTGCCGCTTTGTCGGAAAGGCGATAGATAATGGCTTGGGCTTTATCCTTCATCTCCGGCTCATCTGCCACTTGCACTTCAATGGTGTAGATGCCCGAGGGTACGTCGGAGAAATCCGCCTCCGGTTGGTGGATGGTAAACGAACTTGCTTTTACCACTTTTCCCGATGCGTCGGTAAGTGTGTAGGTGCACACCGATTGACGGTCGGCATCGTCGGAGGAATGAAATTCCACAGGGAGTGTGGCTTTGGTGCTCACTTCGTGTGAAAAATCGGAAATGCTGAGGCTACGCATGCGTCCCACCACAAAGGAGTGGCGGGCTTCGCGCGATTCCCCGGCTTCGGTGGTGATAGTGGCATTGAGTGCGTAGCTATACCAGTTCCAAATCTCTTTGGCGGATATTTCGGGAAATAAATCAGCCGGATAGGTGATGGCAAATCGTCCTTCGCTATCGGTGGTGACGGTGGTGTCGCACACATGGGTGCCATCGGAATTGGCATAGCGCCAATACCAACTCCATTGGTGCTTGGTGAGCGCAAGTTTCACCTCTGTGTTGGCAATGGGCATGCCACTATAGGTGGTGGCTACGCCGCTGATGTGGATCGGTTGTTGGCTGACGAAATTGGTTTTGGCATCCGGAAATTCGATGGCGAAAGTGGGCGTTTTGTATTCGCTCACCGTCACCGATTTGCGGGCGAAATAGCCACTGCCGGTGCATTTGATACTCCAGTCGCCGTTCATTCTGTTGGTGGGAATGGCGAATTTCCCTTCCACACGACCAAAAGCATCCGACTGTAGTTCCATCTTTTCCACCGTTTTGGCATTGGCATCAAGCAGATAGGCAGTGATGCTCACGCCCGATTCCACGGTGCGTGCAGTGCTTCCTCTGCGATAGAGCACGCCGGCAAAGCGTAGGGTTTCGCCCGGGCGGTAGATACCCAAATCGGTGAAAATCGCCATGTGGCTTACCGATTCGTCGGCGTGATCGCTGAATTGGCTCACCCTCACAGAGGGTCCATAGGTGTCGGAGCCTTTTTTCAGATTCACCCGGTCTTGGCTGATGTTGGGAGGCAGAGTGGCGATGCCATTGTGGTCGGTGATACCGTCCATATATTTGCCCTTCACCGTCACTCCTTTTATGGGCGCGCCCGTAGTTCGGTCGATGGCAATCACTCGCGCGTCCTCTTTTTCGCAAGCCAAGGTGAAAGAAGTGATGTCGTACACGGTGATAATGTCGGAGGTGGTGACAGTGGAAACCACCGATTCACCTTGGGCATCAAAGGATACCGCACACACATATCTGCCATGTGGCAGGGGTGCAAATTTATGCACCTTGGTGAAATTCTGAAAGTGGGGCAAACTTTGCTCAATTTGCCCTTGGAGCGAAGCCACAAGTTGGCATTTATTGAGCCGGATGACATTCGATTTGCTTTTGGAAAACGAATTGAAGTAGCTGTCGGGCACCTTGTAGATGCTCACTTTGTAGTGGTTCACGTTAGTTGATGTGCAAGTAATCGCCACACTGTCGCGAGAATTTAGCGAGGAGGCACACTTGAGTGTTGCTTTTTTTCTCTCAATATCGCTGATTCTGCTCTTCACCGAGTGGGTGTAGATACCGTTTGGAAAATGCTCGGCATAGTGGCAGAGCGCACGGTAGGATTCTGCGTTGGGGCTGAGCGATTTCAGCAAGCACCCGGCATGCTCGTTGGAGCTGTATTGCTCATAGAGTTTGATGTTTTCGGCATCGCTCAATCGATCGCCTTGGGCATAGAGGTAAGCCGGGATGTAGCCGTTTTCTTTCAAAAATCGGTCTTGCTCTTCACGCTCGCCGGTGCTAAGCGCAAACGATTGCTCCTTTTCAGAGAGTACAAAATCGTAGAGGGTGGGGCAGTAGAGGCTGCCCAAATCGTTGAATATTAGTATCTTGCTATAGTTTTCGATAGGGAAGCGTCGCAGTTGGTCGGCTGGTTTCAGTGCTTGGTTAAGCAATTCTTTAGCCTTCTCCTGAAAGTCTTGGTAGCTCCATTCGGTGTAGTCGGCAGGGCGCTCTCCCTTGGGAGTGTTGCGTCGATTGGCGTGTGCTGAGGCGTAGTCGGTGAGCACGCGTGCTTCAAGGCAAAGCAAGAGCGCTTTCACATCGGTGCGTGTTTCCTTTTGGATAATCGATTCCATTTTGTTGATAATGGCGGGCAAATTGTCGGGCGAAATAATGGATTCGGCAATGCCATATCGCACCAGTGCATCAATCAGTAGAGACGCATCGTTGGTTTTCAGTGCTTTATTTAAATCGGCAGCTGCTTTTTCCGATGTTTTTTTCGGGAAGTCGAAATCGGGCGTTTGTACTTTGTTTTCTGCTTGCATGGAAATCGAGCAGCACAAAACAGCCGACACGATTGCAATGATGGAAAGGATATGTTTTATCATAAGATAGTGATTTTTTTAAATAAAGTGGGAAGGCTATGAATTATTGTGTATCTACTTGATAAAAAAAACTAATTCTCTTAAAAAAGTCATTATGAGAAATGAGATGTTAGGAGAATTAGTTTGGAAAAAGTATGAGTGGAAGTTAGTTTATTTCATCATATAGGAGCTACGGTTATTTTGAATCAATGATGTCAATGCTCGGGCTGTTGCTTTCCACGCTGTCGTGGTAGTTGAGCATCGTGTCGGATTTGGGTGAGGCATCTTCAATGAGCTCAGTGCCTTCCACTTTGCCATTAGCGATGGCATTTTCGCCGGAGGTGCCATTGAGCACGTCGAACACTTGTATCATGCAGAAAATGCCGGCAAACATGGCTGCCATATACACATAGGGTCGGAATCTGACCCATAAATTAGGCTTTACCTTTTCTTCGCTTACGGAGAAATTCGGCAATTTTTCGGCGATATTATTTTGGAAATCGCTAAAGTAATTTTCAGGAGTTTTAAATCCCGGTTCTTTACCTAATTTGCTCAATATTTTCGATTCTTCTTCTTTCATTGCGTTTGTTTGACTTGTATTAAATGGAAAGGTTTAATCCAATTCTGAAAAAAAACTCTCAATTTTTTTCACCGCGTGGTGATATGAGGCTTTAAGTGCGCCCACCGAGGTGCCCAAAATTTCGCTGATGTCTTCATATTTCATATCATCGTAGTAGCGCATGTTGAACACCAATCGCTGTTTGTCGGGCAGTGTGGCGATGGCTTTTTGGAGCTTGATTTGTGCTTGGTCGCCGTCGAAATATTTGTCGGCTTCCAAACTGTTGGTCAAGAATGTGGCATCATCGTCGAGCGAAATATTGTTTTGTGCTTTTTTCTTATTGATAAAGGTGATGCTTTCGTTCACCGCAATTTTGTAGAGCCAGGTCGACAGTTTTGCATCGCCGCGAAAATTGTGAATGTTGGTCCATGCTTTGATGAAAGTGTTTTGCAACACATCGTTGGCATCATCGTGGTCGATGACCATGCGGCGAATTTGCCAGTAGAGCGGCTGAGTGTAGTGCTCCATTACTTTGGCAAAGGCGGCATTCACCGTGTCGGGGCTATGGAGTTGGGTAATGATTTGCTGTTCGTCGTATGTAGTTTTTTGCGCCATATTTGATTTTGAAATTCAAAGTACAAAGATAGCGAATTTATTTCATTTTGCCAACTTGCTTGGTGTGTGATTTTTCCGTAACTTTGTAAGATAGTAGATGATGAATATCAAATTTTTTTACAATATGAAAGCAAATCGTGTGACCGAACTTTTCGGAATTGAGTATCCGGTGATTGCCGGAGGTATGGTGTGGTGTAGTGGCTGGCGCTTGGCTGCTGCGGTGAGTAATGCCGGCGGATTGGGCTTGCTGGGCGCCGGTAGTATGCATCCCGAAACCCTGATTGAGCATATCGACAAAATGAATGCTGCCACCACCAAGCCTTGGGGCATAAATGTGCCGTTAATGTATCCTGAAATTGAAAAATTGATGGATATAATCATTGAAAAAGGCGTGAAAATCGTGTTCACTTCGGCAGGAAGCCCGAAGAAATTTACGGCGCGCTTGCATGAAGCCGGCATTAAGGTGGCTCATGTGGTGTCGAGCAGCAAGTTTGCCAAAAAATGTGAGGAAGCCGGCGTGGATGCCGTGGTGGCTGAGGGCTTTGAGGCGGGCGGACACAACGGACGCGAGGAAACCACTACTATGGCGCTTATTCCGCAAGTGCGTGAAGCCATTTCCCTTCCTTTGATTGCCGCCGGGGGCATTGGCTCGGGCAAGGCGATGCTGGCAGCCATGGCACTGGGTGCCGAGGGGGTGCAGATAGGCACTTTGTTTGCCGTTAGTGAGGAGAGTTCGGCAAGTGATGCTTTTAAGCAAATGTGTGTGAATCTCGGCGAAGACGGCACGATGCTTGCGCTGAAGAAGATTTCTCCCACCCGACTGATTAAAAACGAATTGTATGCCAAAATTGCCGAGGCGGAGAGCCGTGGTGCCGAAGCCGACGAATTGCGTGAATTGCTCGGCAAAGCCGCATCCAAGCGTGGCATCTTTGAAGGTGATTTAGAAAACGGCGAATTGGAAATCGGGCAAATCGTGAGTGCCATCAAAGAAGTGCAGCCCGTGTCCACTATCATGAAAAACCTCATCGACGATTTCACCGCCACCCAATCCCGCATAGCTGCGCTATAAGATAAGGAAAGGAATATCAAAAAATATGATAGCCCTGCGCTTTAGGAGGCGCAGGGCTATTATTGATGGGTGTGGCAAGGAATTACTTGCTTTGTTCGTTAAACATAGTGCCCGTCACGTTGGCTGTGTATTTGTCGGTGGTGTAGGTGCCTTCCATGCGTGTACCTTGGCTGTGGATGGTGAATTCCACGTCTTTGAGTTCGGCATCAGCCACATTGCCTTTGCCGGATGTGGTGGATTTCACGCTTGGCGAAGAAATCACGTAGCCATCGCGAGTGAGTTTCAAATCGAGCCCTTCAAACACCGCCACTTGTGTGGAGTTTCCTTTGTTGTTGCTGTCGGTGATGTAGTTGAGAATAAGCAAAGTGGCAGTCATTTTGCTCTTGTTGATGGTGAAGTCGTATTGCAGTTCAGAGGCATCGTATTCTTTTTCACCTTCAGCCGAGGGAGTGATGCGGGTGGTGTTGAACATAAACGGCAGGTTGGCAGTGCCATACACGGTTTTTTCGTTGTCCACAATGAAAGAAATGTAAGCCACACCATGCTGTAGGTCGATGATACCCTTAAAATTGGAGATGGTGGAGCCTTGTGTGGTGATGCTTGGGCTTGAGAAGCGGTAAGCCGACATTTCTTGGTCAGCTGTTAAAGTCATTGTTCCGGTGGAGAAGCTGAGCGTTTTGTCTTTGCTGATAGTGGCGGTCACGTCGATATTCACGGTGCCTTGTGTGAGGTTGACGGTGAGGTAGTAGTTGTTGTTGAAAAACTCCGATACGTCGCCGGTGCCGTCGGTTACCACACGTTGGTACATTCCAATGGTGAATGAGGTTTCGTTGTCTTCATTGGTGTCCAAGCAGGAAGTGAATCCTGCGAGCATCACACTCATTAAGAGTAAGGAATAGATTTTTTTCATATTGTGTTATTTTTTTTGTGATTACAGTATGAGATGTGTGCGAAATATTAGTTGCTGACCGCCCCACTTGCGGTGAGCGAGAGGTTACCCACGAGTAATTGAGCTTCAAACACATCGTTTTCCATATCGAATTTGGCTTCCAAATCGGCGATAGGATATTGTGTGGTGGTGGTAGCCTTGCCATTGAGCATGTAGGTGGTGGTGGTGGGCACACTTTCGGCATGGATCATGTAGCCCTCTTTGGTGACGGTCACTTTTGCTGGCGTTTTGCTCTTCACGGTGGTGAGTGTGCGTCGCTTGGCTTGGTCCATCAGGTCCATCACATTGATGGCTGCGGTGCCTTCTGCCACATTGATGTTGAATTGGTACATCGTGGCGTTGCTTTGCCAGGATTGCCCGTCGGTGTAGAGCACTGAAGTGGCGCATTGAGTGCTATAAATTTCCGGCGTGGTGCAAATCACTCGGTATTTGCCCTCGGCGGTGTAGTTGATGCGCATGGTGGCTTCGTTGAAATCGATGTGGCCCTTGAGGTTTTCGATTCCCGAGCCGCTTGCTTTGAAGGAGCACACGCCATTATGCTCAGTGGTTTGTATGCCGGAGAGTGTAACGGTGGATTCGTGTTCGCCATCCCATTTTGCTCGAATGGTGAGGTCGATGGTCATGTTGGTGCGATTGAGTTTGTAGTCGATTACACTTTCATTGAGCGGCATCACCGCATCTGCTTTGGTGTCCACAATGTGGTTGATTACCTTAATGGAACGCGTCACATTTTCCGGAATTTTTCCTCCTTCGTCGTCGCTGCAGCTCCACAATGTCATTGCCATAGCCAAAACCAGCAGCGTGCTAAAACATTTTTTCATTTTCTGATTTTCTGTTTTGTTTTGAATATTCTGCAAAATTAATGCAATAAAATGGAAATGAGCAGGCATAACACACATTTTAGTATTATTCCTGCCCATTTTAATGTTTTTTATAAAAAATTGCTGCTCGGCTTAGAGGTAGAGCGTACCTTTATCGGTGTAGTGCAAGCCATAGCAATCGAATTCGATGCTGAAGGTGCGGTTCACCAAGTCGACCGTGCCTTTCACATTGCTCATGGGGCGCGATTCCATTGGGGTTTCGGTGTTGCCTTCCTTATAGAAGGGAATCACTTCGGCGCATTCAAAAGTGTAGCCGGTGGTGGTGCCCACTATGCTGCTGCCTTCTTCCTGCTTGAAATACACTGCCATTTCCTTCAGTGTGGGCATTCCTTCCACAAATTTCACATTGCAAATCCCCAAGCGCAGTGCATTTTTGTTGGTGGCGTTGGTGATGGAGAAAGTGTAGAATTTGGAATTGGTGTTGTAGTCTTTGGAGCAGTTGAAGGTGCCGGAGAGAATCACGTCGTACATATCGTTTACACGGAAGGTGATATTGTACACCTTGTTGTCGGCATCGATGCTACCTTTGAGCCCGGTCACTTTGTAGCTGCCTGCGTCGGTGGAAGTGGGGCTGAGCTCCAGCACATTGCCGCTTTTCTTGTAGGGAATGTCGGCGATAGAGAAATTCACTTCCGGCATTTTTTCGGCAAATTTCACCTTGTTAAGGTTGAGTGTGAGAGTGGATGCACTTACGTTGACCACGGCAGAAGCATCAAAATCGTGGTCATACACCGAACGTCCTTGAATGATGGTTTTTGCCGTCATTTGCGGCAAGGCGATGGTTTCGGTGATGTCGGGTGTTTCGTTGTTGTCGTCGCCACCACAAGCGGTGAGGGTGGCAAAAAGAGCCATTGTGGCAAGGAAATAAATTGCTTTTTTCATTGAAGTAATTATTTTCGTTTAAAAATGAATAATCGTTAGAAATTCAATCGCAGTGTGGCACCCATTGTGGCACCGTGGCCGCGCTGCAAGAAGGTGTGACCAATCGACACGAAATAAAACGTGTGATAGCGTGTGACGGTGATATTTTTGCCCCACAGCTCGAGCGCGTAGTGCTCACCGGCGAGGGTGGCGGAAGCGCCGAGTAGCGCATAAAACGGCTGACGGATGCTGTTTTCTTCGTTCCAATAAATTTCGCCAATGCCGCGCACATTGCTTTCGATGGTGAGCGATTTTAGCCATGTGCGGTTGCGGTGGAATTTGAATTCGTGCAGCGCTTGCACAAAGAGCGTGTGGCTCGGGCTATAGGGCACAAAGCAGTGCGCATAATCGGCTTTGCCATCGTTGTATTCCACAAATTTGGCATTGGTGTAGCCGTAGCTTATTTGGAAGAGCGACCCTTGCCCCGGATTCACATTCACAGCCACTTCGCAACCGATAGAGCGCGTTTTTCCGGCGTTGGTCATCACACGTCCGGTGGTGGTGCCGTCGGGGAACACGGTGAGTTGGCGGTCGCGGCAATCCATATAAAAGGCACTCACATTGCCGGTGATGCGATGGTTCAGGAAATTGAAGCGTGCCCCCAGTTCGTAGTTCCAAGCCGATTCCGGCTTGTAAGCCACTACCTCGTTGATATCGTAGCTGGCTCCGATGCCCATAATGCCCATCAGCTTTTGCTGAAGCACATCGCTAAACATTTGCGTATTGAAGCCCCCCGATTTGCATCCGCGTGCAATGCTGAAATAGGCGGATTCGAAGCCGAAGTCGCCAAAATGGTAGGTGGCGGCAAATTTGGGCAAAAGTTCAAAAAAGTCTTTTTTGAGTTTGCCACGGTCGTTGATGTCGATATTTTCGTGGGCGTAGATTTCGCCTGTGGCTGCCGATATGATGGTGTAGCCGGTGTGGGTTTCGCTGTGATAATTCAGTGTGGCGTGTTCGTATTCCAATCGCAGTCCGGCATCAAAAGTGAATGCCCCCACACGGTAGGTGGATTGGTGGTAGAGTGCCGTGCCGAAGGTGCGGTTCACGAAGTCGCTACCGAGCAAAAACTGTCGCGAATCCCACGAAATAGGGTAGGAGGGAAGCGACATATTGCGATGAAATTCAATCAATTGGCTGATGCCCTTGTCTTTGAAAGTAACGGGCGAGACCATATCGTAATGCCGATAGAATCCAAAAGCGCCCACCAGCCAGCGATAGGCTCCGTTTCCCTTGGAGCGCGCAATCAAATCTTCGGTGAAGGCATGCTCTTTACGCTTTTGTGTGAGCGTGAAATAGGGCTCTGCGGTGAAGTCTTGGTCGAGCGTCATATTGTCGTTGAGGTATTGATACGAGGTGATGCTGCTGAGCGAAAAGTGTCCGAAATCTCGCTTAACGGTTAAGCCGTCGAACAGCGATGTTCGGCGGTAGAAGCAAGTGTCGTTGTAGGCAATATAGCCGGTGCCTTCTTGCTCATAGGCATAACCGCCTTGTCGACTGTGGGTAAGCGAGAACATATTGCTCACATACAGCCCGTTATTGCCCATCCATTCCAATTTAATTCGCCCGCCTGTTTGCTTCTCCCAATCCGTTTTTCGGTGATTGTATTCATTGGTGAATTCGCCATCGGTGGCGTGGTGCAACACATTCACGGAGAGTCCTAAATTCCGGGAGAGTTTGGCATAGTGGGCGGCGCCCAATTGATAGGCATTGTGCGAGCCATATTCCAGCAGTGCTCTTGTGCCTGAATAATTCAGTGGCGAGAGCGTGTAGATGTTCATCACCCCTGCCATGGTGTTGCGTCCAAAGAGCGTGCTTTGCGGTCCGCGCAGCATTTCCACCTTGGCGATGTCCATGAGGTTGAAATCGTAGTTTTCCTTGCAAATGATGGGCACATTGTCGATGTTGAGCCCCATCGTAGGCTGGTCGATGCGTGTGCCCAATCCCCGCACATAGATGGTGGAGGTCATCCTGCTCCCATAATCGGGTATGAAGATGTTGGGGATGAGGTCGGCAGCGGTTTTTGCTCCGCTCACGGCGTTGCGCTCAATGGCTGCGCGCCCGATATCCGTGGCGGAAAGCGCATGGCGTTGCACGTCGGAGCCCTGCTTAATGGCTGATACGGTTACCTCTTGTAAGGTGAGCGTGTCGGTTGAGGCTATGGCAACAGAGGGTGCCACCGCCAAGCATCCCAAAAGTAGTGCTTTTAAAAAATGCTGAAATTTCATGATGCAAAATTACGTTGGCTTTTCCAACCCCGCAATACCCAAAAACAGTGATTTTTTGGCTCCGATTAGTGAGAATGGCTGTAGGATTTTCGCGTGCGTGTTTATATTGTGCAAAATGTTCCAAATTTGTGTCAAATTAGTTGGGTTTTTCCTTCGCAAATCGGTAATAATTTATTAACTTTGCAACGCAAAAATTGCGACAAATCAGCAGTTTAAAAGTTAGAGAAAAATGAAAGTTGCTGATTATGAGCTGTTTTTGCGCAATAAATTGATAAATAAAAGAATGCAACAAGGAAGAATTTTCACGGAAATGATGGAAACGATTTTCGCTCAATCGGCGGAAATGTTGCAATTATTGTGTGCGCCCGCTTCCGATGTGCGTTCACGGCAATGAGTTGATGCCCCAATGGGGTGTTTGCTCATTTTTTTTTGAATTTTTATTATTGATACGAATATAAATTATGGTTTTAATCGGTATTCAAAGTACTACCTTAGCGGTAACTGCCGCCCTCACCGGTGTGGTGCTGGTGGCAGCAGCCCTGATTATTGCGTGGCTCATAGCTCCACGCTCCTACACAATGAAGAAAGGTGAACCCTACGAGTGCGGTATTCCCACCCGTGGCGATAGTATGGCACAATTTCATGTGGGTTACTACCTGTTTGCCATCCTTTTCTTAATGTTTGATGTGGAAACCGTGTTTCTGTTCCCTTGGGCCACTATCTGTAAGGAACTGGCTGCATCGGCATTGCTTGCTGTGGGTACATTTCTTGTGATTTTAGTTTTAGGTCTGGCTTATGCCTGGAAGAAAGGAGCTCTTGAATGGAAATAAAGAATCCAAAAATCAAAAGTATCAAGCACGAAGAGTTTAAAGACAACGAGTATATCGAAAGCCTTGTTGCCGAACTGAATGCTGCCGGCGCCAATATTGTGGTGGGCAAACTCGATCAACTGATGCAATGGGGTCATGCCAACTCGC
Source organism: bacterium (assembly GCA_004559845.1). GTDB lineage: Bacteria > Bacteroidota > Bacteroidia > Bacteroidales > Muribaculaceae > Sodaliphilus. Next base: position 34,394 of record SFWW01000004.1, read on the forward strand.
TGTGGCCGTTTTGCTTCGGCACGAGTTGCTGCGCTATCGAATTTATGTGCTTAGGCGCTGCGCGCTACGATATGGCACGATTCGGCTTTGAAGTGGCACGCAATTCACCCCGCCAAAGCGACTACATTATGTGTCAAGGCACCATCACTTATCGCATGGCACCGGCTTTGGTGCGCCTCTACGAGCAAATGGCAGAACCCAAATATGTGATAGCCTGCGGTGGCTGTACGGTGTCGGGTGGTCCGTTTAAGAAGAGCTATTGCGTGGTGAAAGGTATCGACGAAATCATCCCGGTGGATGTGTATATGCCCGGTTGTCCGCCCCGCCCCGAAGCTATGTTTTATGGCTTAATGCAATTGCAACGCAAAATTAAAGCCTCGAAATTCTTTGGCGGCGACAATCGCAAAGAGGCGCGCGCCAAATTCTTCGAAGCCAAAGCCGCTGCTGAAAAAGATAGCGCATTGCGTGCCGAACAAATGCGCTTGGCAGAAGCAAGCAAAGCTCCGGTGCTTGAGAGATAATTTATTTCAATTACAAGAACATATAGTAGATATATACACATTATTATTTATATGGCAAATATACAAGAAAAAATCAGCGCACTCTGCCCCGCTGCCACTTTCGACGAGGCAGGTGAATTTTTGCTGGTAAATGTGCCCGATGAGCATTGGCATCCCCTTGCCAAGGCATTGAATGAAGAATTACACTTCGATTTGCTCAATGCACTGGTGGGTGTGGACTGGAAAGATGCACTGGGCTGCATGTATTACTTGACCAATACAGAGACCCATGAAATGATTCACGTGAAGGTGGCTACCACCGACCGCGAGAATCCTCGTTTGCACACCGTGAGCGATGTGTGGGCTGTGGCAAACTTCCAAGAGCGCGAGGTGTATGATTTCTTCGGAATCGTATTTATCAATCATCCCGATATGCGCCGCTTCTTCTTGCGCACCGACTGGGTGGGACACCCTTTGCGCAAAGACTACGATGCCAGCCCTGAGCTGAATCCGCTCCGATTGGAAGCCGAAGAAAATGAAGATGACACTTTCTCGCTGGTGGAAGACGAAAACGGCGAACTCAAGCGCGTAGACAAAAAGGTGTTTGGCGCAGATGAATATGTGATTAATGTGGGTCCTCAACACCCTTCCACCCACGGTGTGATGCGCTATCGCGCCTCTATCGATGGTGAATTGGTGAAGAAAATCGACGTGGTGTCGGGCTACATTCACCGCGGTATTGAAAAGCTCTGTGAAGACCTCACTTATCCCTCTATGCTCCTCTACACCGAGCGTATGGACTATATGGGCGCCCACATGAATCGCCACGCCACTTGCCTTTGCATTGAAAAGGCATTGGGCATTGAAGTGCCTCACCGTGCCGAAGTGATTCGCATGATGATGGACGAATTGATGCGCCTCTCGAGCCACTTGCTCTCCTATGGTTGCTTAACCATGGACCAAGGCGCCACCACCGCATTCTTCTACGGTTTCCGCGAAAGAGAATTGATTTACGATATTTTCGACAAAACTTGCGGCGCGCGTATGTCGATGAGCTACGACACCATTGGCGGTGTGGTTCGCGATGTGCACCCCGATTTTGTGGAAGATGTGCGCAAGGCATGCGATGCTATTGAAAAAGCCATCCCCGAATACCACAAACTCTTCTCCGGCAATGTGATTGCCCTGGGTAGAATGAAAGGTGTGGGCACCCTCACCGAACAACAAGCCAAAAATTATGCCATTACAGGTCCGTCGGGACGCGCTTCAGGTTTCCACTGCGATGTGCGAAAAACACATCCCTATTCGCTCTACAATGAGGTGGAATTTGATGAAGTGGTGATGGAAAACGGCGACAGCTACGACCGCTACATGGTGCGCATGAAGGAAATGGAACAAAGCATCAAGATTTTGCGTCAGTGCTGCGATATGCTCGATAAAGAAGGTCACCAAGGCGAATTCTGCGCTAAAGTGCCCAAAATCATCAAATTGCCGGCAGGCCATTGGTATCAGCAAGTGGAAGCCAGCCGTGGCGCATTTGGTGTGTACATTGAAAGCGATGGCGAAGGCAAGCCCTTCCAGCATCCTTACCGCATTCACTTCCAAAGCCCCTGCTTCAATTTGGTGGGCGTGGTCGACCTCACTTGTAAAGACAATCTCATAGCCGACTTGATTACTATCACAGCATCGCTCGACTTTGTGATTCCCGACATCGACCGCTAATAAATAACTTGAATTTACAAACATCAATAAAAGACAGATAAAGATATGTTTGACTTCGGATTAGTCACCAAGTGGCTCAACGACCTGCTCATAAGCGTGATGCCTCAATGGCTTGCCACCACAATCGAATGTGCGCTCGTGGGAGTGGCATTGCTGCTGATGTATTCAGTGATAGCCATCATTTATATCTTCTACGAACGTAAAGTGTGCGGCTGGATTCAGTGCCGCCTTGGCCCGATGCGTGTGGGTCCTTGGGGCTTGCTTCAGGTGTTTGCCGACGTGTTTAAAATCCTCACCAAGGAATTGATTACCCTTTGGGATACCGACCGCTTGCTCTTCAAGCTGGCGCCCTACTTTGTGGTAGTGGCATCGATGCTGATGTTTGCCTGCCTGCCTTGGGGCAATGGCTTGCAAATGATAGATATGAACATTGGTGTGTTTTTCATTGCTGCCGTTTCGTCGATTGGCGTGCTGGGCATTTTGCTGGCAGGATGGTCGAGCAATAGCAAATACACCCTCATCGGTGCAATGCGTAGTGGTGCCCAGATGGTGAGCTATGAAATTTCCACCGGCATCGCTATGATGACCGTGATTTGCTTGGCAGGCACCATGAGCATCACCGGCATTGTGGAAGCACAAACCGATGGTTGGTTTATCTTCACCGGCCACATTCCCGCCATCATTGCATTCGTGATTTATATCATTGCAGCAAATGCAGAAAACAACCGCGGTCCGTTCGACCTTCCCGAAGCGGAACACGAGCTCACCGCAGGTTATCACACCGAATATTCAGGTATTCATTTCGGCTTCTTCTATTTGGCAGAATACCTCAACCTCTTTATCGTGAGCGGTATTGCAGCCTTGCTCTTCTTGGGCGGCTGGATGCCCTTACACATACCCGGCTTTGACGGCTTCAACTATGTGATGGACCTCATTCCCTCGCCCGTGTGGTTCTTGGGTAAGGCGTTCTTCATGTCGTTTGTGTTCATGTGGATTCGCTGGTCGTTCCCCCGCGTGCGTATCGACCAAATGCTCAAGCTCGAGTGGAAATACTTGATGCCGCTGGGCTTGCTCAATCTCGTGATTATGGCACTGTGTGTGTCGTTTGGCTTGCACTTCTAATGAGTTAACAAAAATAATTTTAAAACAATACTAACAAAAGAATTTTCGTGATTATGGCTGATAATTATGGAAAAATCACCCAAGTAATTGGACCTGTGGTCGACATTACTTTTGATGGCGAAGGTTCGGTGGTGCCCGACATTTATACCGCTTTGTCGGTAGAGCGTCGCGACGGAACTGAAATCATCTTGGAGGTGGAACAGCACATTGGTGAAAACACTGTGCGCTGCGTGGCAATGGACAGCACCGATGGCTTGCAACGCGGCACCAAGGTGAAAAACCTGGGCGAGCCCATCTCCGTTCCCACCGGCGAGCAAGTGAAGGGACGTTTGCTCAATGTGATTGGTGAACCTATCGACCACCTTAAAGACATGAAAGGCGGCGAGCGCAGAGCGATTCACCAGCCCGCGCCGTCCTTCTCCGATTTGTCGATCTCGCAAGAGATTTTGTACACGGGTATTAAAGTGATCGACCTGATTGAACCCTTCTCCAAGGGTGGTAAAATCGGTTTGTTCGGCGGTGCCGGTGTAGGTAAAACCGTGCTTATTATGGAGCTGATTCATAACATTGCACGTGGTCATAACGGCTTCTCTGTGTTCACCGGTGTGGGAGAACGCACCCGTGAAGGCAATGATTTGCTCCGCGAAATGATTGAAAGCGGTGTGATCAAGTATGGCGATAAGTTTAAAGAAAACATGGCAAAGGGCGAATGGAACCTTGGCGATGTGGATATGGAAGAAGTGAAGCAGTCGCAAGCCACTTTGGTGTTCGGACAGATGAACGAGCCACCGGGTGCGCGTTTGCGTGTGGCACTCTCCGGACTCACCGTGGCTGAGCAATTCCGCGACCAAGACGGCGGCGGTAAAGACATCCTTTTGTTTATGGACAACATTTTCCGTTTCACACAAGCCGGTTCTGAGGTGTCGGCACTATTGGGACGTATGCCTTCGGCAGTGGGCTATCAGCCTACTTTGGCTTCCGAAATGGGTAAGCTCCAAGAGCGTATCACTTCCACCAAGAGCGGTTCGATTACCTCTGTGCAAGCCGTGTATGTGCCTGCCGACGACTTGACCGACCCCGCTCCCGCCACCACTTTCAACTTCTTGGATGCTACCACCGTGCTTAGCCGCAAAATCACCGAATTGGGTATTTATCCGGCTGTGGACCCCTTGGCTTCCACTTCTCGCATTATGGACCCACATATCATCGGTCAGGAACACTACGATGTGGCTCAGCGCGTGATTCACTTGCTACAAAAGTATCAAGAGCTTCAAGACATTATTGCCATTCTCGGTGTGGATGAATTGAGCGATGCCGACAAGCTGGTGGTGGCTCGTGCACGTCGTGCACAGCGTTTCCTTTCTCAGCCTTTCTTTGTGGCAGAGCAATTCACCGGTGTGCCGGGCGTGATGGTGCCATTGAATGAAACCATCCGCGGCTTTAAGATGATTCTTGATGGCGAAGTCGATGACCTTCCCGAACAGGCATTCTTGAATGTGGGCACCATCGACGATGCTATTGCCAAGGGCAAGAAAATGCTTGAAAGCATTCAAAACTAATTCGATACATTTATCAATCAAGGAAATTCAAATAACATGACACTCAAAATCATATCAGCAGAAAAGATTGAGTTTGAAGGAACCGTGGAATCGGTTACTCTTCCCGGTGCGCTTGGCTCGTTTCAGGTGCTGAAGGGTCATGCTGCGCTCATCTCCTCGCTTGTGGAAGGTAATATGACCTACGTGCTTGAAGGTGGCGAAACCGAAAATCGCAAGATTGCCGGAGGTGTGGCTGATATCAACCATGATGTGGTGTCGGTGTGTCTGTATTAATAATTAATGTGATGAAAAAGGTAATTACAGCAATTCTCGCTTTTGTGGTGGTGGCGCTCATGGCATTCGGATATTGGGATGCTATGAAGCATCGCGAGCACATTGGTGAGAAACCTTTCGACCCCAAGGAAACCATTTTTGAGCACTTGGGCGACGCCTACGGCTGGGAGGTGCCCTTTAATCACAACATGCGCATCCCGCTGCCCATAATCGTGGTGGATGACCAAAATTCGCTCCATTGCTTCCTTTCAAGCAATGTGGCGCATGGCGCCTCCCACGATGGCTTTTATATCGCACAAAGCGGCGACCATAAAGGCAAAGTGGTGGGCACTGATGCCAATGGAAAGGAATATAGGCCACTTGATTTCTCTATCACCAAAAATGCTGCCGGCATCTTCATTTCCGCCATCTTGGTGGTGCTGATGGTGATGAGCATCAGAAATTGGTATAAAAAGCACCAAATGAAAGCGCCGCGCAAATTCACCGCCGCTTTGGAAATGATTGTGGAATTTGTGTACCACGACACGATTCGCCCCATTATGGGCAAAGAGGCGCCTAAATACGGGCCTTATTTGCTCACTTGCTTCTTCTTCATCCTCACGATGAACTTGCTGGGCTTGATTGTGATATTTCCCGGTGGCGCCAATCTTACCGGCAATTTGGCAGTGACCATGGTGCTTGCCGTAGCCACATTCCTGGTGACCAACCTCACCGGCAACAAAGAATACTGGAAAGAAATTTTCTGGCCCGACGTGCCCGTGGCTTTGAAATTGCCGCTGATGCCGGTGATTGAAATTTTCGGCATCTTCACCAAGCCCATTGCGTTGATGATTCGTTTGTTTGCCAATATGATGGGCGGCCACATGGTGGTGATTGTGTTTGTGTCGCTGATATTCATTTTCGGCGGCTTGTTTGGAGTGGCTGTGGGTGCCGCCACATCGGTGTTCTCCCTCGCTTTCTCCTTGTTTATGCTCTTGCTCGACACGTTGGTGAGTTTCATACAAGCCTATGTGTTTACCATCCTCTCCACCATGTTTATCTTTATGGCGCATCCGCAGCATCATGGTGCAGAACACGAACAAATTACAGAATAATTAAAACATCAAAAAAAATAAAAAACTATTAAAACTTAAAGACTATGTTAAGTATGATTTTAGCAGTTGAAGCTATTGCAGCACTTGGTGCAGCTATTGGCGCAGGTATCGCAGCAATCGCAGCAGGTATCGGTATTGGTAAAATTGGTGGTGCAGCTATGGAAGCCATTGCACGTCAACCACAATCCACCGGCGACATTCGTAGCAATATGATTGTGATTGCCGCTCTTATTGAAGGTGTGGCGTTCTTCGCACTCATCGTTTGTATTCTCGCGTTGTTCCTCTAATATTCCACTTAATTCATTCATTTAGCAATGGAACTGTTTAAGCCTGAGTATGGCTTGGTGTTTTGGATGTTTTTGGCATTTGCGTGCTTATATTTCATCCTGGCTAAATGGGCTTGGCCCTTTATCATCAAATCGATGGAAGAGCGTGCCGACCTCATCGACAAAGGCGTGGCGTATGCACAAGAAGCAAAGGCACACCTTGATAATGCCAAGGCTGAAGCCAACCAAGTGATTGCCGAAGCCAGAAAGCAACAAGCCGACATCCTTCGCGATGCAGCAAAAATGAAGTCCACCCTCATTGAAGAGGCGAAGGCTGCTGCAGCAGAAGAAGCGAAGAAAGTGACTGAAGCTGCTCAGGTAGCCATCGACCAGGCTCGCAAGGAATCTGAAAAACAATTGCGCCGTGAAGTGAGCGCATTTGCGCTACAAATCGCTGAGCAAGTGGTGCGCCAAAATATGGCTAACGATAATGCTCAACGTGCACTGGTAGAAAAATTGTTGAACGAGGTGGAGACTAAAAACTAATTAGTGATATGAACGACGGACTTATTCCCAATCGATACGCAAAGGCGCTATTTAAAGCGGCGGCCGAAGGTAATGAGCAAGCTCGAATTTACGACGAGATGAAACAATTGCTCTGCGCTTTCCACTCGGTGCCGGCTTTAAGTGCCACTGTCAACAATCCGTTTATCGCTGTCGATGAAAAGGAAAAAGTGCTCTTGACAGCTGCCGGTGCAAAGCCCGATAGCACACTCAAGAAATTTATATTGCTGGTTATTCACAAGAATCGCGCCTCTTTCCTGCGTTCCATGGCCCATGCCTACTTAAAACTCTATCGCGAGGCCTTTGGTATCGCCAGCGTTGAAATCGTGTCGGCAATTGATTTGTCGGATACCGAAATCAGCGGTATTTTGGATGTAGTAAAGCGTCAGCTCGGTGGCAAAACCATGGAGCAATCCGTGAAAGTGGACCCACAGCTCATTGGTGGTTTCACCGTGAGTGTCGACGGGATGGTGCTTGATGCATCAATTAAAAATGAATTAAAGAAACTGCGTTTAAAACTCCTAAGTTAGATAAGCGAGATGATCAACCCAAGTGAAATATCTGAAATACTGAAACAGCAACTCTGCGACGTGCAGCAAAAAGTGTCGTTTGAGGAAGTTGGTACAGTGCTCGAGGTGGGCGACGGCGTGGCACACGTGTATGGACTCGACAATGTGGAGGCCAACGAACTCGTTGAGTTTGAAAATGGTGTGACCGGCGTGGCTATGAACCTTGAAGAAAGCAATGTAGGTGTCATCCTCATGGATAAGGTGGACTCGGTGAAGGAGGGTATGAAAGTGACCCGCACCGGCCAAATCGCTTCTATCCCCGTGGGTGAAGGACTCTTGGGCCGCGTAATCAATGTGCTGGGTGAACCTATCGACGGAAAAGGACCCATTGAGGGTGAATTGCTCCGACTGCCTTTGGAAAGAAAGGCTCCGGGCGTGATTTTCCGTCAACCCGTGAACCAACCATTGCAAACCGGTCTCAAGGCTATCGACTCAATGATTCCCATTGGTAGAGGACAGCGCGAATTGATTATCGGCGACCGCCAAATTGGTAAAACCGCCATCGCCCTCGACACCATCATCAATCAAAAAGCCGGCTACGATGCCGGACACCCGGTTTACTGCATCTATGTGGCTATCGGTCAGAAGGCTTCCACCGTGGCAGCCCTTGTGAATGAGCTCACTCAGCATGGTGCAATGCCTTATTCTATCGTGGTGGCTGCCACTGCTGCCGATTCAGCAGCTATGCGCTACTATGCACCCTTTGCCGGTGCTGCTATCGGCGAATTTTTCCGCGATTCTGGACGCGATGCCCTCGTGGTGTACGACGACCTCTCGAAGCAAGCTGTGGCTTACCGCGAAATTTCATTGATTTTGAAGCGCCCCTCGGGTCGTGAAGCATATCCCGGCGATATCTTCTATTTGCATAGCCGCTTGCTGGAGCGTGCCGCAAAAATCAACGACAACCAAGAAGTGGCTGCCGCAATGAACGACCTTCCCGAGGTGCTCAAGCCTTTGGTGAAAGGTGGTGGCTCCCTCACCGCACTCCCCATTATCGAAACCCAAGCAGGCGACGTGTCGGCTTATATCCCTACCAACGTGATTTCCATTACCGATGGTCAGATTTATTTGGAATCCGCCCTCTTCAATAATGGTATTCGCCCGGCAGTGAATGTGGGTATTTCTGTGTCGCGTGTGGGTGGTAATGCACAAATCAAGTGTATGAAGAAGGTGGCAGGTACGCTCAAAATCGCACAAGCACAGTTCCGTGAATTGGAATCGTTTACCAAATTTGGTGGCGATATCGACCCCGTGACTGCGCGCACCATCGACACCGGTCGCAAAAACGAACGCCTCCTGGTGCAACCACAATACGAACCCGTGGCTGTGGAACATCAAGTGGCAGTGATTTATTGCGGTGTGAACGGATTGCTCGAAAAAGTGCCCATCGACAAAGTGGCAGAGTTTGAAAAACTCTTCATTCAATATTTGCAAGCCAAGCATCAAGCCGATGTGCTCGATGTGCTCAAGAGCGGCAAAATTGATGCAGATGTGGAAAGCAAACTCCGTGCCGCTGCAATCGAAATTGCCGGCAAATATTCCGCTTAATCCGATAGCCGGATAAAGTAGTTGTGATATAGCATATTATATAATTATATGTCAACATTAAGAGAACTTAAAAGTAGAATTGGTTCGGTTTCTTCCACAGAGAAAACCACCAGCGCGATGAAAATGATTTCGTCGGCAAAAATGCACAAGTTCACCTCTCAGCTCCAGCGCTTGTTGCCTTATCGCAATATGGTGCAAGGTGTGATTGGGCACTTGCTTGCCACCGATGTGGAATATTCATCGCCACTGATCAATGTGCGTGAGGTGAAAAAGGTGGCTTTGGTGGCTTTTGGCTCCGACGATGGCTTGTGTGGCGCCTTCAATATTTATGTGAGCAAATTTTTGCTCAAAACGCTCGCTGCCACCCGTCAGAAATTCGGTGCCAATGTGGCAATCACCATCATTCCCGTGGGTAAGAAGATGGCGAAAGCGTTGCAGGGAATCAAGAATCCTGACTTTGAAGTGCGCACTGTGGAGGGCGTGAACACCCGTAGCAATGCCAATCAGCTTCACGATTTCACCGAACTGCTTCGAGGGTGTTTCCTGGATGGCACCTACGACCAAGTGAACTTGGTGTATATGCACTTCAAGAGCACCAGCCGCCAAATCCCTACTTGCGAGCAAATGTTGCCTGTAAGCTACGAGGCATTGATGAGCACTGCCGACCGCTCGGTTGCCAATCTGCCTTGTATCTTTGAACCCGATGCTAACTCAATTTTCAATAGCGTGCTTCCGCTCTATATTCGCTCTATGATGCAAGAGGTGTTCACCGAAAGCTGTGCCTCGGAGCAGGCTTCTCGCGTGATGGCGATGCAAACCGCCAGCGACAATGCCAAAGAGCTGCTCGATGAGCTCAATTTGGAGTACAACAAACTTCGTCAGCAGGGCATCACCACCGAGTTGCTCGACATCTTGGGCGGTCAGGTGGAGCGCTAATGAAAAATGATACTTCCACATTTTGGAGAATCCCCGATGCTATACCGGTCGGGGATTGCTCCAATTCAAGAATAAAATTTTTTTATTTTGCGGTATAGAATTTTTTGACATTGACTGATATTACTTATGAGCATTAAGGAGTATTTTTCTTCTCTTTTTAAGGGTCTTTACAGCCTGATAAAAGGTATGGAGGTGACGGGTAAGGAACTCGTGACCAAAAAAGTTACTGAGCAGTACCCCGAAAATCGCGACTCTCTCCAAATTCCGGAGCGATTTAGGGCCACGCTTCAGTTTGTATACGATGAGGAGGGTTACCACAAATGCACAGGCTGTAAAACGTGTGAACGCAACTGCCCCAATGGTACGATCCAAATCACCACTAAAATGGTGGATTTGCCTAATGGCAAAAAGAAAATGAAACTCGATAAATATATCTACGATTTGGGTAGCTGCACGTTTTGCGACCTTTGCGTGCTTTCTTGCCCGTTTAAGGCTATCGAGTTTAGCAACGACTTCGAGCAGTCGGTGTTCCGTCGCGAAGCGTTGGTAAAACAATTGAATTATCTGCCAGAAAAGGAGAAGCCTGCTCCCGCTCCAGTAGTTAAGCCTGCCACTTCCGCCCCGAACGCAGAAGCGGCAACCAAGCCCGCTGCAGCACCTAAGAGTGCTGATGCTCAGGCTACCAATTCAGAAAATAAAGAAAATAAATAAACATGGAATCAGTAGGAAATATTATTTTGTATTTCATAATTGCAATTGCAATTATCGTGTTCTCGCTTCTGGCAGTCACCACTCGAAAGATTCTGCGTTCGGCCACTTACTTGCTTTTTGTGCTCTTTGCCACCGCAATGGTGTATTTCCAACTCGATTTTGAGTTTTTGGGCGCCGTGCAAATTGCCGTGTATGCAGGGGGTATTTTGGTCTTGTTTGTGTTTGCAATTATGCTCACCCACAAGCCGGGGAAGGATGCTGAGCCGCTCACTTCGCAGAAGCGCGTGATGGGACTTTCGGCTGCCTTGTTGGGTGTGGCTGTGTGTGGTTATGCCTTGATAAGCTATGGCAAATTCTGTGCTCAGCAATTGTTGCCTGCCGGCGACTATAGCATTGAGCAAATTGGTAAAGCCTTGCTCAATAGCGACAAATTCGGTCTCTTGCTCCCCTTTGAGGCTGTGAGTGTATTGTTATTAGCATGTATAATAGGTGGTGTGGTGGTTGCTCGCCGCAGATAATAGCATAGGAGGATTAAAGAAATGGATATTAATATTTTAATGTATCTTGTTCCCAGCCTCATTATGTTTGGCTGCGGTGTCTACGGCTTTATCACCCGTAAGAATATGATTGCAATTTTGATTTCGCTCGAACTCATGCTCAATTCGGTGGATATCAATTTTGCTGTGTTTAACCGATACTTGTTCCCTGAACAGATGGATGGCATGTTTTTCGCCTTGTTTGCAATTGCTATTGCCGCTGCCGAAACTGCCGTTGCCTTGGCTATTGTGATCAATGTGTTCCGCATTGCCAAGAAGGTGGACATTAATCAAATCACAAAACTGAAGTTCTAAGGATTATGGATTTTAATATTACTATTGCAGTTGTTGCCCTTCCGCTGTTGATGTTCCTCTTTTTAGGGCTCGCAGGTGTGAAAATGGGGCGTAAACTGACCGGTGTGCTTGGCGTGATAGGTCAAGGTGTTACCACCGTATTGGCATATGGGGTGGCTCTCACCTATTTCTTTGGCACCGGTCAAGGACAGGTGGTGGATGGTGTGCGTCAAACTATCATCGTGGCTGATTGGGAATGGCTCAATCTGGGCGATAAGGTGATGGCAAACATTGGTTTTGAGCTCGATCCCATTTCGGCGATGATGCTCATTGTGATTACCACCATTTCTTTCTTTGTGCATCTCTATAGTTTGGGCTATATGAGCGACCATCATGGTAATGCTGAGAAGGGATTCCAACGCTATTATTCGTTCTTAGCGTTGTTCACCTTCTCTATGCTGGGTATGGTGGTGGCTACCAACATTTTCCAAATTTTCGTATTCTTTGAAATGGTGGGCGTTTCTTCCTACTTGCTCATCGGTTTCTATTATAGCTCTCCCGCAGCCATTCATGCCTCGAAGAAAGCGTTTATCGTTACTCGTTTGGCCGATTTCTTCTTCCTTTTCGGTGTGATTGTGCTGGGCTATGCTGTGAGCACGCTCACTTCACTGGTGCCGCAGGGCGAAAGTGCTTTGAGTTTTGCCACGTTGCTTTCTCAGCCCGATGCCATTTCGCAAGCCCTTAATTCGGTTACCTTCTTCGGAATGCCGGCTTTGCCTTTGGCGCTGATTTGCATCTTCATTGGTGGTGCCGGTAAATCGGCTATGTATCCGCTCCACATTTGGCTGCCCGATGCAATGGAAGGTCCAACTCCGGTGTCGGCATTGATTCACGCTGCTACCATGGTGGTGGCAGGTGTGTTCTTGGTGGCTCGCTTGTTCCCGCTTTACGTGATTTGCGATGTGGCTATCAATGTGGTGGCTGTTACCGGTGCTTTCACGGCATTCTATGCTGCTGCGGTGGCTTGTGTGCAAAGCGATATTAAGCGCGCACTTGCCTTCTCCACACTTTCGCAAATTGCCTATATGATGACTGCTTTGGGTGTGAGCACCGCTGCCGGTCATGGCGAAGAAGGTGGTTTGGGCTATATGGCATCTATGTTCCACCTCTACACCCACGCCATGTTTAAGGCTTTGCTCTTCTTGGTGGCAGGTGCAGTGATTCACGCCGTTCACAGCAACGAAAACAGTGCCATGCACGGCTTGCGCAAATACATGCCCATCAGCAATATTGCTTTCTTGATAGGCTGCTTGGCCATTGCCGGTATTCCGCCATTTGCCGGTTTCTTCTCTAAGGATGAAATCTTGGTGGCTTGCTACGAAAAAGGCACCTTCTGGGGCTTATGGATGTCGATGGTGGCAGGTATGACTGCTTTCTATATGTTCCGCATCTACTTCCTGATTTTCCACTGGAAAGAACACGAAGTGCACGAAGGTCACGATGCGCCGCACGAAGGTCCTTGGACCATGAGCTTGCCGCTGATTGTGCTCTCTGCCGTGTCGGTGGTGGCAGGTTTGGTACCCTTCGGCGAATTGGTGACTGCCGATGGCAAAGCATTGCACACGCATATGAACTACACCGTGGCTATCTCCAGCGTGTGTGTGGCTTTGGTGGGCATTGGCTTGGCATTCAAGCTCTATTATAAAGAAAACCCGCTTCCGGCTCGCATGAAAAATGCTTGCTCCGGACTTTGGGAGGCAGCTTATCGCCGTTTCTACATGGACGAATTCTATCAGTTTATCACCCACAAAGTGATTTTCCAAAAAATTTGCAAACCCATTGCTTGGTTCGACCGTCATTGCATCGACGGCTTCTTCAATCTGTTGGGCGACGTTACCAATTCTTGTAGCTTTGCTATCCGCCGCCTGCAATCGGGCAATGTGCAATCGTATGTGTATGTCTACCTCATGGGCGCTATGCTCTTGGCAGCGGTAACTTTAGTGTGTGTTCTGATTTAATACAATGGTTCTTTAAATTGAATTGATTATGATTTTCGATAATATATTAATTTATTTCGTAATTGTCCCGCTCCTTACGCTTTTGGGACTTGCTCTTTGTCAAAACAAAGGCATCAAGGCGATTAGAACCGTTGCTGCCACAGGCGCCACTGTGCTGGTGGCTCTTGCCATCTACTTGGTGGTGTATTTCTTGCAAGAAAGAGGCGCCGGCAATCAAGCACAAATGTTGCTCACCGATAGCTGGTGCTGGTATGCGCCGCTCAATATCAATTTGGCGCTCGGTGTGGATGGCGTGTCGGTAGTGATGATTCTGCTTTCTGCTTTCATCGTGTTTGCCGGTGTGTTTGCATCGTGGAAAATCGATCCGCTGCCTCGCCAATTCTTTATGTGGTTCTACCTCCTTTCTATTGGTGTGTTTGGTTTCTTCATCTCTGTTGACCTCTTCACCATGTTTATGTTCTACGAGGTGGCTCTTATTCCTATGTACCTCCTTATCGGTGTATACATTGATGCTGATGGGTGGCTCTGCATTCTTGATGCTCAGCATTCTCGGTATCTACTATCATTCTTCTGCCGACGGCAACCTCACCATGAACCTCCTCGAAGTGGCTCAGAACAATGCCATTCCTCACGATTGGCAACTCTACCTCTTCCCAATGGCGTTCGTTGGTTTCGGTGTGCTTGGTGCTATGTTCCCATTCCACACTTGGTCGCCTGATGGTCACGCATCAGCCCCTACAGC
>SFWW01000048.1 GCA_004559845.1 bacterium
AGCTACTAATTCCAAGAGCAGAGGCAAAATTAGCAAACTTTTTCAAATCACGCAAGAGCATTTTGGAAAATCTATGAACCTGGCGCGCATCAAACTGATAACGTTGTTGCTCAAGTCTCCGGTCAAGTCGCAGAACCATGTCCGTGGTCAGGTACGGCATGATGGAGATTGAAAGCGTGCTGCAAAGGATTTGCTACAAGGACAAATATCACATCTTTAAATTTTTGTCATGCACTTAAAACAATTTTTTATATCAAATGGATGGGAGTGATTATAGTAAAATAATCACCAATTTGGATTATTATCTCTATTACAATAATTGATGGAAAATGGAGAAGGCATATAGTGGCAAATCTATTACTTTCTAAGATTCCAATTCAAAATATACATACCTTTGCACCCGGCAATTATTTAGTTGTTTTCACAATTTATTAAATATCAATGAAATAACAAAGAAAAAACACATTTTTGTGACGAACTTTGAGGAAAAGTTACACATTTTTGTGACGAACTTTGAAGAAAAGTTACACATTTTTGTGACGAACTTTGAGGGAAAGTTACACATTTTTGTGACGAACTTTGAAGATGATAACTTTATAACTATTTTCTACAGCCGATGGTAGGTCCTTTATTATATGCCTCCGCCATTTCCCTAACCGGGTATTGGAATGGAAAAGCCCTGCCATTGAAAGAATAGCAGGGCTTTATTTTGGGGAAGTGAAAATTTTTTTAATATCTAATTCAAGTTTCGCAAGTAAAAAAGGAATTTACGGATTAAAATCACCGCTTAGCTCATCGCCAAGCAACGGCATTCGTCTTAACTTCTAACGAGCGAAGCGAGTGATAACTTCTTTTAACTTCTTAACTTCCTAATATTAATACTTGCGAAACTTGAAATATCTAATGATAAAAAATAATCTCCTTAGGGCGCATCACACCACCACATTCACGATTTTGTTGGGCACCACAATCACCTTTTTCGGTTGCTTGCCGGCGAGCCATTTTTCGGCGCCGGAGTGGGAGAGGGCGATGCGTTGCACTTCGTCTTTGTCGGTGCCTACCGGCACTTCTATGTTGAAGCGAGGCTTACCGTTAAACATCACGGCGTATTTCACGTTGCTTTCTTTGAGGTATTCTTCGTTGAATGCGGGCCAAGTGGCGTCGCACACACTGCCTTCTTCGCCAAGCACGTGCCACAATTCTTCGCTAATGTGCGGAGCAAAGGGCGCAAGCACCACGATGAGGTCTTTGAAGATGGCTTTGCTCATGCATTTTTGCGTATAGAGTTCGTTGGCGCAAATCATAAAGGCTGCCACCGAGGTGTTGTAGCTGAGCACTTCCACATCTGCCGTCACTTTTTTGATGAGTTTGTGCAGCGATTTCAAATTGTCGGCTGTGGGGGCATCGTCGGTGAGGCGCATGCGGTCGCCATCCCACACCATGTTCCACAATTTCTTCAAGAAACGGTTCACGCCGTCAATGCCATTAGTATCCCATGGTTTGCTGGCTTCCACCGGAATGTCGTCGGGATTCACTACGTTGAACATAGATTTCGACATTTTTTCTATCGCCCAGCCACATACGTATTTGCCGTTTTCCAACACAAATTCGGCGTCTTTAAATTCCGGACGCCAAGCGCGGAATTTTTCAATATCGAGCACGTCGTTGCTCACGATGTTCACATCCACGTGGATGGGGGTCACTTCGTAGTCATCTTTGAGGTTAAGACTCACGAAGGTGTTGGTGTCTTTGATGCGATACACGAAATTGCTGCGTCCCTGAATCATACCTTGGTTGAAGAGCTTTTTGTAGGGCTCGGGTTCGCACACATAACCGTAGTCATAGAGAAATTTATTCCAGAATCGGCTGTAAATCAAGTGACCGGTGGCGTGTTCGGTGCCGCCCACATAGAGGTCAACCTGACGCCAATATTCGTCGGCTTCTTTGCCCACGAGGGCTTCTTCGTTGTGTGGATCCATATAGCGCAAATAGTAGGCGCTCGAACCTGCAAAACCGGGCATCGTGCTCAATTCCAAGGGCTGACCGTTGGTGGCTACCCAATTCTTGGCGCGTCCCAATGGCGGTTCGCCGCTTTCGGTGGGTAAAAATTTATCCACTTCGGGCAATTGCAGCGGCAATTCGCTTTCATCTATCAATTGTGGCTGACCGTCGGCATCGTAATACACGGGGAAGGGCTCGCCCCAATAGCGTTGGCGACTGAAAATGGCGTCGCGCAGGCGATAGTTTACCTTCACCTTGCCTATGCCTTCGGCTTCAATAAAGGCTTTGGTTTTGGCAATGGCTTCTTTCACTTGGAGGCCGTTGAGCTGCAATTTTTCGTTGCTCGAATTAATCATAATGCCGTCTTTGGCATCAAAACTCTCTTCAGTCACGTCGGCACCTTCTATCAGGGGCACGATGTGGAGGTTGAAATGCTTGGCAAAGGCATAGTCGCGGCTGTCGTGAGCGGGCACTGCCATAATGGCGCCGGTGCCGTAGCCGGCAAGCACATAGTCGCTGATGTAGATGGGTATTTCATCACCGGTTACGGGATTCACTGCCCACGAACCGCTCCACACGCCCGACACTTTTTTCTCTATCATTCGTTCGCGCTCGGTTTTGTGCTTCACTTCCTCGAGGTAGGTTTCCACGGCTGCCTGTTGCTCGGCTGTGGTCACTTTTGCCACATATTCGCTTTCGGGAGCGAGCACCATAAAGGTCACACCGAATATGGTGTCGGCTCTCGTGGTGAAGATGAGCATTTGCTCGTTGCTACCCACGATGGGGAAAAGCATTTCGGCGCCTTCGCTGTAGCCTATCCAATTGCGCTGCGTTTCTTTGATGGAATCGGTCCAATCCAAATTTTCAAGGTCGCGGAGCAAACGACCCGCGTAAGCCGACACGCGCAAGCACCATTGGCTCATCATTTTTTGCACCACCGGATAACCGCCGCGCACCGACACGCCTTCGCTCACTTCGTCGTTGGCAAGCACGGTGCCCAATTTCGGACACCAGTTCACCATCGTGTTGCCGCGGTAGGCGATGCGATAGTCCATCAGCACATTTTCTTTTTCCACCTTGCTCATGGCTTTCCACTGCTCGGCAGTGAATTCGTTTTTGCCATTGGTGGCGGCATGGCAATTTTGCGTACCGCATTTTTCAAAATGTGCAATGAGTTCGGCGATGGGGCGCGCACTTTCTTCCTGCGTGTTGTAGTAGCTCTCAAACATTTTCATAAATGCCCATTGCGTCCACTTGTAATATTTAGGGTCGCACGTACGCACTTCGCGGTTCCAATCGTAGCAAAATCCTATCTTCTCCAATTGCTCACGATAGCGCGCTATGTTTTTCACCGTGGTCACCTCCGGGTGCTGACCGGTTTGGATGGCATACTGCTCGGCGGGCAATCCATACGCATCGTAGCCCATCGGATGGAGCACATTAAATCCTTTCAATCGCTTGTAGCGAGCAAAAATATCGCTGGCAATGTAGCCCAGCGGATGCCCCACATGAAGTCCGGCTCCCGAGGGATAAGGAAACATATCGAGCACATAATATTTGGGTTTGTCGTGATTGATTTCACAGCCATACGTATGGTGGTCGCGCCACCATTGCTGCCATTTCTTTTCAATTTCGCGAAAATTATATTCCATAGTTTCTTCGTTAAGATATTTTGAATTGTTTTTTATTTTCAATTATTCCACCCCCCTCTTCCAATGCGCGTACGCACAAAAAAAGCGGAGTTTTCCACATCATTCACAAGCATATCATTATATAATATTCATTTTTTATTTTTTTTAAAATTGATTTTATGATGATAATGATACGCTGTTAATATCTACAATAACTTTTTTCCAAATTTCTTGCTTTTTAAGTTATTGATGTTTGAAGCAGAGATATTAATACATTGTTTACACCCTTTATTTTTGATTTATAGCTGTTTCCAAACTTTATTAACACCCTGTTAACAACTTGCAAAGTTAATAAATTATTGCCACTTTACCTATTAATTACTGATGAAAACCCTGTTAAAATAGCACGCAACAAAATTTAAAAACTTCATTTGCATTTTTGCCTTCCACGCATTAAGCCCAACTGATTTTCAAATGTCAAGCCTTTTGCCCATCTTTTTATCAATAACTTTTTACCCCGTTTTTCACAAGTTATTAACAACCTGTTCACAACATTTCTTTTCCAAAACTCGCGGTCACTTGTTGAGACGAAAAAAATTCGTACCTTTGCCGTTATGAAGAAAAAATCGATGCTCGATTTGGAGCGCATTAGCCCCGAAGAATTTAAAAAAGCAGAAAAAATACCCGTGGTGGTGGTCCTCGACGATGTGCGCAGCGAAATGAACATTGGCAGTGTGATGCGCACCGCCGACGCGTTCGTGATTAGCGAAATAGCACTCTGCGGCATCACTGCATGCCCACCATCGCCCGAAATACACAAAACTGCTCTCGGTGCGGAAAACACCGTGAAATGGACCTATTATAATAATGTGATGGAAGCAGTGGCGCAATTGCGCCACAAAGGTTATAAAATTTGCGCAATCGAACAAGTGCACGGCAGCATAAGTCTTCAACATTTTATTATCAACCCTTCTGAAAAGTATGCCATCATTTTTGGTAACGAAGTGAAAGGCGTGGCACAACAAGCAGTCGACGCTGCCGATTGCTGCATCGAAATTCCACAATTGGGCACCAAACACAGTCTCAACATCGCCAACTCAGCCGCCATTCTCATGTGGCACCTCTTTGCCCAATACCATTAATTCCCCACCATCTTTCCCATCTATAGCCACCAAAGTGCCGGCGGAGATGGCATATTGTGAAAAACTCCATGCAAGCGAGGCGAAGCCACGGGAATGAGCCTCGTAGAGGGTCGGTCGTGACAATAATCCACAAATGGAAGGCACCGCCCAATAATCCACCATGTGCAGTAATTATTTCGGCGATAGCCTCCTTTTTTTCTATACCTACACTCCCTCCCCACAAAAAATAGTTAATCTCCTGCCACATGGTGCAATTTTGGAAATTTTTTATTAGTTTTGTGAAATTGAATATCCTTTTAATGTAAATTCGCTATGTTGCAAAAAGTTCGACGTATATTAGCTGCCATCTTCTTCGTGCTACTCACACTGATGCTACTCGATTTCACGGGTGTGCTCTATAAGTTGCTCGGATGGATGGCAAAGGTGCAATTTTTGCCGGCGGTGCTGGCGCTCAATGTGGTGGTGATTGCGGCTTTACTGTTGCTCACCTTGATTTTCGGCAGAATCTATTGCTCGGTGATTTGTCCGCTTGGCGTGTTTCAAGATTTAGTGTCGCGCCTGCATGGCAAAACGAAGAAAAACCGTTTCACCTACAGCAAGGCAAAAAATTGGCTTCGCTATCCGGTGTTGCTCCTTTTTGTGCTGGCGCTGGCGTTGGGCATTGGTGGCATTGTGTCGCTGCTTTCGCCTTACGGTACCTATGGAAGTATGATGCAAAATTTGATACAGCCGCTCTACATTTGGTGCAACAATGCTTTGGAAAATGTGGTGGCTTCGTGGGGCAGTTATGCGCTCTACGATAGAGAGGTGTGGATCAAGAGTCTGCCGGTGTTCCTCACCACCATTGCCCTTACTTTGGCGATAGTGGTGCTGGCGTGGCGCGGCGGTCGCACCTATTGCAACACCATTTGCCCGGTGGGCACGGTGCTGGGCTTTGTGGCTCGCTTTTCGTGGCTGAAGGTGCATTTCGTGGCTGATAAATGCAAGAATTGCAGTCTTTGCACCAAAAATTGCAAGGCTTCGTGCATCGACTACAAACAGCAAACCGTAGACTATTCGCGCTGTGTGGCGTGTGGCAATTGTATCTCGAAGTGCCACTTTGGCGCGCTCTCCTACGGCCACCCTCCTAAGGCGAATAAAGCGAAAAATACTCCTGCCGAAGGTGCCGACTCCACACGACGCGCTATCCTGACGGGCGCTGCCATAGTGGGTGCCGAGGTGGCTTTGGCGCAGGTGAAAAAGGTGGATGGCGGCATGACGGTGATTGCCGACCGCATCACGCCCAACCGACGCGTGTTTCCCACCCCTCCCGGCTCGCTCAGTGTGGAAAATATGCGCAGGCGATGCGTAGGTTGCCAATTGTGCATTTCCAAATGCCCCAACCAAGTGCTGCGCCCATCGTCTTCCTTGGAGCGCTTCATGCAACCTGAAATGAATTTCGACAAAGGTTTTTGCCGTCCCGATTGCCATCGATGCTCAAAGGTGTGTCCCTCAGGTGCCATTCAGCCCATTAGCAAGGCGGATAAGTCGAGCACACAAATCGGACATGCCGTGTGGCGCAAATCCTACTGTGTGGTGCTTACCGATGGCGTGGATTGTGGCAATTGCGCACGCCATTGTCCTGCCGGTGCCATCCAAATGGTGCCATCCAATCCTAACGACGACACTTCGCCCGAAATTCCGGTGGTGAACACCGAAAAATGCATCGGATGCGGCTCCTGCGAATATGTGTGTCCGGCGCGACCCCACGCGGCTATCTATGTGGAAGGAAACGAAGTGCACAAAACCATTTAATCCCCCCAAAAAAAATTTACTACGATGGAAAATAATGATAAAAAAAATATATTTACCCGACGCTCCTTCTTGAAGGGATTGGGTATCGGCACAGTGGCGGTGGGCGCTTCCACTATCACAGGATGCGCCGGTGGCGAACAACACGACACGCAGCAAGAACCGCCCATCGGGAAAATGACCTATCGCACTTGCCCTACTTCGGGCGATAAGGTGTCGCTCTTGGGCTACGGTATGATGCGGCTACCTACCAAAAACGACCACATCGGGGAGCGACAAAACGGCGAAGGTGAAATCGACCAAGAGATGGTGAATAAGCAGGTGGACTATGCACTTGAGCATGGCGTGAACCTATTCGACACTTCGCCGCTCTATTGCCGCGGAAATAGCGAAACTTCCTTAGGCATTGCCTTGGCACGACACGACCGCAAAAAATATTTCATCTCTACCAAGATGAGCAATATGCATGAGTTCACACGCGAAGCATCTATCGAAATGTTTGAAAATTCGCTCAAAAATCTGCAAACCACCTATTTCGACTACTACCTCTGGCACAACATTGGCGGTAGCCGTGAAGAAGATGGATTGGATGCAATGGGACTCTTTAATGCTCGATTCGTGGAAAACGGAATAATGGAGTTTCTCAACCAAAAGAAGAAGGAAGGGGTGATTCGAAACCTGGGATTTTCCTATCACGGCGATGTGAGTATCTTCGACCACGCCCTGCGTTTGCACGATGAGGGCAAGGTGAAATTCGATTTCGTGCTCATCGAACTCAATTACCTCGATTGGAAACACGCAAAAGAAATCAATGACTACAACACCAACGCGGAATACCTTTACGGAGAATTGGAAAAACGCGGTTTGATGGCGTTCGTGATGGAACCGCTTTTGGGTGGACGATTGAGCAAATTGCCCGACAAACTGGTGGCACAACTCAAGCAACGCGACCCCGACCACTCGGTGGCATCGTGGGCTTTCAGATATGCGGGCACGCCCAAAAATGTGCTCTGCGTGCTATCGGGAATGACCTACATGGAGCACCTGAAAGACAATCTATGCACCTACAGTCCGCTGCGCCCGCTCACCAACGAGGAAGCACGATTCCTCGATGAACACATCTCTAAGCAAATCGTGGACTACAAAACCATCCCTTGCAACGATTGCAAATACTGTATGCCTTGCCCCTACGGCATCGACATACCCGGCATTTTGGTTCACTACAATAAGTGCTTGAGCGCCGACCATGTGGTGAAATCTAAAGCCGACCCGGCATACAATGAAGCCCGACGCGCTTTCCTTATCGGATACGATCGCTCGGTGCCAAAACTCCGACAAGCCGACCACTGCATCGGATGTGGCAAGTGCATCAGTTCGTGCCCCCAGCGCATCAACATCCCCAAAGAATTGCACCGCATCAGCGATTTCGTGGAAGCCATCAAGCAAGGCAAAGACTTCAAAGAACAGCCATCATAGCACCGGCAGCAACAAAGAAACCACCCCTTCGTTTCCATCCCCTGCTTGACTACCCCCCCAAAAAAAAAATTGAGGTTACGCCATGGCGTAACCTCTCGATGATTAATTATCCGCAGAATATTATGCCCTTGTAATCAATGCATTAATTGCGTAGGCAAACGCTGCGAGTTTTAAGGCGGTGTCGGTAAGATATACCACAGTGGCAGCGATAGCACTCTTTACACCAAGTGCGGCACTTTTTTGTCGAATGCTCTCTACTAAAAGTGCAAATAGGAAAGGCAGAACTACAAATCCGATGATGAGCCAAACGATGATGCTGGCGATGCTTTCACTTCCGCTTCCTACTACAATTGCAACTCCGATGAGTGATGCAATCGTAGTTGCAAAGCTCGTTATCTTGCTGTATTCTTGCATCTTCTTTGTTGCACGAGTTATCATTTTCGACAAAATGAATGCAACAATTGCAATTACCGCTACAATAGCCACCGGACCCCATCCGGGACCTTGTTCCAATCCCGTTTGTGCTATAAGAATACCGATAAATACAAGAATCGGACCGGGAATTTTATTGATAAAGCAACTAAGGAAACCAAGTCCAAGAAATAGGATGACCAACACCCAAATTAATAAGCTAATCATGTCTGTTTAAATTTTAATGTTATACTTTTTTGTTATTTTCTTTTGCTGATTTCATTGGCAGCGTCGGCAGCCTTTGCTGCTGCACCTGCCATTGCTCCAACGGCCTCGGCAGCCTTGCCCAGTGCTTCAAGATCGTCCAATCCTTCAAGGTCGTCCAGTCCTTCAAGATCGTCCACTGCTTCAAGATCGTCCGTTGCAGTGACCGGATTTTCGATGCGTTTACTATTCTCAAGTGTGCTTGTGAGGCGGAACACCTTCACTTTCATAACAACATCATCTTTTGCGTAACCGGTGAATGTGATGGTGCTTTTGTCTCCTACCTCAAGAGAAAGAAGTTTGTCGATATCGGAGGCTGATGCATCGGCTGTGAATAGCACATTCTCGTTTTCATCAAGAAATTCTGCTTCTATTTTACCCAAATATTTCTTGCCTGCATCGCTGGAGCCTGCAATTTCGTCGAAGTTGACCGAGGGTAGTGCATCGTTGCGAGTAAAAGTGACACTCATTTTTATCTCTTTATCATCACCAATTACGGCTTTTTCGTAATTTACGGTATAATCCCTGTCTTCGATATCAAAAGCTTTGCCGAATTTTCCTCCGATGCTTGTATTTTCGGGGCTTACTGTAATAGAGCCTTTTTCGGCGGTCTCTTCGGTTGATTCACTCGATGAGTTTGAACCGCTGTTGCCGCCACATGAGGCAAGCAATGCTGTGCAGCATAGTGCACTGAGCATGATGTTGAAAGGTTTCTTAAACATAATAATTTTGATTAAAGAGTTTTTTAATTAAAATTGAAATTTATCGCTTCCGGTAATTGTTTGTGCAAAGAAAAGTAAAATATGTGTGATGTGATTGGTCTATTTTGGTTCATTTTCCCGATACCATTGATTGCGCACAAATTTTGATTCTCCTTTTTGTTTCACCCCCAAAAAAAATGGAGGCTGTGTCGTATTTAAGGTTTATGACACAGCCTCGCCTCATCGAATTTACCCACGCTGCCCCCTCACTAAGCCGCCATCGGAGATGGCGTATTGTGAAAAACTCCATGCAAGCGAAAGGCGAAGCCTGTAGCGCAGCTTGGAGACTGCGAAGCGAAAGCCATGAGCCTCGGAGGGTCGGTTGTGGAAATCCCCAATTTATATATCAAAGGGACGGTTCTTTTGGTTTGTGGAAGGATGGGGTGCTTTATATATATTTATCAAGTGGTAACCAAAAGAACCGTCCCTTTGGTATAAAAATGATTTGTCGTCATTAAAAGCGGGAACAAAAGAACCAGTCCATTTGTTCCGGTTCCTTTGTTCCCGCATAATCAACCGCTGCTAAAAACGTCTCCTATAGGTATTCAACCGCCCCCTCCGGTGTCCCCCACCACCGGCTTATTTCATAGATGTAGCCACCCAGGCTTCAATCTCTTTCTCACTCACTCGATTCAGCAGTGTGCCGCTTTGCCACTTGATATTGGGGTATGACTGTTTCAGCACAGCCACACTGTTGCCGATGTTGCTACAATGGTCAGCACAGCCAATAGCAAGATTTTTACATGTTTCATAAGTGTATCAATCTCTTTAGGTTTTTGTAGTTTTGGTTTCCGATTTTGCGCTACACCCCCATATCTCACACTTCATTCCTGTATGCGGAAGGGGTTTTGCCGGTATGTGACTTGAAGAAACGCACGAAATGTTGGGGATAGTCGAAGCCGATACGATTACTTATCATTGCAATGGTCAGCGATTCGTCGTTTAGCAACTGTTTGGCATGCGTGAGAAGGTGTTCGGAGATGATGTCTTTTGCGGTTCTACCGGTTTCCACGCGCACCAAATTGCCGAAATAGCCGCTCGACAGGCAGCATTTTTCTGCAAAATACGACACTGTGGGCAAACCCTCTCGGTGGGCTTTTGTGGCAATGTATTCATCCAGCAGGGCGATGAACCTTTTCACCACAGAATGGTTGATGATTTCGCGGGTGATAAACTGGCGGTCGTAGAAGCGGAGGCAATAATTCAGCAGCAGCTCGATGTTCGACACAATCAGTTCGCGGGTATGCTTGTCGATGGCGCGGTGAAGTTCTTGCTCTATCATAGCAAGCACTCCCCGAAACACTTCCACTTCCTGTGCGGAGAGGTGCAATGCCTCTGTGCTGGAATAGCCGAAAAACTCGTATCGGCTTATCTGCCTGCCCAATGCGGTGCGGTTGAGCAAGTCGGGATGGAACACTAAGGCGGTGAACTTGGCGAACGGCACATCGGGGTTTGGTTCCACTTTCACCACTTGCCCCGGGGAAAAGGCGGTCACGGTCATCTCGTCGAAGTCGTAGGGCGTGCGACCGTATGGGAGTTTGCATCCCTTATTCTCTTTCAAATAGATGGCATACACGCCATAGTGCATCACACACGCCTTGATGTGCGATGTGTTTTCCACATGCGCCACGCTCACCAGCGGATGAAGTGTCTCCACCCCCTGATAGTCGTTAAAATCACGGATGGAATTTAGAAAAATCTCTTCCATATTATTTAAATTTATCGCTTTAGTTCAACTTCTTCGAGTTAAGATAAATGTCTGAATCTGAAAACGTATTTCATTAAGAAACTACTTTTAGGACATCATTCTGTCGATATAGGGGCAAACTCTATCATGTCGGCTATCTGTAAAAAATAGTCATTTGACCAAATATCCAATTCATGAGCATCATCAACATAAGGAAGAACATCTTGTTTTACAAGATTGATATC
>SFWW01000049.1 GCA_004559845.1 bacterium
GTGGGACGGTGAGTGGGATAAAGCCTGAAAACTCATTTTCAGCTTTATCTCCACTCTCGCCCACGGTGGCGCGCTGCGCTCGCCACTCACATCCCTCGCCGCCCGAAGAAAAAGCCGCTTCGCGGAAAAAAAGTCGGCTTCGCCGAAAAAAAACTGGGCCTGACGCAAAAAATGGCGCATCGTGTGTGTCAAGGGTGGCATATTCCTACCTATGATTCTTGCCACAACCGACCCTCCGAGGCTCTTTCGATCTGGCTTCGCTATCTCCAAGCTGCGCTTCAGGCTGCGCCTTTCGCTTGCATGTCCACAATATGCCATCTCCGATGGCTGGCTTGCGCCTCGCCTCTTTCGTGGCTGCGCATACAGAAATGCGCTTTCTCCGTGGGGGTGGAGAAAGCGCATCTATTTAAGCTATTGTATGTTTTTAACTGTTTTTTTAAAGATGGAGCTTTTGAGCCGGGGTTATTGGGGTTGGTTGTAGGGCGGCTGGGGTTGGTTGTAGGGCGGTTGCTGCCGGTTGTAGGGTTGCTGATAAGTGGGGCGAGATGGCATCACGATGCACATCACAATGTAGCCAATCACGCCGGGGAATGCAGCAAAGAAGATAGAGAGCAGCACGTAGCCCAATCGCACGAGTGTGGGGTCGATTTCAAAATATTCAGCCACGCCGCCGAGCACACCGCAGAGGGTTTTGTCGGTAGAGGATTTGTAAAGTTTTTTTCCAGTGTAAGTCATTTTTTTTATCGTTTTAGTTTGTTAATATTTTCATTGTTTGTGGTGAAAGTCGTGCTTTTTCAGCCGCTTTACATGAATTAGACGCACGAATGATGCCAAAAGTTGCACGAAATTGAAAAAAAATGATTTTTTTTGTGCGCTTTTTTGGGGGGTGCGCATATTTTTTTGATTTAAGAACACTTTTTTAGAAAAGTAATGGGTCGAAATGTTTTTTATTGCAATGGAAAGCACTAAATTTGCAGAGAATTATCAACAACATCACTCCTCAGCCATGTGAAAGCCTTCTTCACGGTATGCGCATGGCGATGGCAAAAACAACAATAAAACAACTAAAAAAGCAATGTTAGACAAAACCAACATTCTCTTCCGTCAAAGCATCGTGGTTCGCTTTTCGGGAGACTCAGGCGATGGTATGCAGCTGGCAGGCAACATTTTCAGTAATGTGTCGGCAGAGCGTGGCGACCAAATTTCCACCTTCCCCGACTACCCCGCCGAAGTACGTGCCCCTCAGGGCTCTCTCAATGGTGTTTCGGGTTTTCAAGTGCATGTGGGCCTTGGTGTTCACACTCCCGGCGACGAATGCGACGTGCTGGTGTCGATGAACCCCGCTGCGCTGAAGCAAAATGCCAAATTTCTCAAGCCCAACGGCGTGGCCATCGT
Organism: bacterium; assembly: GCA_004559845.1. Lineage (GTDB taxonomy): Bacteria > Bacteroidota > Bacteroidia > Bacteroidales > Muribaculaceae > Sodaliphilus. The sequence continues at coordinate 1,396 of SFWW01000049.1, forward strand.
CGACATCGATTCGTTTAAGAAAATCGATTTAGAAAAAGCACTCTTCACCACCGACGACCCCTATACCGAAATCGGGTTGAAAGCGCAAGTGGTGGAAGTGCCGATGACCTCCATGGTGAAAGCCGCCCTTGCCGACAGCGGTATGGACTTCAAGAGCCAAATGAAGTGCCGCAATATGTTTGCCTTGGGTTTGGTGTGCTGGTTGTTCAACACGCCCATCAATGGTGCCCTCCGATTCTTGAAAAACAAATTTGCCAAAAAGCCCGCCATATATGAAGCCAACGCCAAAGTGGTGCGCAGCGGGTTTGACTATGGCCACAATATCCACGCATCGGTATCGACCTACCGAATCGAAACCGAAGACCTTCGCCCCGGCTTCTACACCGACGTGAATGGCAATAAAGCCACTGCTTGGGGCTTGATAATGGCAAGCGAAAAAAGCGGACGACCGCTGTTTTTGGGTAGCTACCCCATCACCCCTGCCACCGACATACTCCACGAATTGGCAAAACGCCGCGATTTGGGCGTGAAAGCCATTCAAATGGAAGACGAAATAGCCGGCGTGTGCTCTGCCATTGGCGCCAGCTTTGCCGGCCACCTCGCCGTGACCAGCACCTCCGGACCGGGTTTGGCGCTGAAGAGCGAAGCCATTGGTTTGGCTGTGATGGCAGAACTGCCCTTGGTGGTGATCGACGTGATGCGCGGCGGACCCTCCACCGGTTTGCCCACCAAAACCGAACAAACCGACCTCAACCAAGCCCTCTACGGTCGCAGTGGCGAATGTCCGCTCGTGGTGGTGAGCGCCCTCTCCCCCACCGACTGCTTTAAGATGGCTTTCGAGGCTTCGCGCATAGCATTGGAACACATGACGCCCGTGATTTTGCTCACCGACGCCTTCATTGCCAACGGCTCCAGCGCTTGGCGCATCCCCGACAATGACGAATATCCGGAAATCAAGCCCAACCTCGTGACCGAAGAAATGAAGGAAACGTGGAAACCCTATATGCGCAACGAAGAGTTCGTTCGCTATTGGGCAATTCCCGGCACCGAAGGATTTGAACACCGCGTGGGTGGTTTGGAAAAAGACTACGAAAGCGGCGTGATTAGCAACAATCCCGGCAACCACGCACGCATGGTGGCAGCTCGCGCACAAAAGGTGGCGAATGTGGCAAACCACATTCCACTGCTGGAGGTAAAGAGCGAAAACGCTGACGCCGACACCATTATCGTGGGATGGGGCGGCACCTACGGCCATATCTACACCGCCTTTGAAGAACTCAACAAAGCCGGCAGAAAAATCGACTTCGCACAATTCCGCTACATCAACCCGCTACCCAAAAACACCGCAGAGGTGCTGGGCAACTACAAAACCGTGATTGTGGCAGAACTCAACGACGGACAATTTGCCAACTATCTGCAAGGCATTTATCCAAAACTCAACATCAAGCGCATCAACAAGGTGGAAGGACAACCCTTCCTCGTGCACGAAATTGTGGAAGGCGTGAACAAAATTATGGAGGATAAATAATTATGGAAAACAAGAATATCAATCAACAATACCTTCCCGGCGACTTTAAAAACCAACAACCCGTGCGTTGGTGCCCGGGATGCGGCGACCACGCCGTGCTCAATGTGCTCCACAAAGCCATGGCGGCACTCGGAGTGCCACCGTATCAAACCGCAGTGATTTCGGGCATTGGATGCTCAAGCCGTTTGCCCTACTATATGAACACCTACGGCTTCCACACCATTCACGGACGCGGCGGCGCCGTGGCTACCGGCTTTAAAGTGGCAAACCCCGATATGACGGTGTGGCAAGTGTGTGGCGACGGCGATGGCTTGGCTATCGGTGGCAACCACTTCATTCACGAAGTGCGCCGCAATGTGGACCTCAATCTGCTGATGCTCAACAACAAAATCTACGGACTCACCAAAGGTCAATACTCCCCCACCAGCGACCGCGGATTCGTGTCGAAATCATCGCCCTACGGCACCACCGAAGACCCCTTCGTGCCGGCAGAATTGGTGTTTGGCGCACGCGGCACCTTCTTTGCACGCAGCATTGATGTGGAACTCAAAATTTCGCAAGAAGTGATGATGGCAGCGGCACAACACAAGGGACTTGCCGTGGTGGAATTGCTCCAAAACTGTATGATTTTCAACAATGGAATCCACAATTATATCACCGACCGTGCCACACGCGCCGACCGCACCATCCACCTTGTGCATGGCGAAAAAATGATTTTTGGCGCCGAAAAAAATAAAGGTATCGTGCAAGACGGATTCGGGCTAAAAGCCGTAACTATCGGTGAAGACGGCTACACCATCGACGATGTGCTCGTGCACGATGCACACTGCCAAAGCAATTTCCTCCACCAGCAGCTCGCCATGATGGACGGCCACGAATTGCCCTTGGCCATCGGCGTGATTCGCCAAGTGGACGCACCCAACTACGACAGCGCCGTAGCCGCCCAAGTGGAAGAAGTGAAAGCTAAAAAAGGCTACACCTGCCTCCACGATATGATTATGGCAGGCGACACCTGGGAAGTGAAATAATCATCCCCATCGCTAACGGTATATATTCGGAAGCCATTCCCCGACGAAGGGAGTGGCTTCCGCAGCTTTATGGCTGTTGGGTTCGGGGCAATGGGAGGTGTGGAAAACGACCAAGAAGTCGGCTTCGCCGAAAAAAAACTACGCCTGCCGGATTCCAGGCGTGGCGGGGGCATTATATGCCAAAGGCTGTCGCTACCTGTGGGGGGGGGATTAGCGGCGGAAACGGGAATCGTCGATGGGGAAGATGCCTTGCACACGGCGCACCACGTAGCGCTTGTCGTGGTCCCAATATTCGTAGCCAAAGCCTTCAATCACGCGTCCGCTACCCTCAATGTGGATAAAGGTGTCGCCATAGGAGCGTCGCGTTTTGCTGTTGTAGAACATTTGGTTGGTTTCGATTTTGTCGCCGGTGGTGCGAGTGATGCGCACGTGATCCATACAGTTCACGATAGTGGTCCGCTCGTCGTAATACATGCGGTCGCAAAGAATGCGGTCGCCATTGCGCATAGAGAGGCGCACATTGCCGATGGCGCTCCATTCGCGTTTTTGCACATCGTAGTAGCCCGAATCGCAGATGAGGGAAGCCACATTTTGGAAATTCTCATCGAGTTCGTCAGCCACCACACCGTTGGGGAAAGTCCAGTGAGGCTTTTTTGATTCGCTGTAGATTTTCCACAATTTGGTGGTAATGCGATAGCGCGTGCGTCCGGAGTCGCTCACCACGGTTTGCACGTCGCGCGAAATCATGGTAGGCACCTTTTCGGGGTCGTGTGTGTCGGCGGATTTTTGGATATTATCCTCGCTGCACGATGCCATACTCCACAGCACCATGCTCAGCATGCAGGCAAGCCATATAAATTTCGCATTCAGCATTGAGGCACACACACTATGCTATTGTGGCAGAGATGATTGCTTAACGGATCTTATTCTTCCAGAACCACATTTCGTTGAAAGTGACGCTGAAGGTAACGCTCAGGAAATCCTCCTTCACGAAGCACACCGGCGCGGATTCGCGGTGTTTCCATTCCACACCCAAGTTCACGAGCGATTTGCTGCCCAAGGCAGGAAATCCGAATCCAAGGCTCACGCCATAGTCGCGCACATTATTGCCTTGCACATTGAGGTAGTCGTGATTATAGAAAGCGCCGAGGCGATAATTGATACGCTTCAGATAGTTGCCGCGGTCGTCGGGGATGTATTGCACACCGCCACTCACCTTCCATCGGTCGTTGAATTTGGTGTTGGCGGGCTCATAGTTGGGCACGGGAGTGTATTTCGCTTTTGACCAATCTTGATAGGTGAAGTCGACTTCGGCGAAGAAGCGATTAGCATGGGAATAGCTCACACCCAAGCCAAAGGTGTTGGGTTGCTCATATTTTCCTTTCAGATTGCTGTGATAAGCGGTATCGACCTTGGTGTCGCTGGTGGCATCGTAGAAAGTGGCGGTAGTGCTGCCGTGTAACGACTTTTTCGGCGAGAACGTGGCGCCCACCACCACACGGTCTTTCCGATTGAGGTCGTAGGCATATTGAGCACCGATGTGGAGATTCCAGTCGCGCACCTCCATGGTGCGGAAAAATAGCGAAGTGGAGCTGCTGGTAATCGACGTGGAATGGTCGAGCGTGCCAAACATATACGACACATTGGCACCCACCGACAATCCCTTGATGGGGCTCCATGCACCGCCAAGATAGAGTTCGCTGATAGAGCCGGCACCCGTGCGGGTTTCCATTCCGTTTTCAATCTCGGAATTAAAGGTGTAGCTCACCGAAGAATAGGGGATGAATCCAAAGGAGGCACCCACATTGTTAGCCACGCGGAACACGCCGCTCAAATAGTCGAGACCGCCACTGAAAGCGCTGCCCTTCGTGTCGCCCTCTTTGCTCCACACTTGACTCAAGTCGATACCCACATCCCAAATAAAGGTCAGCGAGTCGGTGGCAGCATAAGAAGCGGGATTTTTGGAGTTCACCATTCTACCGCCCTGCATAGCGTAGCCCACGCCGCCCATGTGGCGCTGAATGCCGGTGGCGTTGTCGCCCAAAGTGCCAAAGCCAATTCGGGAGTAGGGAGTTTCGGTTACTTGTGCCGAAGCCTGAAAAGCCACGGCGCATGCCATTAAAAGAGAGGCGAAAAAGAGTTTACAATTGTTCATTCTTAGGTGATAAATGCTAAAAAATTGAGTCATGGGCAGTAGGCAACGCCTCACGCCGGTGGGGTGATGCCGCCTTCATCAAGTGCAAAATTAATAAATACTCATTAATTAAATGGAATTTTGTACAATTTTTAGCACTTTTATAGAAGAAAAAGCATCTATAAGGCATCATTTGCGAGGATAGAGGCGCAGATTCTACCGTTTTTCTTTCGGGTCGTGGTCCCAATAGTAGGTGCGGCGCGGGTTGCGCGGGAACCATCCCTTGTGCACCCGCTCTTGCTGTTCGAAAATTTCCAATATGCTCCAAAAGCACGAAAAGGCAGCCACGCCCAGCACAGCTTGTGCCAAGATGTTATGCACCAGCAACGCCGCGATGCCGCAACCGATGCCGGCGAGCAAAAACACCCACCACACCTTCACGCCAAAATAGTATTCGCCCTTAATCACCAGCGGGTGAAAGAGCCCGATGCACAAAAATGCGCACAATCCAATCGTGAGCCCCAGCAAGTGGTGAGCGGTTAAAAATTCCATCATAACTGATTAATCTTTTGGTTTTTTTTCTTTTTTCACTTCGTAGTCGTGTACCCACATGCAATAGGTTTGCATCACGGCGCCAGCCATAAGGAAAGCCAGCCATTCGGTGGGGTGTTCGCTCGAACCGAAACACAGGAAATAAGCCGACACGCAATAGAGCAACGCCGAAAATTTCGCCATGCGGTAAAGACGGCGCAGGCGGATGTTGGTGCCCTGATATCGCTCCGTGAGCCTTTCGGCGAGGGCGAGCACGGCTCCGAAAGCGTAGATCCACTTAGCGGGAGCCCAATACACATTGAAAAGCGGAAGAATGGCAGTGCCCACTATCAGCAGCATCGCCACCGACAGCATCACATATTGTGCTTGTTGGATTCTTTTTTCTGAGAGCATAGGGATAGAAAGAGTTTAGGGGATGTCGGTGATATACACATCTTCGTTTAATCGCTTCATGCCATATTTTTCGCGAGCGAGGCGTTCGAGCGATGCCTTGTCGGTACGAAATTCTTGCGATTTAGCTTCGTAGATAGCGGCAGTGTCGCGCTTATTTTTGATTTCGGTTTTGAGTTCGTTAATCTCCTTTTTCAGTTCCACCACCCGCATAAAATTGTTGGGTCCGGTGAAAAAGAGCGACACAATCATAAAAATGGAGAACGCCAGGGTGAAACTCATCCAGCGCGGCACCCAAGAGGGTCGATTGATTTCTTTTCCAAATATTTGCATAGCAATGAGAAATTAGAAATTGGAGATTATAAATTAAATGAATTATGAATTATGAATTATGAATTATGAATTATGAATTATGCATCATGAATTATGCATTATGAATCATGCATTATGCATTATAAATAATTCTTATTTTTCGTCATTCAATAGTTCGGGGCGGAGTTGCTTGGTTCGGTTGAGGGCTTGTTGCATTTTCCACTCGTCGATTTTAGCTTTGTTTCCGCTGAGCAAAATGTCGGGCACCTTCCATCCCTTGTAGTCGGCGGGTCGGGTGTAGACCGGCGCCTCGAGCAAATTGTCTTGAAAGGAATCGTTGAGCGCACTTTGTTCATCGCCGATGGCACCCGGAATGAGTCGCACAATGGAATCGGCAATCACCGCAGCAGGGAGTTCGCCCCCGGTGAGCACATAGTTGCCGATGGAAATTTCCTTCGTGACTAAATGTTCGCGGATGCGATAATCCACCCCCTTGTAGTGCCCGCACAGGATAATCAAATTTTGCGCCAGCGACAGGGTGTTTGCCAAGGGTTGAGAGAGGATTTCGCCGTCGGGCGAGGTAAAAATCACTTCATCGTAGTGGCGTTCGCTTTTCAGCTGCTCAATGCAGCGGTCCACCGGTTCGATTTGCATCACCATCCCGGCCTCACCGCTAAAGGGATAGTCGTCCACCTTTCGATGCTTGCGCAGCGACCAGTCGCGCAAATTGTGCACATGGATTTCCACGAGTCCTTTGTCTTGTGCACGCTGCAAAATGGAGCAATGGAGCGGCGACTCCAGCATTTCGGGCAGTACGGTGAGTATGTCGATTCGCATCATAGGCTTGAGGTTATAGGGTGTGAAGTCCGTGTTGGGCTATAAAATCGGAGAGTGCCTTGCCGCCGTCGAGCGATGGCGAATAGGCAGTGAGCACGGTGATACGGTCGGCGCCCGCCAAAGGCAAGAGATCGCGCAGGGTGTTGAGCACGCACACATCGCCGGCGATGCCACACACGTGGATTTGCTGATATTGGTCAGCGGGGTTGGTCACCACCTCGGGATTGAGCGTTTGTTCAAAAAACTCGCGAGCAGCGCTATTTTGCACAATAGAATACTCCTCTCGGTGCTGCAAATCGCCCTTCGGCAAAAACAGCGTGGGGCGGTCGGAAGCATAGATGGCTTCGAGCAGCGGCGAATAGGTGGCGGCACCTTCGCTATATTGCACGCAATGCACCGGCCAAGGACCGCCATTAGGGGCAAACGAGCAGTGGTCGTAGGGGTGCCAATCGTTGGTTACCACCATCAGGGCATAATCCCGAGCATGAGTCTTGATATAGGTAGCCAATTCGTCCATGGCTTGCGCTGCGCCCGGCACAGGAAGGCTACCGCTAATGAAATCGATTTGCGGGTCCACCACAATCAGCATTTTCTTTTCGTTCATATCGCTAAAAAAGATTTAACTACAAAATTACACAAAAAATACCTACCATCAAAACACAACATCAAAATTCAGAGAATTTGAACACGGCTTTGGCTTTGACAGGATAGCGGCTGCTTGGTTTGGAGGGGGATAGTTGCTATAGCCCCTATAGATTCAATAGATTCAATAGATTCAATAGGTTGGATGGGCGGTGGGGAATTTGTTGCACAAAATGGAGATTGTGTGCAAAAATGAGGGTTTCGGTGTTTGATTTTTTGTTAAAATGTGTAAAAGTTTTCACTTTTGCCCGAGCGGAATTTGTAAACTTAAATAGCGAAATATGGTGGCGAGAGGGCGGTGAGCGTAAGAATTTTACAAATTGATACATTTTTTAGTTTACAAAAGTAAATGTTTAAAAGCCTTTCACTTATTTGCACGCTGTGCGCATTTGTCGTAACTTTGAAATGGAAACGAGGAGAAAAGCTCCCATTTTTAACGAAAAAACCACTTTAGATGACACTTCAAAAAAAGATATTTTTGGCAATGGTGATGATGCTGATGGCATTTACGGCAATCCAGGCACAGCGCCTTGCAAAACCCACCGAAACCCACCGCGGAACAATTGAACAACAAATGGCAAATGCGCCCATCAACGAAAATCAAAAGAAAGTGGACGCCTTGCTCAAACTCGCCTTTTCATTCCGAGGCACCCCCTACGTGTACGGTGCATCGCGTCCGGGCGCTTTCGACTGCTCCGGCTTCACCAGCTACGTGTTCCGCCAGTTTGGCTACAGCCTCGACCGCACCTCCAGAGGTCAGGTCAATAATGGTAGAAGTGTGAGCCGCAGCGAATTGAAACCCGGCGACTTGGTGTTTTTCAACGGACGCGCGCGTGGCAATCGCATTGGGCATGTGGGCATCGTGACAGAAGCCGACAATGCCGGCGGCACCTTCAAATTTATTCACGCGGCGAGCCGTGGTGTTCGCGAAAGCCACTCCACCGAAAGCTACTACTTGGTGCGCTATATGGGCGCTTGCCGAGTGATTGAATAAAGCACCTCAACGCAGATTTTGCATACAATAAATAATAATTCGTAATAGATAAGAAAGAGGATGCAGAGCTATTCGTGAGAACGGCTCTGCAATTTTTATTTGTGGCTGTGGATGATTTGAGAGAGGGGATGGAAGAGAACAAAAAGTCGGCTTCGCC
>SFWW01000178.1 GCA_004559845.1 bacterium
CTTCACATTTGAATCAAAGAAAATCCTCACCCTGCTTCAAACCGTGAGTGCCCTCAGCGGCAACACCTCCCTCTCCACCATCGGCGACATCTCCAAGCAATTCAACGGCGTGCGCCTCGGCTTCGCCATGAAAAAATAATTGCCCTCCTTTTTCAATAATAAAAACCACCCACCCGGTTTAAATACAGGCAAAAAAATCACCAATCAAGCCCCCACGCTCGATTGGTGATTTTTTCATAAAATAGCGGTAGGCGTGGTTATTTTCGGCGGAGGCGGCTTTATTTTCGTTGCACGCCACAAAAGCGGGCAATCATATCCGTTTTTAAACGAAATAGCCGTGGCTACAAAGCGGAAAATGGAGGATAGAATTTGGAATTGTAAAAAATTTGCACTATATTCGCATTTTGAGATAAATATTACTCACGATATCTGCACCTACACAATATGAAACCGATTACCAGCATCCTCCTTATAGCTGCCATTGTGTGCTATGTGTTCCTTCCTTTTTTGTCGATGGACCTGGCGGGCAGCATCACCGGCTTGAGTTATTCAGCCGGACTGATAACCGAAAACTTTAGCCTCACGAAAACCATTTTCGCTCTGCTCCCCTTCATTGCTTGCTTTGGCGGCATTATGCTCAACTACAACAAGCACCGCCTATGGAGCATCGGCACGGCAGTATTTATAGTGTCGGGCATTGTGTTTTTTAGTTTCTACCATTTTTTCTATCAAAGTTGGTCGCTCCACCACGACCCCGAACTCATTGGCGATCAAGCAGCCGTCATCGAGGGGTTTACCGTTAAGGAGCTCTGCATTGGCTACTACGCTTCCAGCTCCCTGATGTGGCTCGCGCTCCTATCGTGCATTATCTCTATGCTGCCCTTTAAATTCAACCAAACACTCGAGCAATCCATTGACCATACCTTGGAAAAAAGCATCAGCAAGGGAAAAAAAGGTATTTCAAAAGTGCATAACGAAATCCGGGAAGAACTCTCCTCCATTGAATCAAAAGTGAAATTGCCTGAAAAGGCAGATGCCACCCAAGAGGCTGAGCAAGAGCCCAAGGGCAGAGAGGAAGCATCGCCCGATGCCTCACACAACGCCTATATGCCGCCGCAAGACGACGACCATTCTGCTTATATGCCTAAATAGAGAACTCTCCGCACCGGCTTGAAACCACGCGCCTACGGGTGGGGCGATGGGTGTGAAAACGAAAAAAAATTGACAGTGGACATGTGGTGCCACTGTCAATTTCATGTATGGAGGGGTGATTTAGCGGAGGGATTGGAGGGCTTGCTCTAAGTCGGCAATGATATCCGCCACATCTTCAATGCCCACCGACAAGCGAATAAGGTCGGGGGCGATGCCGGCTTCGCGGAGCTGCTGCTCGGAGAGCTGGCGATGGGTGTGGCTGGCAGGGTGAAGCACACACGACTTTGCATCTGCCACATGGGTAACGATAGAAATCAGTTTCAGTGCATCCATAAATTTGATAGCCTCTTCTCGGCTGCCTTTCAGCCCGAACGCCATCACGCCGCAGCCGCCTTGTGGCAGATATTTTTGGTGGAGAGCGTGGTGCTTGCTTGAGGAAAGTCCGGAATAGTTCACCCAAGCCACCTCCGGTCGCGCGCTGAGCCACTCAGCCACTTGCTGTGCATTAGCGGCGTGGCGCTGCATGCGCAGGTGCAGACTTTCGAGCCCGATATTGAGCACGTAGGCATCTTGCGGACTTTGGCTGCATCCGAAGTCGCGCATCAGTTGGGCAGTGGCTTTCACGATGAAAGCCATTTTGCCGAAATCTTTAGCGTAGGTGAGCCCGTGGTAACTTTCATCGGGGGTACACAAGCCCGGGAATTTCTCGGCGTGAGCCATCCAATCGAAGTTGCCACTGTCCACAATCACTCCGCCCACACACGAGCCATGGCCGTCCATATATTTGGTGGTGGAATGTGTCACGATGTCGGCACCCCACTCGATTGGGCGACAGTGCACCGGCGTGGCGAAAGTGTTGTCCACTATCAGCGGAATGCCGGCTTCGTGGGCAAGGCGAGCAAAGCGCTCGATATCAAACACTTCGCATCCGGGATTAGAGATGGTTTCGCCAAATACGAGTTTGGTGTTGGGGCGGATGAGTGCTTTAAATTCTTCATCGCTGACGGCATCCGGGTCGAAGAATGTGCATTCAATGCCCATTTTCTTCATCGTCGGCAAGCATGTGGTCGCCGGCTTGGCAAAGGTTGAATGTGGCAAAAAAATTGGCTGCTTGTCCGCTGGAAGTGAGCATCCCTGCCACTCCTCCTTCGAGGGTAGCGATTTTTGCCGCCACGGCATCGTTGGTGGGATTTTGGAGGCGTGTATAGAAATAACCGGAGTCTTGCAGGTCGAATAGTCGCGCCATTTGTTCCGAGGTTTCGTATTTAAAAGTGGTGGACTGGTAGATGGGTAGTGCACGCGGTTCGCCTTTGGCGGGAGTCCATCCGGCGTGCACACATTCTGTGGATTTTTTCATATTAGGGGTTGATTTTTTTGAAAAAATGAAATAGAGATGTTTTAAAAAAAATCCGGAGGAGAAATGGCTGATTTCCGCTCCGGATAAATAGGGGTTATTTTTTTACCGAAAATTATGCTTCAGCCTCAACGATTTTGCAGATTTCTACGATGGTTTGCATGGCTTTTTCCATCACTTGCACCGACACATATTCGTAGCGTCCGTGCATATTCATGCCGCCGGCAAAAATGTTGGGGCAAGGCAGACCTTTAAACGAGAGTTGTGCGCCATCTGTTCCGCCGCGAATGGGTTGCACAATGGGCTTGACATCGGCGTTTTTCATCGCCTTTTCAGCCACTTCAATAATGTGCATCACCGGTTCGATTTTTTCGCGCATATTATAGTATTGGTCTTTGATTTCGATGGAAGCGCAGTTGGGGAATTCGCTGTTCACCTTGTGACAGAGGTGCTCCAGTTCGCGTTTGCGGCTTTCAAAGCGTGCGCGGTCGTGGTCGCGCACAATGTAGGTGAGCACGGTTTTTTCCACATTTCCTTCAAATCC
>SFWW01000050.1 GCA_004559845.1 bacterium
GGCAACCATCGTGGCGACCGCGATTATGGCAAGGACTATGATGGACGTCGCCCGGGCTACCACACTCCCAACCACAGCAATCCACGCGGCTACAAGAATCATTTCAACGACCGCTTCCACGACCATTATCGCCACAACGATTGGAGTTGGAGTCGTCCATGCCCGCCGCCTCATCGCCCTTGGCGCCCTACTCCTTGGAGAGTGTATCGCCCCATCGTGCCCTCGGGTTGGGTTTGGTATCATTCCGCACCCCGCATCTATAGAGTGCTCGGCTTGCAATTCGGCACCGTGTTCACCGTATCCATCAACCACCTGTTCACCTATGGCTACAACATTGATGGCTACTACGACAACGTGATTTACTTGCGCGACGTGCCCATGCTCAACTACAATTGGAGCAATGTGATGCTCAACTATGCCCCCGGCGGCGGATTCGCCTCTGCCATGTTTAGCAACTCGTTTGCTGCACGCGACCTCAACATGTTTAATCGCCTCTACAGCACGCTTTGCTCCACCTACGGCAGTCCGGTGGAAGCACACACCAATAGCTACGAAGGCACCGTGAGCTGGTGGGGTGGCAACGGAGAAGGATTCGTAACACTCAACTACTACACCGATTCCGCCGGCCGATTCTACACCAACCTCACCATCGGCAACTAACCGCCGTCGGCAGTGATCACCACAAGCCACCTCGCCCCTTGCACGGGCAAGGTGGCTTATCTCATATCTCCGCCACATTGAAATATGTGAGTGGGGAGAGATGTGGGATTTAGGGTGGGATATGGGGTTGGTTTTCGTTATTTTTTGTATCTTTGTGCGGAAGGATGGCGGCTTTCGGCTTCACGCTTATGCGGCGAGGCATACTTTTTGGGGAGCTGCCTTAATAGAAGCGCCTATGGAATTGCTTACTTTAGACCAAGTAAAACGAAAAGAATTAGAGATTTTGAAATATGTGGTGGCGGTGTGTCAACGGCTCGGTTGCCGCTATTACCTCAGCTACGGTTCGCTGCTGGGCGCTATTCGCCACAAGGGATTTATTCCGTGGGACGATGATATCGACATTTCGATGCCCAGGGCAGATTTCAACAAATTTCAGGCTTGGGTCACCTCAGCGGAAAATGCCGATGGGCGGTTTGTTACGCTCCACCCCGGTTGCAAGGGTTATCCCTACCATTATATCAAGGTGGTGGACACCACCACGCGCTTAATCGACACCGACCTGAACGATTTTGCCGGCAACGGGCTATGGATTGACATCTTTCCCTTAGACGGGGTAAATACCCGAGAGGTGACCACGCAGAAAAAATTGGCAAAATACTTCAACGCATGCCGGGCATCCGCAACCTATAAGGCGTGTCCGCCCGGTAATAAGCCATGGCGATGGAGAGTGTGCAAATGGCTGGGACCCAAATTTTTTGCTCGCCTCACCATTTGGTGCAGTGCACGCCTGGCATTCGACGAAGGCGAATATGTGGCACATATCCCCACCGCCACCAGTTATTTGTTTCCTCGCCGCTTGTTTAGCGAAGTGATAGACGTGGAATTTGAGGGTTGCCGATTTACGGCGCCCAAGCACTACGACGAATATTTGCGCATCCTTTATGGCGATTATATGCAAATTCCACCGGAAGACCAACGCCTCACCCACTGCGTGAAAGCGGTGGAAGTGAAGCCCCAACATTGACACAAATTATTCGAAAAACGAAAAAAAACGAATTGATATGCAAGCCATCATTCTTGCCGCCGGAATGGGCAAACGCCTCGGCGAATACACAAAGCAAAACACCAAGTGTATGGTGGAAGTGAACGGACGAAAACTCATCGACCGCATGCTCTGCCAACTTTCGCACCTTCACCTCTCGAGGGTGGTGATGGTGGTGGGCTACGAAGCCCAAAAACTCATGGACTATGTGGGCAACGACTATCGGGGACTGAAAATTGAATATGTGATGAACCCCGTGTTTGACAAAACCAACAACATCTACTCATTGGCGCTCGCCAAAGATAAGCTGCAAGTCGACGACACACTGCTGATAGAAAGTGACCTGATTTTCGACGACGAAATGCTCCATAAGTTGGTGAATCACCCCTTCCCCAACCTTGCTCTCGTGGCTAAATATGAAACGTGGATGGATGGCACCATGGTGTGCATCGATGCCGACCACCATATCGTGAACTTCGTGACCAAGGCCGCGTTCAACTATCAGAATGTGGACCAATACTACAAAACGGTGAACATCTACAAATTCTCCAAAGCATTTTCTCAGCAGAAATATGTGCCGTTTCTTGAAGCCTATTGCAAGGCGGTGGGCAATAATGAATACTACGAGAATGTGCTCCGCATCATCACCTTCCTCAATAGCCAAGAGCTGAAAGCGCTGCCCATTGAAAATGAAAAGTGGTATGAAATCGACGACAAACAAGACCTCGACATTGCCGAAGCCCTCTTTGCCGACGAAGACCACATCCTCAAAAAATACTACGGTCGGTTCGGCGGATTTTGGCGATTCCCGAAAATGCTCGATTTCTGCTATTTGGTGAACCCCTACTTCAACGAATCGCGCATTATCGACGAAATGGAAGCCAATTTCCGCACCCTCATCGCCGAATATCCCTCAGGGATGAAGGTCAACACCCTGCTGGCGAGCAAATGCTGGGGCGTGAAGGAAGACTACATCGTGCCGGGCAATGGCGCCGCCGAACTTATCAAAGCGCTGATGGAAATGCTTGAAGGCACCATCGGCGTGACGCGCCCCACCTTTGAGGAATATCCCAATCGCACCGAAGCCGACCGCCTCGTGACCTTCGTGCCGGAAAACCCCGACTATCGCTATTCGGCAGCCGATTTGATGGAATATTTCGGCACTCATCATGCCGACAACCTCATACTCATCAATCCCGACAACCCTTCCGGCAATTTCATTCCCACTGCCGATGTACTGAAATTGGCGGAATGGTGCGAAAGCGTGGGCACCCGCTTAGTGGTGGACGAAAGTTTTGTGGACTTTAGCGAAGGCTACCTCCACAATTCTCTCCTCTACGACCACATATTGGAAGCATACCCCCACATGCTGGTGATGAAAAGTATATCCAAGAGTTATGGCGTGCCTGGCATTCGCTTAGGCATCCTCTGCTCTGCCGACACCCACATCATTAGCGGCATCAAAAAGAAGGTGAGCATTTGGAATATTAATTCGTTTGCCGAATTTTTCATGCAAATTTTCACCAAATACGAAAAAGAATACCTCAAGGCATGCGATAAGTTTATCGCCGAACGCAACGATTTTGAAGCCCAACTCCGCCAAATCGGTTTTCTGCGGGTGATGCCATCGCAAGCCAACTATTTCCTCTGCGAAATTCTACCGCCCTACAATGCCCATGCTCTGGTGCTGAAAATGCTCAAGCAATACAATATCCTCACCCGCGATTGCTCCACCAAGGGCGGATTCGATGGCAAGCAATATATGCGTATCGCCGTGCGCAACCATGCCGACAATGCACGCCTGATTGCCGCATTTAAAGAAATTGAAAACCAACAACCCTCCTAAACAGTAATGCAGCGCAATGAAAATCATTACCCAACAACAAATTAAAGCATTGGGCATATCGCCGGAAATGTGCGTGCAGTGGATTCGCGAGAGCTTTGCCATGAAAAAGCAGGCGCAACTGCCCGCCAAAATCAGCGTTCACCCTGCCGACACCGATTTTTTTACCTCTATGCCGTGCCTGCTACCCCACCCTGCCCACACAGCCGTGAATTTCAAGCGTCAATATTTCGGCATCAAGGAAGTGCACCGCATAGAAGGCGCCGTGCCAAGTCTGGGTAGCGATATGATGCTCTACGATGCGGCTACCGGCGAACTGCTTGCCCTTCTCGACACCGACTGGATTACCACTATGCGCACCGGGGCTGTGGCTGCCGTTTCGGCAAAGGCGCTACGCAAGCCCAACGCCACCACTTATGGATTTGTGGGGCTGGGCAACACAGCACGCGCCACATTGCTCTGTGTGCTGCACGCCGAGCCGGAGAAGCACTTCAACGTAAAACTCCTGAAATACAAAGACCAAGCGGAGCAGTTTGTGGCTCGATTTACCGGCTACGAGAATGTGAGTTTTGAGGTGATGGAACATATCGACGAGATGGCAAGCACGGTCGACGTGCTGGTGAGCTGCATCACCAGCGCCACCGGTCAACTGGTGAGCGACCAAGCATTGCTGCCCGGCATCACCGTCATACCAGTGCACATGCGCGGATTCCAAAATTGCGACACCACTTTCGACCGCGTGCTCGGCGACGACACCGACCATGTGCGCGGCTTCAAATATTTCAGTCAATTCAGGGGCTATAACGAGATTGGAGAGGTGCTCGCAGGTGCCGACCCGGGGCGCACATCCAATGAGCAACGCATCATCGACTACAACTATGGGTTGGCGCTACACGATGTGACCTTTGCCGCCAAAATCTACGAACTGCTGGAACATGACCCGCAAGTGCAATGTGTGGCGATGGTGAAAGAAACCGAAAAATTCTGGGTATAAAAAATGTGGCGATGAAAGTTTCGATTTTGGTGCCGATTTATGGCGTGGAGAAATATATTGAGCAATGCGCAGTGTCGCTCTTTGAGCAATCCTACGAAGATTTGGAATACATTTTCGTGGACGATTGTTCGCCCGACCGTAGCATCGATGTGCTGCGCCACACCCTTGAGAGATATCCGCACCGCCAAGGGCAAGTGCGTATCATTGCCCACGAAGTGAACCGCGGACTCGGCGCTGCTCGCCATACCGCCCTCGAAGCCGCCACCGGCGAACTGGTGATGCACGTGGATAGCGACGACTACCTGCTGCCGCACGCCGTGGAGCACCTTTGCGCCGCGATGGAGCAAACCGATGCCGACGTGGTGGACGGTGGCTATATCACCGTTGCCAACGGAGAAGAGGGGGCGCCCATCGCACCTTTTCACGGCAAAAAAGAAACCTACCTGAAATTGATGCTGTGCCAAAATATTGTGTTCAACCGCATCTGGGGACGCCTCTATCGCCGCGATTTGTTTACCCGCACCGGCATCAATTCGGTGGAAGGTATCAACTATGGTGAAGATTATGTGGTGGTGCCACGCCTGCTACTGAGCGCCAAGCGGCATTACATTGATGAACCGGTATACGCCTATCGCTTCGACAACGCATCTTCTTACTCCCACAGCATCAACGAGCGCCACAATCGTTCGCTCTACCATGCCCATGCTGTGGTGATGGACTATTTCACGCAGCACGACACCGACGGCACCTATCGCAGCGCCATGCAAATGGCAACCCTCGCTATGGTGCGCCACGCCCGCCGCTACGAAGGCCACTGCCGCAACCTCGACGCCATCTACCCCCACCGCGTGACGCCGCCTCTACAAAATAGCCATTAGCCATTAGCCATTAGCCGTTAGCCGTTAGCTATCAGAGCTATAGAGGCTATAGAGAACTAAAGGCAGCTAATAGCTAAAAGCTAAAAGCTAATGGCTAAAGGCTAATGGCTAACGGCTAAAGGCTAATGGCTAACGGCTAAAAGCTAACGGCTAACGGCTAATGGCTAACGGCTATCGGTAGGGATTCTTGGTGCCGGGGATGTGCATACAGGTGGTGCATCTTGAGTGCCAATGGCTGGGCATATTCCGGCGAATGACCGCCTTGGAAAAGGCGTGTACCGCTACAGTCGGGGCACGTTTTTTTGCCCGATGAGCGACGGCTATTGCCGCCTTCTTTTCCATAATAGGTATCGTTCACGCCGCCGTTGTAGTTCACCTTTTCTTTGCTAATCACATTGCCGCGTGCATCCATCCAGGTTTCGCCGCCAATCACGTAGCCGGGATAGGGATTATCGTGCTGCGTGCAATAGCATTGTTTGGTGCCTTTGCAAATGCCACACAAACCGGTGCTGTTACACAAACCGCATGGGATGTAGGTGCCATAACCGGCAGAGATGATACCGCCTTGCCCGTTGCACAGTGCGCAAATGCCCCTGCCATAGCAATTATTGCACACTGCAGAGCCATAGCAACTGGGGCAAGAGCGATAGCGCAGGCGCTGTGTGGCGCCGCCGGGATGCTTGGTCACTATCACGAAGCCGCCGGGCAGGTCTTCGCGCCAAGATTGGGTGTATTGATTTTGCTGTACGGAGGGCTGTGGTGCACTGCGCTGCTGATTTTGATTGCTGTTATTATTATTGCTTCCGCCTGAGCCTGTGCCGGTGAAAGTAATTTCATCGCTTTGTGCAATGTGGTGCTGATGCTCGTCGGTGATGGTCACCACCACTTTGTAGTCGTTTTTGCCGGAAAGGATATTGAGGTCAGCCACATAGGGTGCATACCAATAATCTTCGTAGTAAGCATTATCGTAGTTGGGCTTATAATCCCATTTAAAATAGGGGATTCCGGTGGTGGATTTGTATTGGCTATTCACATGATGCCATTTGCCCGACGGCCCTTTAATCCAAATGAGCATGCTGCCTGTTTTGCCGTTCATTCCTTGCACGTCGAATTCGCAATGCACCTTCATTGCTTTTTTATTATTGATGGTAACATTATGTTCGAGCCACACTTTGCGGATTTTGGCTGTGGCAGCCGAAAGGGTAACAGCGGCAAACATTGCCAGCATACAGAATGCAAAAATTTTCCGTTTCATATTCCAAGTTTATTCTTCTTTGTTAGCAATATAGGAAAGCACGATGGCAGAAGCATCGCGATTTTCGTTGATATAGAGTTGCACCATGCGTCGGTGGCTTTCATAGCGGTAGCCCACAATGTCGGCCGCCCCTTCGGCATCGGAGTGCCCTATCACCATGCGCTGCATGGCATAGGATTGGGATAGCGTGCGCAGAATGGCTGCAAATTGCCGATTGATGGCATCTTTGGCTGCCGGGTGAGAGCGGAACGTGATGCAGTAGAGACCATTGCCGTCGAATTCAATTTGCAGATTTGCCCATCGGTAGCCGAGGAAATTGTAGCCGGTGGTGTCGGTGGGCGAAAGGATTTTGAGTTCGCAATAGTCGCCGTTGTCTAAAGGGATGGTGTCGAAGCGGCTATCGGCTTGGTGCGATGCAGCATCCACAAATTGCTGCTGATAGAGGGCATCAAGCACCTGCTGCTTGGGCTGATTGAGGTGCACATTTCCAAAGAAAGTGTCCTGGATATCGGAATCGCTTTTCGACGAGCAACTCCAGCACATAGCGGCAACCATCATACTTATCAATATGCGTAGTATCATATCAGTTGGGGAGTTTAGCTACGGCGGCGATTGGCGGGTTTCTTTTTGGGTGTGGTGAGGGCTTTGAATTGCTTGAGCACGTCGCATTTCGACACAAACGCCGACACGCGCGTGGGGTTGGCATTGCAAAACGCCAACAAATTCTTCATTTCGGCATATTGCGGGGTGGAGCGGTCCACTTTTTTCACAGCCCGGTAGCGGGAGCCCACATAGTCGATGTAGATAAGCGGACTGCCTTGCGGAATGAATGCCAACGCATAGAGCGCCTTTTCTTTGGTGCGGAAATTGGAGGATTTGGCTGCCACACGCAGCAAGTGGATGGCTTGCGATTCAAAGTATGCCTCATTGGTGTAGTATGCCACAGTGTCGGCATAACTCACGCCATAGCGCGAGAGATACCAGCAATCGCCCAGCCTACCGGCTTGATAGAGCAGCGATGCCAATTGGTAGGCGCTTTCGGGAGTTTGCGGTGCATTTTCCAGTGCTGCCACCTTGCGGCAGAAATCGAGTTTTTGGTTGGAGCGCACTTGCATTGGTTCGAAAGCGTTGCGCACCGGTTGACGTCCCATCCAGCGTTCTTTGTTGAAATCGCGTTGCGCCATATAGGGGCTAATGTTTTGCTTAGAGATATAGCTCAGCGGCACTTTTTCCAGATAGGGAATGGCGGCTTGAAAATTGCCTTCGCGGATGAATTTGGTGCCCACTAAATCGTTGAATTCATTTTCCGAGAGCGCGGCGCCCGCGTTTTCAAGAAGCCATTTTTCAAAATCGGAGGCTTTGGGCGAAGCCAAGTAGGTGTGATAGCTGATGAGCTGTGCAGAGGTGGCTTGGTCGATCAGATCCCAATAGTCGCCGCGTGCTTCCAGGAGCGAATTGCCGGACTCCACGTTGATGCACTTGCTGTCGGCAAAAGCCAACAGTGCTGCGGCCAGGTTGGTGTTGCCCATTTGGGTGTAGCCGGGAGTCAGATGGCTATACACGAAGCGGGCTATCATTTGCTGATAGTGGTGGTCGCCGCTTTTGCGGACTTCGGTATCTTTTTGCACGAGCCATTTCAATTCTTGGTGAAGGGTGGAGAGATATGCTTCCTTCATGGATGGATTTTTCGACAGCACGGCAAGGCGGCACACGCGTGCGTTGTCTTTCACGCGATCGCTGCCCTCCATTTGCATGGCTTGATTGAGCATTTGCAGTGCCTCTTGGTCGTTGCCCAGCATCGATTGCAGCCATCCGGCGGCGGCTTGCCACATAGCGGGCTGCGAGGTTTTGCCCTCGTTCACCACTTGTTGCGCAAAAGCGATGAATTGGCGAATCTCTTCGTTGTAGATGCCGGTGGCTTCGAGGTAGCGCATCACATTGTGGTCGTCTTGATTGTCTTTGGTTTCTTGTGCATTGTTCACGAAGTCTTGCACGAGCCACAGCAGTGTGGGCGAATTGGCGTCGGCGGCATATTCGCGTTTGATGCCTTGCAGATTGCGAATATCCTTCACGAGCCATTTAATGCTCGTCATATCGCCCAAAGCGGCGTAGATTTTGATGGCATCGTTGCGCTTGCCTTCTTGATTTAAGGCATGGGCAAAAATGCCCTTCATCATATCGCGATACACGCTTTTTGGCGTGCGGTATGCCTCGGTAACCCACAGTTGCTTATTCAATTCGGGTTGGTCCAGCGCCAAATTGCAGCGCATTTCCAACAACATATATTGCTGGGCATATTGCGGCTTTTTTTTGTAGCCACGCGCCACATTTCTGATGCTGCGCAATTCTTTGTAGAGGGCGTCGAGTTTGTCTTCGGAGGGATACGCCCACGCGTCGGAGTTGAGTTGCGCTATGATTTGCAGATATGAGATGAGCGTTTTCAGATAGTGGAGTGTGGGGGCATCATTCTTGCGGATGGCAGTTTGAATGATGATGTTGGAGGAGGCATTGAGTGCGTTGGGGTCTTCATAGGCAAGAGCGTCTACCGTGTAGCCGAGATCGGTCTTGCCGGTGTACTTTTCCCAATATGCCACCATTTCAGCATATCCGGGCTGATTCCACTGTGTGGAGGGAAACAGGCTAAACACGTAGTAGTTGGGGCGCGCACAGGGCCCGCATGCAAGGGCTGCAATGGCACTTGCCACGAAAAGACTAATGACGATAAATTTTTTCATATTCGTTGGATTTGTATCTGCGGATATTTTCGGCATTGAGGTCGAAAATAATCACTTGTTCATTCATGTGAGGAGAAAATTCTTCTACACGCCGGCTCACAGTTTCGATGAGCGAAAACGGCACTTGCCGATAGAGGATTTCGTCGCCGGGATGGATGCGGGTGGCATTGGCGGCATCGGCTTCGGCAAGCAATTCGCGGCACGATACGGCGAGGTAGGTAGCGTCGGGCTTGGGCAAAAACAGGGTGGTGTCGGCGAGGTTGGCATCGTAGGCAATGCCTTTGAAGGTGGAGCCGGAAAAGAGCAATTTCCAGGCAAACACCGGGTAGGCGGCACACAGGGGCAACTGATAGGAAGCGAGATGCTTCAGATAGGGCTCCACGGCTGCCATATCGAGGATGGGGTTGGGGCAGCTGCGATTGGTGGCGTCGCCGGTGTTGTAGAGCATGAGGGCGCCATAGTCGACCGGTGGCGGAGCGGTGCGCAATTGGTGCAGGCGGATGGTGGCAGATAGGCGTATTCCTTTTTCTTTGAGCAGGGCTCTCACTTGCGTGAGAAAACCAAAATAGGCGGCTTCGCTGCTTGCCGTCCAGTCGCAATCGAGTTGCACTTCTTTTATCGGGGCGATGCCATTCACTTCACACATGGCTGTGATGCGCTCCACCAGCAGGCGGGGGATGGAATCGAGCCGGGCTTTCATACAATTTTCGGTGATGAACACGGTGGGGATCACTTCCAAGCCGGAGGGGAGGCTGTCGGCAAAGCGAAGGGTGGCGTTGGGCTTGATGCTGCCTTTGCCGTCGGGCACGAGATCGAAAAAGCGCAAAAAGAGTTTTTTCACATGGTGCTGTGCCAAAAATGCCCTTTCGGTGGAATCGAGGCGCAAAGTGGTGCGCCAATAGTAGGCTCCATTGGCGGGCTCCGGCACACGACCCGGCTTGTGATTGCAACCGGCAAGTGCAACCCCAAGCAAAAGCAATATCCACCACTGTTTCTTCATTTGCGGGCTGAATGTAATTTTTTTTACGTTTTTGCGCTATCAATCATCGGGCAAACCTTTGCCCTTGCGGGCTATTTGCCTTTCGTCACTTTTCTATATGGTGCAAAATTAAAAAATTATCGTTAGAATTTTGTATTTTTGCACAAAAAAAATTCTATTGCAATCATGAAGCAAATCAAAATATGGCTCGAGGCCATTCGGTTGCGCACCTTGCCGGTGTCGGTGAGCGGCGTGCTCATTGCCGTGGGGCTGGCAAAATTCAACGGCGCTTTTCGCTTGGTGCCTTCGCTGCTGTGCGTGGCATTTGCCGTGCTGGCACAAATTGTGTCGAATTTGGCAAACGAATATTTCGACTTTAAGGCGGGCACCGACAAGAAAGGACGCGTGGGGCCGCGCCGGGGGGTTACCGAGGGCGACTTCTCCCCTGCCACGCTCAAGCGGGCTATCGTGGGCACGCTGGTTGCCACCTGCGCCGTGGGGCTAAGTATGCTGGCAGTGGTGGACCCCGGCGAGGGCTATGCCAATTGGCTGCTGCTCGTGGGTGTGGGCGTGATGGTGGCGGTGATGGCTTTTGCCTATAGTGCCGGACCCTACCCCCTCAGCTACCACGCCTTGGGCGAAGTGGCGGTGATGGCTTTCTACGGACTCGTGCCGGTGATTTTCTCCTACTATGTGGTGGCGGGCGATTTCCATCCCTATGCGGTGATAGCCGGCATTGCCATCGGGCTGATGGGCGTGAATGTGCTGCTGGTGAATAATTATCGCGATGTGGACGATGACCGCGAGGCGGGCAAACGCACCTCGGTGGTGGTGGCGGGGCGCACCTTGGCGGCGTTCGCCTATTTGCTCAACGGCTTGCTTGCCCTCTCGGTGCTGGGCGTGCTCTGGCTCCGCCTATGGATGGAATGGGGCTGGTGGACGATGCTTCCCCCTGCCATCTACATGGCGCTGCACCTCACCACCCTCCTCCTCACTTTATTTCTCTTTTAAAGCCTACCCCCGACCCCTCCCTAAAGGGAAGGGAGTAAGGATTGCGGAACACCTGAAACACTTGAAACACTTGAAACACCTGTTTTGTTCCGATTTGGACCAAAAACGGGCGTTTTTTTGGTCCAAAAGCGAAATGAAACACCTGAAACACCCGAAACACCCGAAACACCTGAAACACCCGAAACACCCATCTTGTGGGTTAACCGTGCTTCGCACTCAGTGAGGCGTTTATTTTTTTGACCACGAATTGGACGAATTGGACGAATTTGTTTTGTGCTTTCCATTTTTCATTGCTTTTTTTTGCTGACAAAGATAGTCTGCAGCAACAGAATCGTCAACCCCAAAAGGCAGGGAAAGGCGCTAAAGTATGTCAAAAATTGATGGATTTTTTTGTCACGAATTTAACGAATTGATCTAATTATTTTCACAGAGAGCATCGCTCGGAAAAAAATGTGTACGAGCTCGCACGGCGCTTTCATTTACGGCTATTTTTGATAGCGGCTGCTTGATTTGGTGAGGTTGGGAGTGGGGTTGGGTGGGATGGAAGAGAACAAAAAGTCGGGGGGCGGGGATGTGAGGGCTGAAGCCCTTTCGTGGGACGACGAAAGGGATAAAGCCTGAAAACGAGTTTTCAGTTTTTTCCCTCTCGCACCCACGGTGGCTCACTGTGCTCGCCACTCACATCCCTCGCCGCCCGAAAAAAAAGCCGCTTCGCGGAAAAAAAGTCGGCTTCGCCGAAAAAAAACTGCGCCTGCCGAATTACGGGCGGGGGGTAGCCATCACGTACCTAATTCAGTATACTACATACAACCGTGCCCCACCCTCAAACCCGCCATCGAAGATGGCAGATTTTTGTAATCATATCCGTTTTTAAATGAAAGAGCCGTGAATGCCGTGTGAAACATCTCATTTTTCGGTATCATAGTTAAAAAATATTTCGTAACTTTGCAATTATATCAATCGGACTTGCAGAAGACCTCAAACTTAATCGGAAAACAAACTAAACCAAAACTCACTCGTAGCAAAAAACGGTTCGGTCGCCCGGCAAGCACTACGATGCGAGTTTTCATAAAACTGGACTATGTTAATAGACAACAGAAAAAATAGATATGACGACGGACTTAATATTGTCACTGTATGGGATTTTATTAAGGAGTACGCAGTTATGCCTGATATAAGCGGAGATTTTGATATTGTAACAGGTTACTTCACGCTTAGAGCATTAAGTAAATTATATAGAGAAATCCCGGCTGAAGATAATTTCAGAATTATTTCTTCAGAACTCGTGAAGCTCGATGATAATGATAATCACATCATCGACCTTTTGCGTGGCGACCAAAGTTTTGACACAACTTTCGATTTAGAGCAATACGTCCAAGAAGCAAAAGCATTCCTTATGCGTGACAATGTTTCTATTAAAGCATTTACCAATGCTTTTTGCCACGCTAAAGTATATGTTTATAAATCTTCCGATGCGCACAAAGATAGCTTTTACCTCACAGGCAGCAGCAATCTTACCGACGCAGGACTTGGATTAAAAGCCACTTCTAATGTTGAACTGAATATTGGCGAGGCTTGCAAGCAAAACGATAATAATTGGCGTGAACTCCGCGATTGGTTTAATGAAGTTTGGAAGTCGGCAGCCGATAAAATTCCGTCTGACCCTAAGAATCCCAAAAGCGAAAAGATTACTGTCAAAGAGTATTTCATTCGTCAAATTGATGATTTCTTCCGTAAGTATTCTCCCGAAGAAATCTATTATAAAATACTCTTTGAGCTTTTCAACGCCGACCTTGATTTGGACGCATCTATTGAGCATCGACAAGATATGTCGTTGCTGCAAACAAGTGTAATTTGGAACACCCTTTTCAATTATCAGCAAAAGGGCGTTATATCACTCATTAAAATGCTTCGCAAATACAATGGTGCAATTCTTGCCGACGCCGTAGGTCTTGGTAAGACTTTCTCCGCCCTCGGTGTCATAAAATATTTCCAAACACAAAACTATGTTACTGTTCTCATCTGCCCGAAGAAACTTGAACAAAACTGGACTCAGTATCTCCGTCGCCATGGTTCTCGCTTTGAGGCTGATGAATTTGACTACATCGTTCGTTTCCATTCCGATTTTCAAAATGAGAGAATGGAGAACTCTTACGATGATGCAAAACTTTCGTGGTTACAAACTCGAAAGAAAGTGCTTATCGTAATCGATGAAAGCCACAACCTACGCAACGAAAAATCAAATCGTTACCAGGACTTGCTTTCAACGCTTATCCAAAACAAGGCCGGTCAGGAGAACCGAGATGTAAAAATCCTTATGTTGTCGGCCACGCCTATCAACACAGGACTTAACGATGTAAAAGGACAGTTCAACCTTATAGGTCATGGCATCGATGAAGCTTTCAACACGGATGATTTCGGCGTTGAATCGCTTCGCAATCTCTTCACTGATGCACAGAGAAAATATAATAATTGGTGTGAAAATCAAGATAGAACCATCGGAGGCTTTATTGAATCGCTTCCACCTCGTTTTTTCAACCTTACCGACAAATTAATTGTCGCACGCACTCGTGCCCTTATTGAAAAAACGCTGGGCGAAAATCTCGGCTTCCCTAACAAGGAGAAGCCGGTGAATATTTACCAAGGCGTTGACCACTTTGGTAAATATAAAACAACCGAAGAAATTTACTCTGCTTTTGAAGATTTATTCCTTGCAGCTTATCAGCCAAGTTTGTTTATGACAGAAACTCGTATACAATCGCTTAAAGAAGCTGCCACGGAATGGGGAAGCGATGTATACCGCGAGCATTTCCTCGTCAAAATGATGGGTATTCTGTTTATGAAACGTCTTGAAAGTTCTTGGCACTCTTGCCTCACTACCGTTCAAAAGGTGCTGAAAGTGCATGAGGACACTCTCGCACTCGTCAAGAACTTTATAAAACACAAAAAAGACGGTAGCGTTACTACGCCTACTTTGTTTGACGAATCAGAGGACGACGATTTTACAAATATTGATTTCACTCTCCGTAAAGGCACTATACTCCTTTCAGAGATGAAAAACATTGGCGGCTTCAAACGTGAGATTGAATCTGACATTAAGAAACTTCGTGTTATTGTTCAAGGCTTGGAAATCTTTAAGCAGATGTACGAAGCTAAGCAAGAGCGTGACTTAAAACTTGATAAGCTCGAAGAAATACTTCTTGAGAAGCGTGAGCAACCGAATAAGAAGGCACTCATATTCACAGCATACTCCGATACAGCTCAATTTGTGTTCGAAGAATTGGTGAAACGAGGTTTTACCAATATTGCTTTCGTCAGTGGTAGCAATACTCGCACTTTCGACGGATATAGTGGAAGCGACTATCAGACAGTACTTCAAAGATTTGCGCCTTACAGCAAACTATATAAGGAACGTGATTGGCGTGACTTATACGAGCAAGCCGGTCTCGACCGTGCTAAATATTTCAACGATGAAAAATCTCGTTGGAAAGTGCCATTCGATGAATGGAAACGCCTCGTGCATTGCTACGATGCCAACACTGAAAGCGTTCTCAACAAGCCTATCGACATTCTTATTGCAACAGACTGTCTCTCTGAAGGTCAAAACCTTCAAGACGCAGATTTGCAAATCAACTATGATATACATTGGAATCCTGTGCGTCTAATCCAGCGTTTCGGCCGTATTGACCGTATCGGCTCACCGAACGACACAATCCGATGCATCAACTTTTGGCCCGCTAAAAGCTTCGAAGACTATCTTAATCTCGAATCTCGCGTGACCAATCGTATGGCTGCTATGACACTTGTTGGCTCGGAAACGCAGGAACTCAACGAGGCATACGTTAAGATGGTTAAAGACAACCCACTTCAAGACAAAAACGCGGACCGACTTCTTAAAGAATTGTCGAACAATTCTATTTCCGACATAGAGTCGCCAAGAACTCTCTCTCTGAAAGATTTCTCCTTTGAACTCTATCGTCAAGACTTGATAGACTATTTCGAGAAAAATAAAGAAGTATTCCACCGTATGCCTAACGGCATCTTCTCCGGCTTCCGCTTTGAGAACAACCTTTTTGAGAATATGACCGAAAGTCTTGTAGCAATAATCGGCTATCCACATCGTGATGAAGGCTCTACAAAGCCTTATCGTGAAATTTATTTGATGTGTCAGCCTGTTGGTGCTACTTCGGCAATGTATCGAGAGATTAACCGTGCCGAGGTGCTCGGTTTTCTTAGGGAAAACAAGGAGCAACCTCGTTATGTTCCTGAATGGATTGAAACAAACGATGGAACGCGCCTTCAAAAACTTTCATCAATAGTCAAGCAATGGCTCGAAGCACAAGTGCCACAGAAAGCCACTGCTGCTGTGCTTGATATTCTCAAATCCCATAAACTCAAACCCATAAAAACTCAGCAGAAAAAGGACGAGGGGCTTCTTGAAGAAAAATTCAAGATTGAGAACTTCGACCTTATCGTGTGGGAATATGTGACCGCTGATAAATAATTTGCCTTATGCAGACAATACTAAATAAATTCACAACCGAACATTTATTTGATGCTTCAGCAGCAATGCTTTCGCATCTTAAAATTAAGTTTACTCCTCAAACGAAGACTCCTATCACGTTTGAGAACTTATACACGGGTGCGACAAACTCACCGCTCACAATGTCGCTTTCTACCGTTTTGAAGAAAGTGCGTGAATCATACTTCATCGGAACTATCGACGAAGACAGCCTCGCCGGTCGTGATTCCGATTTTGATTTACAACAGGAAGTCGAGGGCAAGTATCAAACGATGCTCGTTTTTGCCGTTGATATCAACGCCGGAGAAGACCTCACTCGCACCGAGCTTGCCACTCTCACTCGCGGATTCAACCGTATGGCTTCTTCTTTGCCTATTATTGTTTTCATCAAAAACGATAATCTTCTTTCTCTCGCCACTTGCGAACGTTCGCAATATCGCCAGAATTGGCGCGACGGCGAGAAACTCGGCAAAGTAGCTATACTTCGCAATATTAACTGCATTAGGCCACACCGAGGACACATCGATATTCTCGAGTCACTCGGAGATAAAGCATATCCCACATTCGATGAATTATATGCTCATTGGCTCGAAGTGTTTTCATCTGAACTACTTACAAAGAAATTCTACACCGAACTTTCAGAATGGTTTGCTTGGGTTATTGCAAGTGGTAAGGTGAAATTTCCTAACGACATCAACACTACGGAAGACGATACCAAATATAATCACGAGAGCGTTATCCGCCTGATTACTCGTTTGATTTTCGTTTGGTTTCTCAAACAGAAAAATCTTATTCCAAAAGAATTTTTCGATGAGAAATTCATTCGTGAAAACTTTATTGCCAATTTCGACCCTCATTCTACAAACACTTTGTTCTACAACCCGGAGCAAAGCAAATACTACCGCCTTATTCTGCAAAACCTTTTCTTCGCTATGCTTAACCGCCCCATTGTGGACGAGGAATCGGGCAACGACGAAAACCGACGCTTTGCTACAGCACATCGCTATCAAGGCAAGAGCCAGGATTATAATATTAACAATCTTCTTCGTTACAAATCAGAGTTTGCACCGGGCGGGGCTGATTTACTTCTTGAAATAGCCAACTCAACAATACCATTCCTTAATGGTGGACTATTTGAGTGTCTCGATGATAAAGACAACGGAAAATATTACGATGGCTTCTCGGAACGAAAAGCCTCGCTCGAACAGCTTTCTTTCCCCGACTATTTCTTCTTCGGTGATGAAGTCGGCTCAGACGTTGACTTATCTGCGTGGTATGATGACAAAAAGAAAGCTCATACTAAAGTCTGTGGTATAATTAATATTCTACAACGATATAACTTCACTGTTGAAGAAAACACTCCGTTGGAACAAGATGTTTCGCTTGACCCTGAATTATTAGGAAAAGTTTTTGAAAACCTTTTGGCTTCATATAATCCTGAGACAAAAGCATCAGCACGCAAACAAACCGGTTCATTCTATACACCTCGCGAAATTGTTCAATATATGGTTGATGAATCATTGATTGAACATTTGTGTCGAATTTGTGGCGTTGAAAATAAAGAGCGTTATCGTAGTTTACTCAGCTATTCTACTGATAATACAGATTTTACAGATAAAGAGACTGACGCTATTATTGAAGCATTGCATTGTTGTAAAATTCTTGATCCTGCTTGCGGTTCCGGAGCATTCCCTATGGGTATTCTACAACAAATGGTTCACGCGTTGCGAAAGCTCGACCCAACAAATGAGAGATGGAAAGAATTCATATTAAAGATTTCTTTAGATAAAGATAAACAAGCCTATCAAGTTAAAGATGAAACTGAACGTAATCGCTTACGCGTCGACATTGAACAAGCTTTTAACCGTAGCATTAACGACCCGGATTATGCTCGAAAGCTATACCTAATCGAGAACTGCATATATGGCGTGGATATTCAGCCGATTGCGGTTCAAATTAGCAAATTACGCTTTTTTATATCATTGGTTGCAGAACAAAAACCGTCAAATATCACAAAAGATAACTTTGGTATTCGTCCATTGCCAAACCTGGAAGCAAAATTTGTAGCTGCCAACTCACTTATCCCTCTTGGGGAAGGTAACATATTTATAGATAATCATGAGAAGATTATAGAAATCAAACGGAATTTAGCTGAAGCTAATCATAAATTGTTCATTGCAAAAAGCAATAAAGACAAACGTATTCTTCGTGATTCAATATTGGAAATTCGTCATAACTATTCTGAAGCCTTATTAGCAGCTGGGGCTATTGACAACGATAATGCTATGAAATTGGCAAAGTGGAATATGTTCGATCAAAATGACTTTGCTCGTTTCTTTGATAGTCAATGGATGTTTGGCTTATCTGATGGATTCGATATTGTAATCGGAAATCCTCCTTATATTAAAGAATACACAAATCGTTCTGCTTTTGAAGGATTTAGAGATATCTCAAAATACTATCAAGGTAAAATGGACTTGTGGTATGGTTTTGCTTGCAATGGGATTGATATGTTAAACAATAATGGCATATTATGTTTTATTGCAACGAATAACTGGGTTGCAAGTTCAGGTTCTTCAAAACTTAGAGAAAAAATTAGACGAGATACTATATTGAAAACTTTTATAGATTTTGGTTCTTATTTGATTTTTGAAGATAGTGCAAGCATTCAGACTATGATAATGCTTGTAGAAAGAAATTGTATTGGTAATGAGTTCAAGACACATTATGCTAAGAATCTTTTACCTAATTCAAAATTTCCTGATATTATTAAATTATTGGAAGGGAATGCCACTAAAGACAGTTATGGCGAAGCCTTATTTAAACGGAACCAGATAAAGGACTTTTTTACTTTTGGTTCAGCAAATGCTACTCAAATATGTGAAAAGCTGACAGAAAATGCAATATATCTCGATGATAAATCAATAGCTCAAGGTATTATTGGAGCACCAGATGAAGCTTTTATTGTTTCTGACTTAGAAAAATTTAATGAAACAGAAAAACAATATATTAAACCATATTATACAGGTTTAGGTGATAAATATAAACTTTGCAAAACAGATAAGTATATAATATATTTGTCGGCTCAAAATTTTTCTGAGGAACAATTTTATTCTTCATTTAATTTTGTCAACCATTTTGAACCATACAAAGAATCTTTAATTAAAAGTAAAATAAGGTTTAAGACTCCAAACAAGCCGTATTATTATTTACATCGAGAAAGAAAAGAAATTTTCTTCAAAACTGGTTCTCCTCGGATTATTTCACAAGGTAGAGCCTTGGTTCCAACATTTGTCTACACCGAGGAAGATTGTTATATCTCTCGAGCATTATTTGCAATAAAAACAAATAGTATAAACTTAAAATATTTGTGTGGGCTTTTGAATTCGAAAGTTATACAGTTTTGGCTATTCAATAAAGGTAAACGACAAGGCAATTCTTATCAAATAGATAAAGGACCGTTGATGTCTATTCCGATTAAGATAGACAAATCAAAAGAGATGCTCATATGTCAGAGCATAGACACCATCATTGATTCGAACTCTAACACTTTAGAAATTAAAAAACTAATTACAAAGATAGACTTGATATTTTTTCACATTTATGATCTTACCTACGATGAGGTTTTGATAATAGACCCAAAAACACCGATAACACGCGAAGAATATGAAAACTACAAGTAAGTTACAGGAATTGTACCAAAAACGAGATACATTTCTGGAATTTGGAAGTGATGTACCTGCTGCTCTCGCTGCACAGATTGCAGAAGCCGAAAAAGAAATGCTGCAAATGGAGCTGTTGCCGATTATTGAAAACTCGGCACTGAAGACTTTGCCTCCTTATGGAATCGATGGCAAAGTGCTTATTGCAATGGAATACGATAACCGTTCTCTCACTCGCATTGCCATTGCAAGCGATGTGGCTAAAATCAACGACTTTGATGTAATAAAAGATTTTTCGTCAGCAGTTGAAGAACCAAGCGAGGAGTATGTGCCGGAGCCTGACGACGAAGACGAAAAGCCGGAGCAACGTCGGTCTACAAGCATCGGATTTTCCGTTCACTTTTCCGACGGCAAAGTTATTTCTGAAAAATCGGCTCACCGCACAATGATTGAAGCACTGCGTTACATGGGGCTTGAACGTGCTTCGCATTTCAATGAAACTTTCAAGGGCTATCCCCTCGTAGGCACAAAACAACGCATTACAGATAATGGCTATAAATGGCAGCGTTATGTAGATGGGTGGTGGATTTATACAAACCTTGCAAATGACCGCAAAATTAAGTGCATCAAGGGCGTAGGCAAAATGCTCAACATTCCGCTCAAAATTGTTTTGGAAGATGAGAATAATACTGTCGCTCCCGACAAGCCGGCAAAGCAAAAAGGTAAAAGAGCGATGTACTCGCTTAATGGCGGTGTCGCTTTTTGCAAGAACCGCTCTGTGCTTAACATCGTGCGGCAATTTCTCGCTCAAATGTCAAGTGCCACATTTAAGGACATTTGCGACTTCTTTCCTCGCGAACTGCAAGGCAGTTATGGCGTAGTAAGGTCGCTCGACGAAATCGAACGCCGTAAGCGTCAAAACCGGACAGAAGAAGACCGCTGGTTTCTGGAACCCGAAGAAATACTCACTGCTGCTGACGGAGTGCGTTTTGCCGTAAGCAACGAATGGGGAGACAACTTCGCATCATTCCAAAAGCACGTCACCGAACAACTCGGATGGACCCTCGAAGAAGTAGAATAACCTTAGGGCGTTACGGTACCGCCGTCGGGCTTTGGCGGTTTAGGCCTTGCGCTTGATGTGTTTGGGTGGAAGGGTTCGCTCAAATGAGTTTCGCGTCTGCCGGTGCGGTCTGTCTTTAACGTATTGCCTTGGATACAGAGTGGAACGTGCGCCACGCTCTGCCTATTGTCGGCATCACCTTTTGTTGCTCTTTTGCCTATCGTTTTGACCCTGCGGGTTTTCATTCGCTAAATTTTATTTTACGCCGCAAAGTTATGGCATACCGCGGAACAGCAAGGGCAGGTGTGCACTCTGTGTTCCTCGCCGTTTCGCTACCCTGCAACGACGCAATCACCCTTGCTTTTGCGGCAATCCGCTCACAATGCCATTTTGTGGCAGTGTAAAATTTAAAATTTTAAGCAAATGAAAAGTGCCTTGCACTTGATTTCATCGACTGGGGCTGCGAAGAACTCGAACATTTCGAGGACTGCTACGTCGGAGAGTACGACAGCGAGGAAGAGTTTCCTCCCATTCGGTCGGAGCTGCTTCGCGGTCGCACGAGAATTCGTAAACGAATGCTATGACCTCGAAAAGCAGATGGGGCATCTCGCCGACTACTTCGACTACGACGCTTACGCCCGCGACTTGTTCATGTATGACTACTATTACGACAACGGCTACGTTTTCCGCCACTATTAAAACAGTGCCAATCACAACGAAAGGGTCGCCGAAAGGCGGCTCTTTTGCTGTGTTTTTTAACAAAAAAAATAATCTTGCGAACTTTTTAGATGATTTTTTCGTTTAAATTTTGCAAGTACGCAAATAATTCGTACCTTTGTACCAGAGTTCATTCCTCATCTGAGGAAAGGAAATCGAAAAACGCAAGCCTTGAAGCTATGCGTTTTTTGCTTTTTTATAGGATATATGGTAATCTACGCCGATTGTATTTACTCATAATTTTATTTCTTGCTGCATCTTTTCCTTCAAGATGATATGCTGTAAGCAGGTAATATGCCGTTCCACTTCTTCTTGGCTCTAATACGATTACATATTTTTCGTCAATGTCATATATGTAAGTGCGGTAAGCACGTGGTTCTGCCACTGAAAAGTAAAGCATATTATCAGGCTTGCGTTGTTCAACGTGATGTCTAATCCAATGCAATCTTTGAGAACGGCTCATATCAAATTCCCTATGGTGTATATCTTTGTCAACCTCCTTACGGGTAAGATGATTGAAAAGGTTCTCCATGGCAATTCTCCCATCTTCCATTGGTGTTGGATATATTGGTTTTCCGTTGAAAGTAAATGACGGATTATTTTCAATATCTCTATTGAAAATAATCCGCAGCGATTCTGTGCGTTGCTTCTCAGGCATTCCCAACAAGTCGAGTAAATCGTTATATTTCTTCGTTAAATTGAGAGGCATAGGTTATTGCAGGGTTATAAAGAACAAATTCAGTTTAGATGAATAATTGGTAGCATCTAACGAATTTGCATTAAGATGCTTCTTAATCCGCTCTATAATTGCAACTTTTGCCTTATTGGCATGGTTTTTATCATTGTTAAAATAGGCTATCGCTCCCATGATAAAATCCGTAAGTTGCATAAGCAAACTCTCATGTGAACAGATATTCTGAACATTACGGAAAACTCCGTATTTTACATTCAAAATTTCTTTCAATTTTCTCACTTTAACTGCACTCAACGTATCCTTAATGTCCAGATATATGTTGTAATGATACATTGTATTTATCTTATAATTAAGCAGTTGATAGTACATTTTATAGTAAAAATCATCATAGGATGATGTTATTCCATCACACTTTATTTGTGATTTCTTTATGCCAATAGCTCTAAACCGTAAGTCTGTATCAAAGAAATAGTCTATCAAGTCAAGATAAAATCTTATTTTTGAGTTCGATACCTTGCTCCATTTAATCTCTGCATAAAAATTATGGAGTTTCTTTAATTCATCAATTCGTTTGGTGTGACGACGTACTTGCGGATAGGCACAACTTATAGACCCCAAAAACATGTAATCTTTGTGGTCGTGCTCTATATGACAACTCTCATCGCAGTATATGTTGAACGTCTTATTCATGGCAATTTATATATCAACTGCAAAGTTACGAATTTTTTGCGAGAAATAGTGTCTTTTGGTGCGGCTTTATATAGAGATAATTTTGTAGCAAAACAAAATGTGTTATGCCGCAAACTCAATACAATCTCCACCTGAAAGGCTTCGTCGGCGGTGCCGACTTTGACCGAAATTATGTCGATTATATCCTCGCCAAGAATGCCGGCAAGGAAGTGAACGTGCTGATTGACTCGCTCGGTGGCAACCTCGCCACTGCTCTCTCCATTGCC
>SFWW01000051.1 GCA_004559845.1 bacterium
TACAAGTTCATCCATTCTGCCTTCGACTCCGAGACTCTGGAGCGCATGGTGGTTTATCAGGCTCTCTATGGAGACCAAGCCTATTGGGTAAGACCGGAAAAGATGTTCTTCGGGAAAGTTACGAGGGACGGCAGAACATTTAATCGTTTCACAGAAATAGACAGATAATTATGGAAACATTTAATAACGTAATAAACAGTGGCCAGCTCGTTCTGGTCGATTTCTTTGCTACATGGTGCCAACCATGCAAGGCGATGCACCCCATCTTGGAGCAGGTGAAGGAAGTGTTGGGTGACAGGATCCGCATCATCAAGGTGGATGTGGACAAGTATGGAGTGACGGCAAGCCAGTACGGCATTCAGTCTGTGCCCACACTCATGCTTTTCAGGCACGGCGAAGTACTGTGGAGAACGAGCGGCGTAGTGCAGAAATCAGAGTTGTTGGCAACGATTGACCCATTTTTAAGATAAATGTCATTATGGAACAAGAGATAACATTACGCGATGTGGCCAACTATCTGGACCATATCGGCATCCAATTTTTGGCGACAATAGGATTGGACGGCAAGCCGAAGGTTCGTCCGATGCAGTATATGGTGTTGGAGGATGGGAAACTATGGTTCTGCACCAATTCTAAGAAGGAGGTCTATGCAGAACTGCAAGCCAATCCCTGCATTGAACTTTGCGGCTGCAAACTGGAAAAGGATGAGATGCAGACTACTTGGATTCGCTTCTCGGCAGAGGTTGTGTTTGAGGAAAGGCAGGACATCAGGGATGCCATCATTGAAAAGAGTGCCATCGTGAATGCGCTATACAAGAACATGCGCGACAACCCCATCTTCAAGGTGTTCTATCTGAAAAACATCGACGGGTGGATGACCAGCCTCGGCCATGTTAAGGGGCTGGAGAATAGAGATGAGTTTGCAAGACCTATACATTTCAAATTTTGACATATAATGAAGAAGATACTTTTTATCATCGGTTCCTTACGCAAGGAATCGTTCAACAAGAAGCTCGCCAAAGAGGTGGAGCAGATGCTTGCCGGGCGTGCGACGGTGGAATATCTCGACTATTCGGATGTGCCGTTGATGAATCAGGACATCGAGTTTCCTGCGCCCGAACCGGTCAAGAGAGTGAGGGGTAAAGTAGCAGAGGCGGATGCACTCTGGATATTCTCTCCTGAATACAATTACAGTTATCCCGGTCATTTGAAGAATCTCATCGACTGGCTGTCACGTCCGCTCGTGGCAGGAGACCGTCAGACTCCGCTTGCCATTAACGGAAAGAAGGTGGCTCTTAGCGGTGCTGGTGGCGCATCGGCAACAGCCAAGTGCCGTGAGAAGCTGACCGAACTGCTCACGCTGCCGTTTATCCGTGCAGAAGTGATGACAGAACCTCTGACGGGCATCCAACTGAACATGGAGGCTTGGACGGAAGGCCGTATGATACTGACCGAAGCACAGAGGTCTAGCTTGAAACGGCAGGTGGATGCATTCATAGACTATATTAGCGATTTACACATTACACAGAGGTCTAGCTTGAAACGGCAGGTGGATGCATTCATAGACTATATTAGCGATTTACACATTACAAAGAAAGAGACAACGAATATTTCTGACTTATTTCAAGTACTGGACTTACTCGATAACATGAAAATCCAGTATTGGTTAGATGGTGGGTGGGGTGTAGATGCTTTGTATGGCAAGCAGACCCGGACGCATCGGGATATTGACATTGATTTCGATGCCCAATATCATGATGAACTTTTAACACTTTTGCAAAAAAAGGGTTATTTGATTGAGACGGACTGCTATCCAAACAGAATAGAACTTCATAGTGAAAAATTGGGGTATATCGATATCCATCCATTTGTATTGAATAGCGATGGAACTTCCAAACAAGCTGACTTGAATGGGGGATGGTATGAATTCCAGCCTGATTTCTTTGGTACGGCTGTACTTGAGGGAAGAACTATTCCATGTATATCATTAAAAGCTCAGAAGGTCTTTCATACTGGATATGAGCTTCGTGATAAAGATATACATGACCTTGCTATACTTGAACGAATATAATGTGAACATGAATAAAAGAGAATACGTACAAGCCAACAAGGATTGGCTTACAGCAAAGGCGCAGGAGGAGGGAGTGAAGGCTCTCCCCAAGGGCATTTATTACAAGGTGTTGGCAGAGGGCAAGACTGATGGAAAGCATCCTACGCCTCGAAGCATTGTCACTGCCCATTACACAGGCCGTACCATCGACGGCAAGCAGTTTGACAGCAGCCGTGGAGGTGCACCCTTGGCTATCCGTCTCTGCGACCTCATTGAAGGATGGATCATCGCTATGCAGCAGATGTGTGTAGGCGACAAATGGGAGGTATATATCCCAGCCGAAATGGGTTATGGCAAGTTTTCGCAACCAGGCATACCAGGAGGTTCCACTCTCATTTTCGAGATAGAACTGCTTGGGATTGCGTAAGAACAGATAACTTTCTGATATGGATAATAATGACCGCACCGAATATTGAATCATCCACACGAGAAGAGCGTTTGGATTACGTCTTGAATGAATGGAGATGTCTGCATAATTGCGAGATATGCGGCAAATGCCATGTTCTTAAAGGTCGAAGCGAAGAAATCCTCTATGCCGACTATATAGACGGCAAGAGGTCGTATATGGAGATAACACTGTTTGAACCAGAAGGTGTGTATTATCCGATATGGCAAGCTATGCAGGATGATGAGACCTTGACGGCAGTGGTACGAAGCAGACAGTTGCACATCTACAGAGGCGGGAAGAAGATTCTCGTTCTGGCAGGCAAGGCACAACAGAAGATAATACGAGAAGATAAATTGAATTAATTAGGGATATTCATTTAATAGGCAACTGATTGTTTGTCAATATTATAGATATTTTGTAACTTTACAAAGAACCCCCGATGTACCCATCACGGGCTAATTCGAGGGTAATTTCTTAAAGATATAGCCAACAAGTATATCGTTACCAAAAAACTTTCATACACAACCACTTAGAGTCAACCAAAGCAAAACAGTGAGCTTCCGAGAAGAGCGGTCATGGTCAATGCAAGCGAGGCGCAGCTTGAAGCCAAAGCCAGCGAAATAGAGCCTCGCAGCAGAGCGGTTGTGGCTATTCCCCACATAATTCTATCATCCATCCACCCTATAGAATCCATCGCAGTAAGAGGGGCTATCCCACATCCACAAAAAAAAGCTCAGAAATGGATGCAAATCTATGAAATCGGTGTGAGCTGTGAGTTGGCATTTGAGTTTGTTAAAAAAAATAAATTACGCAAGGGAGTATGGGGAGTTGGATGATTTTTTGTAAATTTGTGGGTGTATAGAAATAACTATTTTTCAAAAACCATTCAACAATTAATTATGACAGTTTTTAATAAGTTTTTATTGCTTGCTTTGCTGGTGGCACTATCCATTCCGGCGCCAAAAGCTGAGCACTTGGTGATTGCCGCAGTAAACGATACCCATAGTCAAATCACTCCGGCAGCCGACAATAAAGGTGGTTTGCTTCGCCGACGTGCCATCTACGACCAAATTCGCAGAGAGAACAAAAATACGATGATTATCCATGGTGGTGATGGCGTGCAGGGCACACTCTATTTTTCACTCTTCAAAGGCGAAGTGGAGTTTGCAGCAATTGATAGCATAGGCTACGATATGGTGACCTTCGGTAATCATGAATTTGACAACGGCTTAAATATTCTCTCTCAATACGTGAATAAGCTCAACACACCGGTGGTGTCGACCAACTACGACTTCAGCGCCACTCCGGTGAAAGGCGTGTTGCCCTACATGATTAAAACCTTTGGCGGCAAGCGCGTGGCTTTTATGGGAATCAACGTGAACCCCAAAAATATGGTGTCGAAAGAGAACTACGTTGGGCTCGTCCACCAAAACGGCGAAGCCATTGCCGACCCCACTGCCAAATATTTGAAAGAAGTGCAAAAAGTGGATTATGTGGTGATGGTGTCGCACATCGGCTATTTTGCAGAAATTGAAGGCGAACCTTGCGATTCTCTTTTGGTGACCAAGAGCCACTATATCGACTTGGTGATTGGCGGCCACACCCACTCGGAAATTAAGCCCGGCTCTGCCCAATCACTCGTGAAAAATGCTGATGGCAAACCGGTGGTGATTGGCCAATGCGGAAAATATGGTAAACTGGTGGGCGTGTACGACCTCAACCTCGAAACCGGAGAAGTGGAGTACCGTCACATTAAGGTAAATGCTGACTACGACGAAGCTGCCAAGCAATATTCTGCCTTTGAAAAATGGCTCACCCCCTACAAGCATTCGGTGGATTCTATTATGAATACGCCTATTGCCGAAAACACCAAGGATATGAAGCTCGATAGCTATGCTTATCAAAATTGGCTCTCCGACGTGGTGGAAGAAATCATTACATCGCTCTATGGCAACAAAATCGACCTGACGATTATGAACAAAGGCGGTATTCGCAACGATATGCCTAAGGGCACCGTGTCGGAAGGATTGATTAGCACCACTTTCCCCTTCGACAACCGCTTTATGGTGCTCAACCTCAAAGGCAAAGACTTGCTTGAAGCCATTAGAATAATGGTGGGTAGAGGCGGCGATTCCGTGAGCAAAGAAGTGAAGGTAACCTATGGAGCCAACGGCAAAGTATTGAGCGCCAAACTCAATGGCAAAGATATCAAACCCGAACAAACCTATAAGGTGGGCACCATCAACTTCTTGGTAAACGGCGGCGACGGAATGGGCGTGCTCAGCAAAGGAACAGTGCTTTTCACCGACACCGAACCCTACGGCGAACACATCTTGAACTATGTGAAAAATCTTTCTAAGCAGGGCAAGAAAATCTCTGCAGACGAAAAACCGAGGTTCATCAAAAAATGATACATCGGTAGCACATCTTCTAAGCCTATTAACTTTTTTTACTCAATAAATATTCAACAAGAGTGAAACCATTGATGATTGAATCATGACGAAACTAAAACTAAGTGTTGTGCTTGTGGCATTGCTTCTGGCAATGCCACAGGCTTTTGGAGCAAAGCGTCGACCACACATCCTTAATAAGGTTGACCAAAAGGAAATGGAAAAATGGGTGAACACCACCTTCCAATCCCTTTCCGATGATGAGAAAATTGCACAGCTCATGGTGGTGGCTGTGAGTCCGAGAGACAAATTTGCCGAACAAGCAGTCAAAAAATTGGTGGGTGATTACAAGGTGGGCGGATTGATTTATCATGAAAATGATATCAAAACCCAAGCCAAACTCACCAACTATGCCCAATCGCTGGCAAATGTGCCGCTGATGATTACCTTGGATGCAGAATGGGGACTCTCGATGCGCTTGGAAGATGCACCGAAATTTCCGAGAAATCTCTTTCTGGGCGCTATCAACGACGACCGGGTGTTCTACGAATATGGCAAAGAAGTGGCACGCGAATGTCGCAGAATGGGCATCCATGTGAATTTTGCTCCGGTGCTCGACGTTATCGATCGCCCGCACACCGTGCTCGGCACACGTGCATTCGGGTCGAATCCCACTTTGGTGAGCAACCATGGCATCGCCTTTGCTCGCGGTATGGAAGACGGTGGCGTGCTCTCGGTAATGAAGCATTTCCCGGGTCATGGCAGCACCACTGCCGATTCTCACCTCGAATTGCCAATCGTTGACAAATCGATGGATGAATTGCTGAACTACGACCTTGCGCCGTTCCAAAAATACATTGATGCCGGGCTGGGCGGATGTCTGACCGGACACCTCTATGTGCCGGCTATCGAAAAGCAACGCATTCCGGGCACCATGTCGAAAACGTATGTCACCCGGTTGCTACAAAAAAAGATGCACTTCAATGGGCTCATCTTTACCGATGCCTTGGGTATGGAAGGCGCCAAAGAGGTGGATGGCTCGGTGTGTGTGAACGCTTTTCTTGCCGGCAACGATATTCTGCTTATGCCCAACGATGTGGCAAAAGAAATTGCCGCCATCAAGCAAGCCGTGGCTGAGAAAAAAATCAAGCAGAAAGATATTGATGCCAGGGTGAAGAAAATTTTGCGCTACAAATATGCACTGGGCTTGAACCAAAAACAGGAAATCAACCTCAACCACATTGTGCAAGATGTGAATGCACCCGAAGCGAAGGTGCTTCAGCGCAAACTCACGGCAGCATCAATCACTGTGGTAAAGGCATCCAATAATATTCTGCCACTAAAAAATCTCGACCAAAGGAAAATTGCCGTGGTGGTGATAGGTAACGAAAATGGCGAAAAGAGCCTCTTTGCACGCCGATGCGGCGATTATGCCGAAACTAAAGTGTTCGACTACCCTCGCTCAGGCTCGGTGCAAACCATTGAGCAAGCCATTGCCAATGGCAAGTTCAACACCGTGATTATTTGTGTGGCAAAACCCGACGAAACCTACCTCAGCGCGGCTCGCCAACTTTCCGACGTGAATGCCGACGTGGTGGTGGCTTCGATGTGCCATCCCGAGAAATTAGACCTGGTGGGCGATTTGCTCGGCAACGACAAGGTGAAAGCATCGCTGCTATCTTACAACGGCACCACCACCGACGAAGACTATATGGCACAAACCATTTTCGGCGGTAATGGCGCTAAAGGCGTGCTCCCGGTGGATATGAAGGCGGGAAATCAAACGCTGAAAGCGGGCACCGGCGTTTGCTACGAAGCCACCCGATTGGGCTACACCATTCCTGAAGAAGTGGGATTCCGTGGCGATTTATTGGCAAAAATCGACTCTGTGTGCCACTATGGAGTGCAGCAAAAGGCATTTCCGGGCTGTCAAGTGGTGGTGGCACGCCATGGCAAGGTGGTGTGCAAACGCGCTTATGGCGAAATTGCCTTCGGCGTGGGCATCCCCGTGACCGACAACACCCTCTTTGGCTTGGCTTCCGTATCAAAAGCCACCGGCACTTTGAGCGCCGTGATGAAGGTGTACGATGAGGGCAAAATCAAGCTCGACGAACCCGCTTCGAATGTGATTCCCGGACTAAAAACCGATGACAAAAAGAATATCACTTTCCGCGAATTGCTCTACCACGAAACCGGAATGCCGGCATCGCTAAATATGTGGAACATGATGTTTGACCCCAAAACCTACAACGGTCAGCTCATCGCTCCTGCGCCCAACGAGGTCAACACCATCTACATCATGAAGAATGCCTACGGACATAAACGCGCCAAACTCCGCACCGACATTCTTTCACGCCAAAAAACCGATGCGTTTAATTTACCCATTGCCGAAGGACTGTGGGGCAGCAAAGCCACCTACGATTCCATTATGGCACGCATCTATGCCTCGAAGTTGGGCGAAAAGAAGTATCTTTACAGTTGCCTCAATTTCAGCTTGCTTGCCAATGCAGTGGAAATCATCAATAAGCAGCCGCTCAACACCTTTGTGCAAAATCAAATTTTTGCACCGCTTGGGGCTTTCCACACCATGTATCGCCCGCTTGAGCGATTTGCGCAACATCAAATTGCCTACACCGAAGTGGACACCTACCTGCGCCGCCAGCACATCCATGGCTATGTGCACGATGAGCTGGCTGCCTT
Organism: bacterium; assembly: GCA_004559845.1. GTDB lineage: Bacteria > Bacteroidota > Bacteroidia > Bacteroidales > Muribaculaceae > Sodaliphilus. The sequence goes on from SFWW01000051.1 coordinate 7,589, forward strand.
CTCGGGAGGCGTGCAAGGCAATGCGGGATTGTTTTCCAATGCCAACGATCTTTGCAAACTCTTCCAAATGTGGCTCAATGGCGGCACCTACGGTGGCGACCGCTACCTGAAGCTCTCCACGGTGGAAACCTTCCTCAATGCCAAGAGCCCCAATTCGCACCGCGGTTTGGGCTTCGACAAGCCCAGGTTGGAAAAACCCGAATGGTCGAGCACTTGCGCCGAAGCAAGCCCCGAAACGGTGGGCCACACCGGATTCACCGGCACCTGCTACTGGGTGGACCCGAAAACCGATATGATTTACATCTTCTTGAGCAACCGCGTGTCGCCCACGCGCGACAATCCCAACTTTGGAAGAGTGAGCGCACGCACCAATATTCAATCCATTCTTTATCAATCGATTGTGGAGTAATTGCTCTTCACTTTTCCATTAAAAAAGGCTTGAAGCATCGGCAGTGTTTCAAGCCTTTTTTATGCCTGGCCAGGCAGAATGTTTGAGAAAACAAAATAAAATTTGTAACTTCGTGGTCAGAAAAAATAAATTGATAACAACATTCAGCATGATGAAAAAAACTGTATTATTTGCATTGTTTGCCACCACATTAGCATTTTGCTCTTGGGCCGGGGGCTTCAAAATCACGGTAGGATTTCCAGATGTGACGCTCAATAATGCCACCGCCTACCTCACTTCCTACGACACCGGCGACACCATTGCCACAGGCACCGTACACGGCAAGCGCTGTGTGATTAAAGGAAAAATAGAAGAATCGTTTTTCGCCCGCCTCATCATTGATGGCGCACGCTGTGGCATGGTGGTGGAAGACGGTGAAATAGCCGTGGACTGGGCAAAGAAAGTGGCTTCGGGTGCACCGCTCAACGATTATGTGAATCGATTAGACACCCTGCTCAATGCTTGCACCACCGAACCGGAAGTGGCAAAAGTATTCTATCAAGCCTACACCGATAATAAAAACAATGGAGTGGGTCCCTGGGCGTTCTTCAACTATTTGATGTACACTTCAATGGACTTGGCAAAACTCGAAGAAGAATTGAAAATCGTGCCCACTTCCTACTTGGAAAAGAAGCGCGTGAAAAGCGCCGTGGCTAATGCCAAAGCGCAAGCGCTCACCGCAGAAGGATTAATGTATACCGATTTTGAAGTGGTGCAAGAAGATGGCTCTACCGTGAAATTGAGCGACTATGTGGGCAAAGGCTCCTACACCGTGGTCGACTTTTGGGCAAGTTGGTGCGGACCCTGCCGCAGAGAAATTCCCAACATCAAAAAAATGTATGACAAATACAACGGCAAAGGAATGACCTTCCTGGGCGTAGCCGTTTGGGACGCGCCTGCCGACACCCACAAAGCCATTCAGCAACTCAATATTCCTTGGCCCGTGATGATTGGCAACAAAAAAATCAGTGAACCCACCGAAAAATACGGCATCATGGGCATTCCCCACATCATTATTTTCGACCCCGAAGGTCGCATCATTTCGCGCGGCTTGCAAGGCGAAAAACTCACCCAAAAAATCGAATCCTGCATAGCAAAATAAATCCATTGCCATCCTCCCATAATAGCCGAGAGGGCTGACCATTTTTCCAGCGGTCAGCCCTCTCGCTATATCCTCAAATGCCTAAAGAAGGAAACATGGAACAGGGAAGTAAGTCGAAAAAAGAACCAACATGACATTCGTCTTAACTTCTTAACTTCTTAACTTCCTTAACTTCTTAACTTCCAAATAGAATTCTTCCAAAAATTCATTTTTCCTCCGGCAGCACTTTGATTTCAAGTTTGGCGTAGGCACGGTCGCATTTAGCGATGGCTTCCTCCACACTATCGGCAGTGGCAAGAATCACACCTAATCGGCGGTGACCTCGCACCTCAGGTTTGCCGAAAATGCGGATATCCACACCCGGCTCTTCAAGCACTTTTTCCAGATTGCCAAATTCCACGCGATTGGTGTTGCCTTCCACCACAATCGCCTTACTTGCCGACGGACCGTAGAAACGAATAGCCGGCACAGGCAGCCCCATCAAAGCGCGAGCATGCAAGGCAAATTCGCTCATATCCTGCGAAATCATCGTCACCATACCCGTGTCGTGTGGACGGGGCGACACCTCGCTAAAAATCACATCATCGCCCTTAATAAACATCTCCACGCCGAAAATGCCGTAGCCGCCAAGGGCATCAGTCACCTTCTTGGCAATTTCTTGCGCTTTAGCAATTGCCACAGTCGACATGGCTTGCGGCTGCCACGAGTAGCGGTAGTCGCCATCTTGCTGAATATGGCCAACAGGTTGGCAAAATTGCGTGCCTGCCACATTGCGAACCGTGAGCAACGTAATTTCGTAGTCAAAATCCACAAAGCCCTCCACAATCACACGACCCGCACCGGCGCGACCGCCTTCTTGCGAAATAGTCCAAGCGCGCTCCACATCGGCTTCCGATTTCACCACACTTTGTCCGTGGCCCGACGAACTCATAATGGGCTTCACCACACACGGAATACCCACCTCGTGCACCGCTTCCAAAAATTCCTCCTTTGTGGAAGCAAAGCGATAAGCCGAAGTGGCAACACCCAAGGTTTCTGCCGCCAAGCGGCGAATTCCCTCGCGATTCATCGTCAGCAAAGCGGCATTAGCAGTGGGCGTAACGTGGTAGCCCTCCTTCTCCAATTCCACCAAAGTGGGCGTGGCAATAGCCTCCACCTCAGGGATAATATGGTCGGGCTTGCACGCCTCAATCGCACCACGAAGCGCCTCACCATCCAGCATATTCAGCGCCACACTACTTTGCGCCACCTGCATAGCCGGAGCGCCCTCATAGCGGTCGCACGCCACCACTTCCACACCTAATCTCACCAACTCGATAGCCACCTCCTTGCCCAGTTCGCCACTGCCAAGAAGCATTGCCTTGCTACCGATTTCCGTACCGAAAGAACCGATTTTTGCCATAAAAAAATAGAATTGTGTAAAAAATTTCACTACAAAGTTAGCGCACCGCCCCCAATTATCCAAATAAAAAATCCCAGCCCGGTACGTTGCGTTTCAAACAATAAGAGAATACGTATTCAAATTGGCAAATATGCTTCAAAGGATTGGCTGCTCGTGGCGGTGGTGTGCTGCCCGTGGCAGTGGGGGATTTGCGTGGGTTGGGAAAATGTATTAATTTTGCAGAACGGAATAAATAACAAACGATTATCTATGAAATCTCCTCTTTTTCTACGCTACATATTCATTTCGCTTTTGCTCTCTCTTTCCATTCCTTGCTTTGCGCAAAGCTCGCAAGAGGATTGGCGCTCCAAAATGCCGGTGCGCCGACTCCACAAAAAGCCGGCTGTGATAGTGGTGGACTCCACCGACCTCACTACCTATTACTTGGAGCCGAAAGAGGAAAAGCCGAAAAAAATGTCGAAAAAAGAACAAAAACGACTTCAAGAAGAAAAGGAAAAACAACAGCGCATCGAAAAATATCTGCAAATGAAGGCGGAAAACGACCCGGAATTTGAAGCCGAACAAAAAGCTCGCGAAGCACGGAAAGCGGCACTCCAAGCCCAGCTCGATTCGCTCTTGGCAATTGAATACTCCATCGACGACCTTCACTATGGCCCGCAACCGCTGGTGTGGATCGACGAGCCCATCACGGAATCAAAAGCCGATTTGATGAAGGCACTGGACACGAACCCCGACAGAGTGATGCCCAAAAATGTGACCATGGAAGTGACCAACAATGACATGTTTTTCTACTTCCACCTCGTTGACGGCAAACCCCAGCAACTGCGATTCCACGCTCAATACTACGCCGACGACCCGCTCAACATTGAAAAAATTAGATTCGTGGTGAATGGGTTCGACTATTTCTTCACCCCTTCTTCCAAAGTGAAAAAAGGCAAAGACGGACCGCGAATGTATTGGGAAACCGTTGACGACGCCCTCACCGCAGCCGACAAAGACCTCATTTACGCCATTTCCCACGCCTCATGGGCAAGGGTAGTGTTTATCGGCGCCGACGGCTTCAGCCACGTAAAAAAATTCTCCGAAGAACAAATCCAAGACTTCTACACCGTGCTGGCACTCTACCTAAAATTGGGCGGAAAATTGTAACCCATCCCCTCAAAAGAAAAGACGCCAACAAACCAAGCCATTATCCCCGCCCCGCAAAAATCCCCGAAGCCACCCCCCGAGGCAATACGTGAAGGGATTGTCCCGGGCTCAACGGATTATGAAACCGCCCAGCGATAGCCTGCGTGCCTACATGCCCATGGTGGCCTATCCACTCAGGACTTTACATGTCACCTCTCCGTTTGGCATCCGAAAGGATCCGATGAACAGACGACGGAAGAGGATGCATAGCGGTCTGGACTTACAAACCAGATACGACAAGGTGTACACCATGCCCCCTAGTCGTAAGCATCCGAAATAAGCCGTTGGACTTAATTGAAAATAAATCTCACGAGGGTTATTCGTGAGATTTTTTGTAGTAGTATGGTAGTAGTTGCTTGATTTGCTCGGGTGGGGTGTCGTTGTGTAGGTTGTTGAGCACATGGGTGAGCCACTCCAGCGGGTTAATGCCGACTATGTCGCAGCTTTCGATCAGGGTGTAGAATATGGCGTTGTCAACGGCGCCTTTGTCGTTTTTGCTGAAGAGGTAGTTTTTGCGGCCCATTACCGTGGGGCGTTGGTTGCGATCTACGGCATTGTTGTCGATTTGATAGATGCCGTTGTCGGCATAGCGGCGCAGGCGCGGCCATAGTTTGTAGGCATAGTCGAGGGCTTTGCCCATGGGG
>SFWW01000052.1 GCA_004559845.1 bacterium
AGATAAGCAGCGGCAAGCCGGACAGGAAGACCAAAAACACAGCCAAAAACAAGAACACCAAGATTTTGCCTTGCCCCTGATGGTGATGTAAATTGGGATTACCGTGTATCACTTCATCAACGATATTGTCGGTATCGGCTTCGCATGATTGCTCCCGGCCGGCAACTGAGTGGTACGCATGAGAAGATACTGGCTTGAACGAATCAGCTGCCAACGAATCGGCTGCCACCACGGAAGAATCAGCCACTTCGACGAGCGCGGTGTCGGTAGCGGTGATGGTGTCGGCGGAAGCAAGGGAGTCGACCATATCGATTGAATCGGATTGTGGGCGCTGAGGAACTCCGCCACATGAAGCCATCGGCAACAGAGCCACACACACGGCAGCCATTACCCATAGCGGTGCTATTAGAGCACCACAGTTGCTACCACAAACCCTGCTACAAAACCGATAATCCACCAATTAGGCTTGGTGCCCTCTTGGGCTTGCTGCTGTTTTTGTTCAGCAAGTTTTGCAGCCGCTTCTTCTTTTTGTTCGTCGACGAGGGCATTGGTGGGTTCGGGGGTTTTGTAGGAAACTTCCACCAGGTTGACAGCATTGCCGCCAAAGCCCTTACGCCCTTGAGATGTGAGCACCACAAATTTGCCGTCGGCAGAAATGTCGAGCCCCACGGGATAGGAATCGATGGTGATGGCTGCCACCTGCTTCATGGTGCGCGTGTCGACCACACAGAGTTGGCTCGCGCTATTGCACGCAGCAAAGGCATAATTGCCGCTTGGCGAAAGCGAGATGGTGCGCGCACCGCCGCCCACCTTGCAAGTTTCCCATCCGCTGATGGGTTGTGCCTTACCCTTCATCGCCTTAATAGCCTCCACCACCTTGGCAATGGGCAAGCGCTGCACGATGCCGGCAGCATTGAGGCTGGCATAAAGAAAGCCGTTTTTCACCACCAAGTGGCGGGCATTGTGCACCCCGGTGAGGCGCCCCACATACGCCAATTTTTGCATATCAATCACGGCAATGCCTCCGCCACCGCCCATACAAGCCACCAGCATATAGCGGTCGTCGGGCGTGAACACCGTGCCGCGCAACAGGTATCCGCTGTTGCTGTCGCGGTTCACCTTTGAGGTAAGGCTAAAATTGAGCGAGAGTTGGTGGTCAACCGCCACGCACTTCACATAATGCCAATCGTTGGGGTTTGCACTCGAAATGTCGAGAATGCCCACCGTGTTGTCGCCCCAGTGGGTCACGGCAAGGTATTTGCCATTGGTGGTGGCAGCCACCATTTTGGGCAGCGGACCGGTTTCAAACACCTTCACGATGGTATCCACCCGCGTATCGATTACGGCAATCGCCGAGGGGTCTTGCGCATTGATGTCGAAACTGCGGCGATAGTAAGGAATCCACAAATAGCGCCCGCGGTGCGAAAACGCACTTTCCACGGGGCGTCCCAAAAAGGTGTTCAGATTGTTATGATAATGCTTAAAGGGGAAAAGTCCGCTTTCTTTAGCCCACAAATGCGCATTCGCGGCATTGAAGCGATGGTGAATCACCGCCAATTTTTTGTTGGTGCGGGCATCATACGCCATGGTACGGCATCCCTCCAGCGAATTGATGTAATATTTCTTGCCATTGGGGTGGAAATGTACCGACTTCGGCGAATAAATATCGGAGTCCGACAGTTCGGAAGTAGACTTTCCCATATTCAATTTTCTGCCCACCACCTTCAGTGTGATATCGCCGTTTGCCGACTGCACCATATCGCCGATTTTGGAATGGCACACGGGGGGAACGCCCTTGGTAGCAGGCTTTGAAGCCTTAGCAGATTCGGAAGATTGTGCCACAATCGCCCCCCAAAGGCAGAGCGCCATCAGCGTCAAAAACAATTTACTTCTATTCATAATTGATTTATTTTTTAATTGCATGATAAATTTCACCAATAAGCATAATCGGCATCGTGCCGAGTAAGCACCACAGTAGGGTGGAGAAAGGCAAAGGTGCCACTTGGAACATTAAGCCGCCAAAGTGCACAATCAAGAACTGCCCTACCAATATCAAGGCAGCCACACCGAAAAACAAACCGCTTTCTTTCATATTGTGGAAGGCAGAGTGGCCGCTGCCAAACGAGCGGGCATTGAAGATATTCCAGAATTGCATAAACACGAAAGTGGTGAAGAAAATGGTGCGCTCTTCCATCGAAATCTTCGTTGTCATTAAACCCGCATTTCCGCCCACATTATGAATCAACATATACACAAACAAGCCCGTCATGATGACGGCAAAAAATAATCCGATACCCAAGATAAAGCGAGCCATGGCGGGAGTGATGATGCTTGCCTTATTGTTTCGCGGCTTATCGTTCATCACCCCTTCGCTGGGCGGTAGGGAAGCCAAAGCCAATGCCGCAAAAGTGTCCATAATCAAGTTCACCCACAGCATTTGGGTAACGGTGAGAGCGGGCTGCTTTTCGCTAAGAAACGACACCACAGCCACCAGCACACACGCCGCCACATTCACGGTGAGTTGGAATATGATAAAGCGCTGAATATTTTTGTAGAGCGAGCGTCCCCACATCACCGCCTTGGTGATGCTATGGAAAGAATTGTTGATGATGGTGATATCGCTCGCCTCCTTCGCCACCGCAGTGCCATCGCCCATTGAAAGCCCCACTTGCGCTGCATTGAGCGCCGGTGCATCGTTGGTGCCGTCGCCGGTGACCGCCACCACCTCATCTTGCTCTTGCAAGAGATTCACCAATCGGGCTTTATCGGCAGGACGCGCCCTCGACATAATTTTGATTTCCTTGGCTCGCTTTGCCGCCTCATCGTGAGGCAAAGCGGCAAATTCTTCGCCGAGAATAAGGTGCGATTCATCTTCGTTGGCACCCCACAACCCCACTTGCCTACCGATTTCCTTGGCAGTGCCCGGCGTGTCGCCCGTCACGATTTTCACCTCAATGCCGGCATTAAGGCAGGTGGTGATAGCCGCCGGCACATCGCTACGCACGGGGTCGGCAATAGCCACAATGCCCATAAACGAGAGCCCGGAGAGATGCGCTTTGCCGTCGGCAATGGGGCACGGTTCATCGGCAGAGAGCCATCGATAGGCAAATCCCAAGGTGCGCATCGCCTTATTTTGCCATGTTTGCAATTGAGCAAAAATCGCATCGAAAGCCACATCGCCATCCACCTGAGCGCAGAAAGTGCTCAAAATTTCGCTGGCACCTTTCACCAGCAGCAGACGTCGACCGGCGAATGGCTCGGCGGAAATCACGGTAGCCATATACTTATTTTCGGTGGAGAACGGCAATTGAGCTTCCACCTTGCAATTCTCGCGCAGCGCGGCATAATCCACGCCACATTGCGTCAGCCACATCAGCAGTGCGCCCTCGGTGGGATTGCCGATGGTTTGCACCTTCTCGGTATGGCTATAGTCGAGGTAAGCCGTAGAATTGCAGGCTATGGCATACGCCACGATTTCGCCTTGCGGCGTAGAGGCGATGCTATCGGCTGACGGAAGCGCATAAAACTGTGCTTCGTGCACCCGCATTTGATTTTGGGTGAGCGTACCGGTTTTGTCGGTGCAAATCACCGTGGCAGCGCCCATGGTTTCGCAAGCGTGGATTTTGCGCACCAAGTTTTGGTTTTGCAGCATGCGGTGCATGCTCAGCGCCAACGAAAGCGTTACGCTCATCGGCAAACCCTCCGGCACACTCACCACGATGAGCGTGACGGCAAGCATCACCGTTTCGGTGAAATATTCTAAGGTGGGCAAAAGTTCGAAACTCCAATTTTCGGCAATGCCATACACCAAGAAGCGCCCTACCACAATGGCAGCGCCCACCACAAAACTGCATCGAGCAATGAGTTTGCCCAATTTGGCAAATTGCTTCATGAGCGGAGTTTCGTTGTCGTGCTCAATTCCGGCATCCTTATACACCCGACCGTATTCCGTGTTGTCGCCCACCGCCGTCACACGCATCACACCTTGGCCCTCGCGCACACTCGAGCCACGCAGCAGCATATTGGAGGGATAGGGCGAGGTGGGGTCGGCAGCAGAAGCGTCAGCCGATTTGTGGCATATTTTCGATTCGCCGGTAAACGAACTTTCGTCCACGCCCAGCGAAATGCTCTCAATCAATTCGCCATCGGCAGGGATTTTTTCGCCCGATTCCACCAGCACGATGTCGCCCACCACAATGTCGCGGCGCGGCACCTGCATAATGGCGCCCCGGCGGCGTGCCTCGCTGAGCGTCATGTTGCGCACCACCTTCACCGGCACATCGTCGCTGATTTTATTGAGCACATCAAATTTTCTGTTGGCATTATATTCCACCAAAAATCCCACCAAAGTGGCAAGCACAATGGCGCAAAAAATGCCCAAGGGCTCCAAGAGCGATTCCCATCCCTTGCTCGGCAAATAGTACAATTCGTAGATGGCTATGCCCACCGAAAGGGCGAATGCCACCAGCAGAATGATAATGAGCGGGTCGTTGAAAGTTTGCAAAAATTGTTTCCACGCCGGCGTGCGCTGAGGCGGCGTGAGCACATTGCTACCGTGCTTTTGCCGACTTTCCTCCACCTGGCGGGAAGTCAAACCCGGCGTTTGCGACGGCTGTTGAGCATATTCCATTTTCTTGAAAAAATTTGAAAATTCATAAATTAAACATCAAAGCAGAGACGCTCGCCTCTCACCTCTTCGTGCAGTTCACCTTGATGGTAAGCCAACTTGCCATTCACCCACGTCATTGCCACTTGATAGTGGGTGGCGAAACCCGTGAGCGGCGTCCATGCACAGCGCGAACGCACATCGGCATCGGAGATGATGTGAGGCTCCGAAAGGCGCTTCACCACAGCGATATCGGCTTGATAGCCTTTGCGCAAAAAGCCCCTGCCCTTGATGCGATAGAGCAAGGCTGGCGCATGGCACATTTTTTCGACCACCAATTCGGTGCTGCACACCCCTTGATGCGCCAATTCCAGCATCGCCACGAGCGAAAATTGCACCATCGGCATTCCCGAAGCCGCCTTCAAGCAGCCCCCTTGCTTTTCGGAAAGCAAATGCGGCGCATGGTCGGTGCTCACCACATCGATGAGCCCGGTGCGCAAAGCCTCGCGGAGGGCTAAGCGGTCGGCGGGCGTTTTCACCGCCGGATTGCATTTGATGCGGGCGCCCAAACGAGCGCCATCTGCCTCAGTGAAAAGCAGATGCGCCACACACGCCTCGGCTGTGATATGCTTTTGCGATAGCGGACAGCTATCGAGCAACGCCAATTCGCCGGCAGTGGAAATGTGGAGAATGTGGAGGCGCGTGCCGTAGTGGCGCGCCAAATCCACAGCCTTGCGTGTCGACGTTAAGCAAGCCTCATGCGAGCGGATGCGGCTGTGGTAGCCTAATGGCAAATCGTCGGGATTGCCCATTTCGCTCAAAAAGCGACTTTTATTAGCATTGATGATGGCTTCGTCTTCGCTATGAACAGCAACAATCGTGCCAAATTCGGAAAACACGCGGCGCAATGCTTCGCCATCGCCTAAAAGCATACCGCCGGTGGAAGAACCCATAAACACTTTGATGCCACACACTCGCGAGAAATCCACGCGGCGGATTTCCTCCAAATTATCGTTGGTGGCTCCTATGTAGGCACTGAAATTCACCATCGACGATTGTTGCGCAATGGCAAATTTCGCTTCTAAATCGCGGATGGTGGTGGTGGCAGGCTTGCAGTTGGGCATATCCATCACAGAGGTCACGCCCCCTGCCGCCGCCACACGACTTTCGCCGGCGATATCGGCTTTGTGGGTGAGTCCCGGCTCACGGAAATGCACATGCCCATCTATCACGCCGGGCAAAATGAATGCACCGTCCACATCGTAGCGCACTGCGCATTGCTGCAAAAGTGATAACGAAGCAACGCCCACACCCACTTCTTCGATGAGAGCGTCAGCAATCACCACATAGCCGGCAAATCGCTTGCCGTCGTTCACAACGATGCCATTGTAAAGAATCGTTTTCATACGCATTCTACATCTACTCCCAATGGGTCCGGTGAGGAAGAACCATTGCAGTGATTACAGCAAATTATTTGCGGCGCTGAAATTTTTTCTTATTGAACCACGAACTCCATTTGAGCTTCACCACGCCAAGCAAAGCCTCGCTGAAAATGCCGCCGCTCATTTTGCTGGTGCCCAGCACACGGTTCACGAAAATAATCGACACTTCCTTGATGTTGAAACCCATGCAATAGGCGGTGAATTTCATTTCTATTTGGAAAGCATAGCCTTTAAATTCTATCAAATCCAGGTCCATTGCCTCAAGCACCTCGCGGCGATAGCACACAAATCCGGCTGTGGTGTCGTGCACCTTCATGCCGGTAACGAGGCGCACATATTTTGAGGCGAAATAACTCATCAACACGCGCCCCATAGGCCAATTCACCACATTCACGCCATTGATGTAGCGCGAGCCAATCGACACATCGGCGCCCTCTTCCGCACAAGCGCGCTGCAGCGGAATCAAATCTTCCGGGCGGTGGGAGAAGTCGGCATCCATTTCAATAATGTATTGATAATCGTGCTCGAGTGCCCACTTAAATCCGGCTATGTAGGCAGTGCCGAGCCCGAGTTTGCCGGCACGTTTCACCAAATGGACGCGTCCGGGCATTTCTTCCATAATGCCCTCCACAATGGCAGCGGTGCCGTCGGGGCTATTATCATCGATTACCAGCACATCGAATTGATGCTCAGGCATGTGGGTCACCACATTGATGATTTTGCTAATATTTTCCTTCTCGTTGTAGGTAGGGATAATGATGAGGCTATCTGATTGCATACGATGATGAATTATAAAGTTTGCTTTACTCTTAAAAATGCGCCACTTCTGCACCTTTGGCAAAAGCGCCACACTATGAATTTACAAATTTACAAAATATCTTCAAAATCTGCACACACCTCGCCGATTTTTTTCAGGGGTTTTTCAGGGCATGACCACAAGACCGACCCTCTCGAGGCTCATCATCTACTCGCAGCCGGAGCGATGAACCTCGCCGTGAAAAAAATGAAGATTTGTTTGAAGATTTTGGTATGATTGTGAATAAATTTGTAATTTTGCTGAATATCATTAATCATTCACTCAAAATCAATTTTTCCCGGAATAGAAATTGCCGAAATTGGCGACCATTCTTGAATTTTGTGAATTAAAAAAAGCAACCGAGTTATGAAAAAAATTATTCTATCCGCCGCGTTCGCCTTGATTACGTTCTGCGCCTCTGCGGCTTTTGGCGACATCTTCTCAGAGATGTATCTAAACTACTTGGTGATGGATGATGGTGCTTCCACCGATTACCCCAAAGTGTGGGTGATTGGTCCGAGCACGGCAGGCTCCACGCAGCCCAACCTCTCCCTCTCCATTCCCACTGCTGTTACCCACGATGGCGTCACCTATCGCGTGACACAAATCGATGCCAAGGCGTTCAGCGGCAGAACCAACATTGTGCAAGCCTTCATTGGCTATGGCATCACCCACATTGGAAATGAAGCATTTAAAGGGTGCTCTAAATTGGTGAATGTGAGGATTCCAAGCTCCATTCAATCCATCGGCGATAATGCTTTTGCCAGCTGCTCTGCGCTGAAAGAGGTGAACATCGCTAACGCCGACCCCGCTACTTTCACCACTTCCGCCTCCGCTTTCCCAAGCAACTCCGACATGACACTCGGCGTAGCGAAAACCAATGACTTACGCACTGTTACCGCTTTTAAAAATTTGAGCCAGTATTCAAAGTTTGCTACCATTGAATTATCATCGAGTGCCTACGACTTTTCCACCGACGATTCGTTTGCCATGTGTGTCACTAAGGCGCCCTCAAAGGGTGTGCCGGGCGAAGTGAAGTTGGTAGGTGTGTTTGGCAACTCCACCGGTGCATTCGCGCCCCAAGCCACCTACACCCATTCGGTATACTCCTACAAGTTGGTAGCCACAGGATTTCGGTCATGTAAAGACCAAACCCAGATTAAATCCTTCGACTTCTCCAACGCCACGAATCTAACAACGATTGACTGCTATACATTTTCGGGATGTACAAACCTTACTTCCGTGAATTTAGGTTCCACTGTGGGTCACATAGAATTGTATGCTTTTGAAAATGTCCCAATCTCGTCGATAACCATTCCCAAGAGTGTAAATTATATTGGCTATTTGGCTTTCAATAAATGCCCGAATTTGAGCGCTATATCAGTAGAAGCGAATCATCAGTGTTTTAAATCCTCGTCCGGGGTATTGTATAAGAGTTTAGGAGATGGTGAATGGAATTTATTGTGCTGCCCTGCCGCATTCCCTTATGCCGCGTTCTACGAATACATGTTCCCTTCTCAAGTAACCGTCATTGATAGTTATGCATTTGCTTTTTGCACCAATTTGAAAACCATCCATATTCCTTACGGGGTGCTAAAATTAAAAAAATATTTGTTTAATGCTGCTTTGCAGGAAGTGAAGATTCCGGGCTCGGTGTCTGAATTTGATGCGGAAGCATTTGGAAATGCCTCCGGTTTGCAACGTATATTCATCAATATCACCACTCCGCCCACTATCACGCTCTTCCCCGCCACTCCGGCTAACCTCTATGTGCCCTACGGATTTGTGAGCAATTACAAATCTGCCGCCTTTTGGAAAAACTGTGTCAATATCCAAGATGGCTCTTACGATGTGCCTGAAGCGTGCACCGAAACCGTTTCCGGCACTTTGCTCAATGATGTGCGCTCCGGCTTCACCATCACAAGCACCGCTGCCACCACCATCAATGGCACCTCCTACGATGGCACAATGAAGCTCACCAGCCAACAAGCACCCACCGAAGCTGCCACACTGAAGATTCCTGCCTCCGTGTCGCACGATTCAAAGACTTATGCCGTGACCGAAATCGATGGTAAGGTGATTTACGAAACGATGTCGTATCCGCTCACAGTGGCATTGGGTGAGAATATTAAATCCATTGGCAATATGGCATTCAACAACCAACCCTATATCACCGGGCTCACGCTCAACAAAAATCTCCAAAAAATCGGTTCCTACGCTTTCTATAATTGCGGAATTGAAAACCGACTCGAGCTGCCCTACGGCATTAAATATGTGCAAACTTCCTCGTTTGTAGGCAATAAAATTCCGGCTATCAAAATTCCTTCATCGGTCACCAATCTTGGCTATGATGCGCTGAAGGGCAACAAGCAACTCACTGAAATCGTGCTCAATAATGCGCAGTCGGCAGCCTCTGAATCGTGGGAGCTGACCGGTATCCCCACTTCCTGCACACTCTATGTGCCCACCGGGCAGGTGCAGCAATACAAAAACAATAGCAAATGGGGCACACTCAATGTGAAAGCCGGTGCCTACGATTTCACCTACCAAGACAAAATCAGCACCATCTACCACGTCACCGTTACCGACCCCACTCCGCTGGTAGTGGACGGCGTGAGCTATGCCGGCAAGGCGAAATATGTGTATCACCCCTACATCGTTTCGAGCGGTGTTACCGGATTTACCGTTGACCGCTACGAAGACTTCAACAATCAAAAATACCTCATCACCGAATTTGGCGACAGCCTCTTCTACGGTGCTTCTAAATTAAATGTAACTGTGCGAAACAATCCGCTGATTGAACGCATAGGTGCCTACTCGTTCTACGGCTCGGGATTGACTTCGATGGAAATCCCCGCCACTTGCACCGAAATCGGTAAATACGCATTCGTGAACGCACGCAATCTCAATGAATTGGTGTTGCTCAGCAATTCCGTTCCCACATTCAGCGATGCGTTCTATGGCGCCAACAACACCGGCTTCAAATGCTATGTGAATTGGGCACACTATGCTTCCTATAAGAGCAAAATCAACAATTGGACCGCATTTGGCGCCGATTCCGATTTACCCATCGACCGCCTCAATGCTTACTTCAGCAGCAACAACTCTGCCGAAGCCATCTGCATCGCCCATCCCGTGGATTGGGACGCTTCGGGCGTGGAAGCCTATACGGTGAATCAAGTGAATGTGAACAAAACGATTGCCTACACTCAAAAGCAAAGCGCCACTCCTGCCGGAACC
>SFWW01000179.1 GCA_004559845.1 bacterium
AAATAGCGGGTGATGCGCTCGTGAAGGTGCACGCTCTGGTGGCCGCGCATATTGTGTGGTTCGCCGGGATACACGTAGAAGTCGGGTTGCGTGCCGGCGGCGATGCATGCCTTTAGGAAGGCGTACGATTGTTGGGGCACCACCACGGGGTCGTTGAGGCCGTGAATGATTTGCAACCTCCCTTTCAGGTTTTTCGCTTGTGGGATGAGGCTGGCTCGTTCGTAGCCCTCGGGGTTGAGCGCGGGCGTACTCATATAGCGCTCGGTGTACATCACCTCATACATCCGCCAGTCTATCACCGGGCCGCCTGCCACACCCACCTTAAACACGTCGGGGTAACGGGTCATCAGGCTGATGGTCATAAAGCCGCCAAAACTCCACCCGTGCACGCCCAAGCGGGTGGTATCCACGTAGGGCTGCGTGCGCAAAAATGCCACGCCTTCCATTTGGTCGGCTATCTCTGTTTTGCCTAATTGGCGGAAATTGGCTTGGGCAAATTCGCGGCCGCGCCTACTACTGCCGCGGTTGTCGAGGATGAAGAGCACATAGCCGCGCTGTGCCATATAGGTTTCCCAACTGCGGCTGCTCCAGTGCCATCCTGCCTCCACATTGCGGGTGTGCGGACCGCCGTACACATACACCACGGTGGGATATCGCTTCGTGGCGTCGAAGTCGGGCGGTAGCACCATGCGGTAGAAGAGGTCGGTTTTGCCGTCGGCGGCTTTAATGCTTCCTTGCTTGTAGGTGGGCACGGCGTAGCCTTCCCACGGATTTGGGGCTGTGAAGTAGCGCTGAGCGGTGCCGGAGCCGGTTTTCACGATGTCAATGAGGCGGGGCACGTCGGGCGCTTGGCTCCAATCCACCATCCATGCTCCGCTTTCGCTCAGCAAACCATAATGCACGCCTTGCCCTGTGGCATCCATTCGCGTGCGTTTGCCTGTGGCGATGTCCACGCCGTAAAGGTTGATTTGCAGCGGATGCGCTTCGGTGGATTCGTAAATCGCCGTGCGTGTCTTGCTGTTGAAGCCCACAAAGCGGGTCACTTCCCATTCGCCTTGGGTGAGCGCGGTGATGCTTTTGGTGGGCAAGTGGTAAAGGTAGAGATGGTTGTAGCCTGAGCGCGAACTCTGCATCACGAATCGGCTGGGGTCCCAAGGCAAAAATTGCAGCTGTTCTCCCGGTTCCACAAATTTTTCATCACTTTCGTGGTACAATTCTTCAATGGCTTTGCCCGAGGTGGCGTCGTAGGCAATGAGGCGCACGTCATTTTGCGCTCGGTTCATTTCTTGCACATAGATGCGGCTACCATCGGGGCTCCAGCTGATGCCGCAGTAATAGCGCTCGGTGGAATCGCCGGTGTGCAGATAAATGATGCGGTCTGTCCGCAGGTCATACACCCCGATGCTCACCAAGTCGATGGCTTGCCCTGCCATAGGATATTTGGTGGAGTCCACCGTGGCTTGCCGAGCGGGAATTTCGGTGGGGGCGGGCACCGATATGAGCGGATAGTCGGCTATCCGACTTTGGTCTGAACGATAAAAGGCCAATTTTGAACCGTCTTTGTTCCAAAACAGACCGCCGTTGATATGAAATTCTGAGCGATGCACGGTTTGCCCGTACACGATGTGGTGCGAACCGTCGGCGGTGAGGCGCTTCACTTGCCCTGCACCATCGCGCACATAGAGGTTGTCGTCAGTCGATACGTATGCGTCGGCGCGGCTTCCCACATGCCATGCCTCTGCCTTGCGCCCCGATGTGAGTTGTTGTGACCACACCATTTCCCGACGGCGAAAATCCACCAATAAGCGACGCTTCGCCGTGTTCACCACCACCATACTGCTGTCGGCGTAAGGATAACTCACGCCACGGAGCGAGGTGAGGGCATACGCTGCCCCCAATGCATCGTTTATTTGTGCCAATGTGAGCAATGGCTTTTCCTTGCCCGTACGCACATCCACCACATAGTGAATGCTATCGGTGGTGTGCACCAATTTTTCGCCCCACCACACCAGTGTGCGATTTTGAGGCGTCATTTGCTTATAGTTCTTGCCGCCGAAATTTAAATCTTCAAGCGTAAACTGTTTCTGACCTTCGGCACACACCGCCGCACAAATCACCGCCACCATCACCAAGCAGCGAGCCAACCAAAATTTCTTCATAAA
>SFWW01000180.1 GCA_004559845.1 bacterium
AGAAATAGATGCCCTCGGCGGACAAATGGGCATCGTAACCGACCGCAGCAGCATACAGTTTCGGATGCTCAACCGCTCAAAAGGTCCCGCCATGTGGAGCCCGCGCTCCCAAGCCGACCGCATCCGCTTCATAGCCGAGTGGCGCCACATCCTTGAAAATACCCCCAACCTCTTCATGTGGCAAGATTCCGCCGTGTCGCTGTGCATTGAAGATGGCGTGGTGAAGGGCGTAAACACCGCCTTCGGCTTGCATTTTTCCGCCAAAACGGTGGTGCTCACCGCCGGCACATTTCTCAACGGACTGATGCATGTGGGCCCGGTGCAGATAGAAGGCGGACGCGTTTCTGAGCCCGCTTCACACGGAATCACCGAACAATTACGCGATTTGGGCTTCACCGTGCAACGCATGAAAACCGGAACCCCGGTGCGATTAGACGAACGCACCATCGACTTTTCAAAAGCGATTATTCAGGAAGGCGACACCGATTTTCATCATTTTTCGTTCCTTCCCACCGAGAAATCGAAACTCCGCCAGCGCCCGTGTTGGATAGTGTACACCAATCCGGAAGTGCACCGCATTCTGCACGAATCGCTGCCGGAATCGCCCCTCTACAACGGGCAAATTCAGAGTATCGGGCCCCGCTATTGCCCCAGCATCGAAACCAAATTGGTCACCTTCCCCGATAAAGACCAACACCAACTTTTCCTTGAGCCCGAAGGGGAGGACACCCACGAAATGTATCTCAACGGCTTCTCCTCATCGATGCCATGGAAGGTGCAATTTGAGGCACTTTCACACATTCCCGCATTGGTAAATGTGCAAGCCTATCGACCCGGTTACGCCATAGAATACGACTTTTTCGACCCCACGCAACTCACCCATTCGCTTGAAACCAAACTCGTGAAAAACCTCTTTTTCGCCGGGCAAGTGAATGGCACCACGGGTTATGAAGAAGCCGCCGGACAAGGCTTGATGGCCGGCATCAACGCCCATCTCAAAGTGACAGGACAACCGCCATTTGTGCTCCGCCGCGACGAAGCCTACATCGGCGTGCTCATCGACGATTTGGTGACCAAAGGCGTGGACGAACCCTACCGAATGTTTACCAGTAGGGCAGAGCACCGCATATTGCTCCGCCAAGATGATGCCGATTTGCGCCTCACCCCCAAAGGTCACGCCTTAGGTCTTGCCACGCCGGAGCGCTACGAATTGATGCGCAGCAAGTGGGCAGCGGTAGACGCTTTGGTGGATTTTGCCAAAGAATATTCGGTGAAAACCGCGCTCATCAACCCCGAATTTGAGCGGCGCGGTATGCCCGCTTTGGCGCATGGATGTAAACTCCACGACCTGATTTTACGACCCCAACTCACCATTTCGCTCCTTGCCGAAATGATACCCGAACTCGGTAGACGCATCCTCGCGCTCGAAGAAATGCGCCGCGAAGAAATTGTGGAAGCCGCCGAAATCGCCATTAAATATCATGGCTATATTGCCCGCGAAGAAGCCATCGCGCAAAAACTTTCGCGACTCGAACACGTGCAAATTCGTGGCAAATTCGATTACGCCTCCATTCAATCGCTCTCCACCGAAGCCCGGCAAAAGCTCGCAAAAATCGACCCCGAAACCGTGGGACAAGCCTCCCGCATACCCGGCATCTCGCCGAGCGACGTGAACATACTCCTCTTACTTTTAGGAAGATAAACAAAAATTGTTCCACGTGGAACATAAAACATAAACCCAATGAAACAAGAACAAATCAACCAAGTGAAAAGTGTGGTGCGCAACGTGCCCGATTTCCCAGTGCCCGGCATCCAGTTTAAGGACCTTACCACCGCGTTTAAAAATCCCCAAGCGCTCCAAATCATGCGAGAGGGGCTTGCGGAACTCTATGCGGATAAGGGAGTGACCAAAGTGGTGGGCATAGAAGCGCGCGGATTTATTGGTGGTGCGATGCTTGCCGTCGACCTCAATGCCGGTTTCGTACCCTTGCGTAAACCGGGCAAATTGCCAGCCGAAACCATCCAGAAAACCTACTCCAAAGAGTATGGCACCGATGTGATTGAAATTCACAAAGACGCCATCACCCCGGAAGATGTGGTGGTGATTCACGACGACCTGCTCGCCACCGGCGGCACATTTGCGAGCTTCTCGGATTAGAGGGTAGGTCAATCTTCCCGGCAGATGTGGAAGTGACATCGCTTTTCGACTTCCCCGACAAGTGATACCTCCATTTCATCGCAAAAATTCCGCGCTCGCAGCCTCCATCCTCGATACCGAGGCGAGGTGCGAGCGTGCCCATTTTGTTCCATTGTTTCGTGTCGTAGGATTCCGAAAAATCACCGATACTTTCGCAGGCATTCTTTTTTCAAATTATCATCATTCGTTGTGACACCTGAACTAAAACTCAAAATCAGTTTGCTCCCCGACAGCCCCGGCGTGTATATGTATTTCAATGCGCAGGGCACCGTGATTTATGTAGGGAAAGCCAAGCGCTTAAAGCGCAGGGTGAGTTCGTATTTCAATCGGGTTCACCCCGTGGTTCGCACCAACATGCTCGTGCGCCACATCCACGATTTGAAATATATAGTGGTCAACACCGAAGAAGAGGCGCTCGATTTAGAGAACAGTTTGATTAAAACGCACCAACCGCACTACAATGTGCTCCTCAAAGACGACAAGTCGTATCCGTGGATTTGTGTAAGCAAAGAACTTTTTCCGCGTGTGTATCTCACCCGCGAAAAGGTGCACAAGCAAGCCCGGTTTTTCGGGCCGTATCCCAAGCCCGAAGTGGCGTGGGCATTGCTCGACACCTTAAAGCAAATGTATCCGCTTCGTTCGTGTAGGCATGC
>SFWW01000181.1 GCA_004559845.1 bacterium
AATTCGGCATCGAGTTTGGCGAGGGTTTCCTCGTCGAGTGAGAGGTTCACCACACGGTTTTCGTAATACACCGGCCGGGTGGCGCCGTCGTCCACCGCCTGGCTCATGTCGTAGATGTCGATATAGTCGCCAAACACCTCTTGCGTGTCGCGGTCGCGGTCGCTGATGGGGGTGCCGGTGAAGCCGATAAACGAGGCGTGGGGCAGTGCTTCACGCATTTTCAGCGAAAAGCCTTTCTTCATCTTATTGCTCTTGACGTCCCAGTGCTCATCGCCATATTGCGAGCGGTGCGCCTCGTCGGTCATCACGATGATGTTTTTGCGGTCGGAGAGTGCGCCGTCGCCTTCTTCAAACTTTTGAATGGTGGTGAATATGATGCCGCCGGCCTTGCGGTCGCGCAGCAGTTGTTGCAGATGCTCGCGGCTCTCGGCGTTGACCGGCACTTGGCGCAGGAAGTCTTGGCAGCGGCAGAATTGACCGTAGAGCTGGTTGTCGAGGTCTTTGCGGTCGGTCACCACCACGAGCGTACATTCGGCAAACTCCTGAATAAGCTGGTGGGCGAAGAATATCATCGAAAAACTCTTGCCCGAACCCTGCGTGTGCCAGAACACGCCTATTTTGCCGTCGCCATCCACGGCTTGGTGGGCGCGTGCCACGGCTTTCTCCACGGCGAAGTATTGGTGATAGGCGGTGAGGATTTTTGATTGGGCACCGTCGTTGAGGTCGAAGCAGATGTAGTTTTTCAAAATGTCGATAAGGCGCTCTCGCATAAACATGCCCTTGAAGAAGGTGGCGTAGTCGGCTATCAGCTTGGTTTCGTAGTTGCCGTCCTCCGACTTCCATTCCATGAATCGCTCAAATTTCGAGGTGATGGTGCCGGCCTTGCTTTGGGCAAGGTCGGATATCACGCTGAAGGCGTTGTAGCCAAATAGCGATGGGCACTTCTTCATATAGTTGCGTATCTGCAAATACGCGTCTTCTATGGACACATTCTCGTCGGAGGCGGTTTTCAGTTCCACCACCACCAGTGGCAGACCGTTGATCATCACCACCATGTCGCAGCGGATTTTTCCCAATTCTTCCACGCTCCATTGGTTCACGATGCGGAAGTCGTTGGCAAGCGGCTGCTCGAAATCCACGAGGCGCAAGGTGGCGGTGCGGTTTTCGCCATTTTCCAAATATGGCACGGCAAATCCATTCTGAAGCATTTCGGTGAAGCGTCGGTTGTCTTGAATGAGGGTGCCTTCGTTGAGGTTGGTCACCATTTTCAGCCCCTCGGCTAAAATATCAGCGCTCACACCCTTATTGAGCCGCTTCAGCGATGCCTCAAGCACCTCTCTGTAGAAGGGCTCGCGGTAGTCGCGCTCCACATCGTAGCCGCACTCATAAGTGTAGCCCAATTCCTGAAAAAGTGCTATCAACGCTTTTTCGTAACTGCTTTCTATGAATTTGTCGCCAGCCATAATCAATTATAATTTAATTTCACCAGACATCAGCTTGGGAAGCAATGTGTCGCGCAAAGCCGCAAGCCGCTGATTTTCTTCTTCTCAAATTTGTTTAGTATGCTTGTTGGCGGTACTATTGTCTCTACAGACCTCATTAATGTAGCAGAAGCTTCTTTGAATGTGGAGCCTGTTGCTCTATTTTCAATTTGCGGTGTAAGGTGTCTGAGGGTATAATATATAAATCCAGTTCCAGCCCCATTCGGCACTAACGACTTAAACCCTTGATTGGTGCAAATCTCATTTTTAGCTATAGTTAAGTAGCCAATTGGTGCTCTTGAACTAAACAAAACAGAACCGCGAGGCATAAGTTTAGTACTGGTACTATTATATCCTTCATCTGTGATGTCAATTTCTCCTCGTGAAGTGAATTTCGCTTTTGATGTAGATAAGTCTTTTGGGGTTAACCATGCGATTCCATGTGTTGTATAGTATTCTGGCTTTGATTTTGAAGGAGTGCTACCACCGACAATCTCGCCTATATCCCCTAATTTTCCGACTTTCCAGCCTTGGGGGATGGGACCTAATTCGGAATCAACGAAGGGTTGGTCTTTAAATGGGGTGAAATCTACAAACCATGATTTGAACAACGCTTCCGCTTGAGCCTCCAAATTAGCACAGATACGACTATTTACAGCGATTTTATCATCAAGTGGGGTGAGAATCTCGGCAATATTTTGTTGTTGAGATAATGTGGATTGGTAAACAGCCCAATTCATAATGTGTCCTTTGTCTCCACGAGGCATTTTAGTACCTTTTGCTCCTGTCATCACATAGTCGAAGAAAGAATCCTGACTAAGTAAATAATATAAATATGAGGATGGTATGTTACTGTTCGGTCTAATACAAAGAACATCATTACTACAACATCCGTGCTTTTTAGCAAGATAAATTTTTTTGAAGTATGGGCGAATATTTGAAATTAAAATATCTCCTTTTTTAAAAAGAGTTGCTTTTCCTTGAGGGATTTTTGATGCAACAGTTACGCCTCCTTTATTTGGTAAAAGATTTTCAGTTGAAACATAGTCTTCTAAGTGGAAAGAGGATGTGTCAACCTTCTCGTTTACAAATTTACAAATGTCTTTCAACTTCATGCTAATTATCCTTTACACAAAAACCAATACTTGAAAGCTTTTCTCGAATGCTATTCTCCAGTTCGTGGCCTTTTTTGAAAAGGTCGGAAAGTTCGGTGGTGAGGCGGTTCATTTTTTCTTCAAATGGCTCGCCGTCGTCTTCCTGGTCGGCAATTCCCACAAAGCGGCCGGGAGTGAGGATATAGTCTTGCTTGGCAATTTCTTCGGTGGTGACCACTGCGCAGAAGCCCTTCTCATCGGCAAGCGTGCCGTTTTGGAACGCATGGAATGTGTCGGCTATTTTGGCAATGTCTTCCTCCGGGCGGAGTTCGCGCACTTTTCTGCTCACCATTTCGCCCATGGAGCGGGCATCGATAAAGAGCGTTTTGCCCGGCTGCTTCTTCTCGCGCGAGAGAAACCACAGCGACACCGGTATGCCGGTGCTGTAGAATAGTTGGTTGGGCAGCGCAATGATGCCTTCCACCAAGTCGGCTTCGATGATGGCTTTGCGAATGTCGCCTTCGGTGCCTGATTGGCTACTCAAAGCGCCGTTGGCAAGCACCAACCCGATTTTTCCTTTAGGCGAAAGGTGGTGAATCATGTGCTGCATCCAAGCAAAGTTGGCGTTGCCACTGGGTGGCACTCCATACTGCCATCGCACATCACCTGTGAGTGCTGGCTGCCCCCAATCCGAGAGGTTGAACGGTGGGTTTGCCATGATGAAGTCGGCTTTGAGCGATGGGTGCTGGTCGTCGAAGAATGTGTCGGCATACGATTTGCCCAAGTTGGCTTCAAGTCCACGGATAGCGATGTTCATGTGCGCCATCTTCCAAGTGGATGGGTTAGCCTCCTGGCCATAGATGCTGATGCGGCTCAAATCCCTCTGATGGCTGCTGATGAATTTGGCACTCTGCACAAACATGCCACCCGACCCACAGCAAGGGTCGTAAACACGCCCCTCCGCCCCTCATAGGGCTGGAGAATTTCCACGATGGTGCGCACAATGCAGCTTGGGGTGTAGAATTCGCCAGCGTTCTTGCCCTCCATCGAGGCAAACTTCTGAAGGCAATATTCATAGGTGCGGCCCAGCAGGTCTTTCTCGTCGGCTGACGAGTGCATCTGAATGTTGGAAAACAGGTCCACCACATCGCCAAGGCGGCGCTTGTCGAGTTCGGGGCGCGCGAAATTCTTGGGCAGAATGCCCTTCAGGCGAGGGTTTTCCTGCTCAATGGCAAGCATGGCATCGTCGATAGCGGTGCCCACCTGTGGTGTGTGGGCAGCAGCCGAAATCACGCTCCATCGCGCATTTTTAGGCACGAAAAACACATTGTCGGCGGTGTATTCGTCCTTGTCCTCCTCGTCGGCATATTCGTCGGCAGAGAGTTCGCTGAATTTCTCTTCAAATTTATCAGAAATATATTTAAGGAAAATAAGTCCCAAAACCACGCCCTCGTATTCAGAGGCATTGAGGTTGCCACGGAGCACATCGGCAGCTTTCCAAATCTTATCTTCAAATCCAATAGAAGTGGTATCTTTCTTCGCCATAATAGTGTAGTCAGTTATTGAGTGTATTTTTTCCCCCCAAAAAATTAGTCCCAAACCACAAATCCCACAAATCCCACAAATCTCACGAATATTTTTTTGTTGAATCTGTTGAATCCGTGTGAGCCTTTGGAGCAAACCGGCGGAGAGCATCTGTGAGATTTTCCACCCACAAAGGAAAACCCTGTGAGATCCGTGGGATCTGTGTGAGGCAAGGCCATTTTTGGGGGAATTATTTGCACTAAGCGAATGTTTTGATTAATTTTGTGGTTTAAATTCGTTAATATGGATAATAAGGAACTTTTGGAAAGGGTTTCGGGTAAATTAGGCAGAAGCAAAGCCGATGTGTCGAAACTGATGGAGGCTTTTGCCGAGGTGGTAAAATCCCGTTGCGCCGAGCTTGATAGCGTGGCGATACCGGGGTTTGGCACATTTGAAGCCAAAAAAAAGAATGAACGCGTGCTCGTGAACCCGAGCAATGGTAAGCGAATGCTGGTGCCGCCTAAGGTGACCGTCACTTTCAAGGTGAGCAATGTGTTGAAAAATCGCTTAAAATAATCTTGCACCCCTCTCAGAACTCTCTACATTATGAATAATAGAATCACATTTCCGGAATTAGTGGAGCAAGTGGCTCAATGCGCCAACACTTCTAAGCGAATGAGCGAACTGTTTCTGAAAGAATTGTTTGCCACCATTTCGCAATCGCTTATCAATGGCGAAAGTGTGAAGGTGAAAGGCATCGGCTCGTTTAAACTCACCGAAGTGAGCCCGCGCAAAAGTGTGAATGTGAACACCGGCGAAGAAATCAATATTCCGGGACATAAAAAACTGTCGTTTGCGCCCGACAAAGATTTGGCACAAGCGGTGAACCAACCATTTTCCCACTTCGAAACCGTGATTTTGGAAGATGGCGTCACCGACGAACAATTGGCGCAAATCGATGCCTACGAAGCGGAAACTCCACAAGCACCCGATGCAGAACTACCTTCCGCCCCTGAGGCTCCTGCTGCCGAAACCGACACCGAGGTTCCCCCACCATTTGTGCCCGCCGACACGCTTCCCGAACCGGAATTTGTAGCCATAGAAGAAGC
>SFWW01000053.1 GCA_004559845.1 bacterium
GCCTTTGAGCATGGTCATGATGTTGAAATTTTTGCTTTTGTTGTTGAGCAGTTGTTCGATTTCGGTGATTTCTTTAATGGCGTCTAATCGCTGTGCCAATGGGAGGAGCGAATTGAGCAATTGTTCGGCTGCAGCGCGACGGTTCACCAATCTGATGAGCGCCCTTGCCAAGGCAATGGAGAGGGTGAGTTCGCGATGCCCCATAGTGTTGCTGAGTTTCTTTTGATAGCGAAGGCATTTGGTGTAGAATTTCACAGCGCCTCTTGCATTGCCCATTTGCAAGAGCAAATCGCCCTCATTTTTCAGCGAATCGATGAGGTTGACCAGCGCCTCGCGTGTTTTTTCGGCACTACCTTCACCTTCATTTAGCATTGCGGTGTAGAGTTCGGTGGTGTGCTGATAGTGTGCGAGGATATTCATTTGGTTGGCTCTATTTTTGTAGATGCCGGTGGATGCTTCCACAGCCAGCAGCAGCATGGCAGAGAAGCGTGCATTGTCGCGTTTCACCAATCGCTCGAGAATTTTTTGTGCTTTGGTGAGTTCCTTCACGGCGCGGCTATTGTCGTCGGTGAGATTGTGCACGATGGCGAGATTATAGAGCAATGCAGCGAGAATGGCGAGGAAATCTTCGTTGCGCTTATTGTTGATTTCCACCATCACGTGGAGTGCATTTTCTGCCGACCCCAGCGCCAGTATGTGGTCGTGGCGATGAATGAAAATACTCATTCTCACCAGCCAAAGCCAACTGTGGTGCAAGGGCGGGAATTGGTTGATTTCTTCGTCGAACACAGTGTTGTCGATGTAGGCGGCGGCTTCTGCTTCCCTATCGTTGAGCATCAGGTAGCGCACCCACCAAATGGTGATATCGTGCTTTTGTTGGGCGCTCATTTGGCTCGTATCGGGTTCTTTGCCCGACACTTCGCTCAGTGCGCAAGCTATTTTGATATCGGATTGCAACGACGGGGTCGACATTTCTATGCTTAATTGCTTCATCTCTCCAATGTGTTTATATCAATCAAGAGGGGGGTATGCTTCGGTTTGTGCTGCTTCGATGCGAGCCTTTATTTGCTGTGCTGTGGGCTCATCGATGCAATTATTGTGCGCGGCGGCATTGTCGGCGAGCTGCAGCGCCGTGCTAATGATTTGCTGCATGGCATCGTGGTCGAGGTTGGGAATATCGTCGATGCCGATGCCTTGGCTCAAGAGCGCGCACACCACACCGGCGGTGAATCCGCTTTGCCATCCCAGCCAGTTGTCGCTCATAGGGTTCGGGTTAGTGAAATGCCACTGCTGCTTGCCTACAAAGGTGTCGATATTGCCATTGGCGTGGATGTAGATAAAGCAAGGGCAATAGTATTCGAGGTGGTTGTGATAGGCATTTTCGCCGCTTTCGCCGGGGAAAATGTCGGCGATATCCCGCTCGTGTGCCACAATCACGCCCGAGAGTTCAAAATTTTCCAAAATGGCGGTCATCACCCGAGTGATGCGGAAATTGATGCCATGCTGAAATCCGGGTAAATACACCAAAATCGCCTTCCGCTCGGCAGCGTAGGAAAGGAGTTCGTAGAGGCTTTCTCGCTGAGGGGCGTCGATGGCATAGAGCGAGCCGAAAAGCACGATGTCGCCCTCGTCGATGCGTGGCCACACCACATTAAAGCGTTCGCCCGGCGGATACACGCCATAGTTCACTATTTTTTCTTGTCCGTTGTGGTCGGAGAAAATGGCAGATAGAGGCGTAGAGCCTTCGGTGTAGCGGTCAATGGATTTCGTGTTCACTTGGTGCTGAACGAAGAAATCCACAATCATATCGCCCACGCTATCGGTGCCACATTCGCTGCAAAAAGTTACCGGCACGCCGGTCATACCCAATGAAGCCGTGGCGTTGGCAATGCGGCCACCCACCATAGCTTTCACCGGTTGCCGGTTCACAAACACGGTGTCGAGCACCGATTCGCCGATAGAAATCACTTTGCGCATATATTCAATCAAAAAAAATTATATATATCGTTGAGTTATGTCGTCACGTATTCTTCAAATCAATCGGGTGTGGTTCATGGCAGCGTGTGCCTATTGTCGGCTTTTTTCGCCCAGGTAGCCACCGTGGTGTCGCTGCGCGTATTGCTGGCGCGAAAATCCGCTCAGCAGCATCGTGTTCACCACCAGCACATCGCCCATCACTGTCATCATCGTGGTAGAGGTGGTGGGGGTAAGACCCAACGGACACACTTCGGGCGCACCCGAGGTGGCAAGGCAAATGTCGCTTTCCAACGCCAGGGGGCTATTGGGGTTGCCGGTAATGACAATGAATTGCAAATGCGCGTACAATTCCTTTGCCAATTGCACCAGCGCCACGATTTCGCTGGTTTTGCCCGAATTCGACAGCAGGAGCATAACATCATTTTTTTGCAAAATGCCCAAATCGCCGTGTTGTGCTTCGCTGGGATGCAAAAACACTGCCGGCACGCCGGTGGAGCAGAATGTGGTGGCTATGTTTTCGGCTATTTGCCCGCATTTTCCCATGCCGGATGTCACCAATTTTCCCCCTTTTTGGCTTGCTGCCAAAATCAATCGGATGGCTTTTTCGTAATCGTCGGTAACCGGTATACTTTCTATCGCTCGGCTTTCCGCAGCGAGTATCTCCCTCATTGATTGTTTAATGTCGACCATTATTCGTAGTGTGATGATGAAATTTAACTGCAAAGTTAACGATTTGCAGCGGATTTTCGTGAAAAACTCGCCACATTTTTCACCACCACCACACAAAATCGCTCTAAAACACCACCAAATTCAATTCTCAATAGCCGACTCTCACCCCACCCCATAATCTGCTCTGATTTATTGATTATCTTTATTGATAAGATTAACCACCACTTTCACCATCACATCTTTCTCTGCCGTTCTACTCTCGGCTATCATGAGTGTAAGAGCCACGAGGGTGTTGTCGGCTATGCGTTTTTCCCGGCATTGCTCCATGAGGAGTGACCTGTGCAAAAAATGCACATGTCACTTCACGCAGCAGTTCTCCTTCTTTATACACCTTGGATATATGCCGAGCTATCACCGAGCGGTCTCTTCCAAATAATTCTGCCATCTGGCTTTGTGTGAGCCACACGGTGTCGTTCTCCAACTTTACTTCAAGTTGGGTATTGCCATCGTCGGTCGTATAGAGCACAATCGATGATCCGTTGTTCGTAACTATTCTATTTTCGGTCATTTCTTTTCTTTTTCTTTATCCTCCCCCTTACTCTTGCAGTATGGTGGATTGCAGATACGCTTTCACATCCTCCCAGGGGTAGAAGGGAGGCGTGGTGGTGGGAATGGGGATGGCGGTTTCTTGCTCGTTGAGCATAAATTTCACCATCACGTGCCCTTGCTTATTGTGGAAAAACACGATTTGCACATTGCCCGCCATAGGAGCAATGTGGTGGGAGCGGAACGCTTGGTAGAATTTGTAGGGGTCACTTTCGGAATTGTTGCAGTCTTTCAGCCCCAATGCTCCGGCAAAGGGGATGAGATTGCCATCGTGTCCAAAGCGCAGTGTTGCCACATCGCCTTTGCCTGCAATTGCCAGTTCGGCGCTTTCTATCACATTGCGCAGCAGGGGGCGTACATTTGCGTATGCCAAGCCGCGTCCCTCGGCATAGTTGGCATCCTGCACATAGAAGCGAAAATTAAACACCTGGTAGATGTTAAACAGTTCTTCTTTGGTGAAAAGGTCGTAGAAAGAGATGTTGGTGTCCATGTCTTGCATATCCACCGCGAGCCAATAGAATCCCCAAGCCAAATCGCGCGGATTGATATGCTTGTGGATATATGCCTCGCTATTGAAAAGGGTGCGTGCCAAGCGTTCGCCCTTCACGTGGGCTTCTTCAAATTTGCGATACTCCTCTTGCCAGGGTCCGTTTTCGCCATTGAAATCGCACGATTCGGGGCTGTGATAGTTGAGATACGCCATGTGTTTGGCGCTTGCTTCGCGCGTTACCTGCAGTGCGGGAAATTTTTCCTTCAGTCCCTCGCAAAATGCCGCCATGGTGAGAGCACAGCGCAGTGAGGTGGTGCTGCGAGCCGTCACACTCCCGCCTTGCTTAAAAATTTGCGGATAAGCCTCTGCCAATCGGCGGGCAATGCTTCGTGCTTGGCGTTCACCCAAAGGCGAGAGGTCGCCACCGTGTCCTTCAGCCAATTGCCACACTTGCTCTATGCGGCGCAGCGCATCTTCGCCAAGAGGAGTGAGGGCATGCGCATCGTGGGCTTTTTGCATCAAAATGAGCATCCGCTTGTAGTCGTTGTCGCTAATCAAATAGCGCGAACCGTGTCTGCCGTAGTGGCTCACATAGAAGGGCTCATAGCCTTTGGGTGGCGAAGTGACGGGTTGCGGCGACGTAACAGGATAGGCATAATACACAGCCCCGGCTTTATTCACATTATTATATATCTCTTGTTTGGCATCTTGGGCAAAAGTCAAAAAGGAGCACCAAAGAAATAAGAAGAGCAATAGCGGTTTCATAATAGAGGTTAGAAGTTGGAGATTAATTATTTGCAGGGGTTATAGGTCTGCGATGATGGGGTCCCATTTGGCGGGGTTGGCGGCTTGCTTCACTTTGAGTTTGGTGAGCACCATGTCGGCATCTTGCGCTTTCAGATAGGGCAACAGCCACAATGCGTGGCGGTTTTCGCCATCGATTTCGAGGGCACGGATGGCATCGTCGGTGGCAGTAGCATATTGCGCCATGTTGTAGAGCGTGCTGGCGCGATAGGCATAGGCATCGGCTTGATTGCCCCACTTCCCCACCACGGTGTCGAACACCTTAAGGGCTTCGCTGAATTGATTGTTGGCATCTAACGCGCATCCCCACGAAATCTGTGCACCCATATCGTCGGGCGCTAAAGTGGCTGCTTTGGCGCAATCTGCCACCGCCTCATTGTAGCGCTCGAGTTTTTGATAAAATTTACCTCGGAGCTCGTAGTAGAACGCATCATTGGGCTGCAAATCAATCGCTTTCTGCAAATGCTGAAGCACCTCGGCTGAGGCATCGGGGTTGGCTGCTTTGGCGCGCGCCATTTCGCCGTGGAAAAACGCCAAAAATGCGCTATCCTTAGCCGGAATATTGCCCTCCGCCTGCTGCAAATAGTTCAGCGCAGCATCCATTTCGTCGGCATCAGCCATCATCGAGCCGATGTAGGTGGCGGCATAGCCTTTATGGTCGGCATTCTTCATTTCTTTCAAAAACAAAGCGTAAGCCTCATCCACTTGGTCGGCGGCATACAATTCCACCGCTTTGTCGAAAGCGGATTGCTCAGCCTTACTCTTGCTGACGGTTTTCACACGTTTTTTATCCAGCGGACCTCCCGCCAGGGCGCTTTGCACCGCAAACAGCGCCACCATCAATATCAATATCCGTTTCATTTTGGCAATATTTTAAAAAAAATGAATAAAAAATGCACCCACAAAATTCATCAAAATTTCCCAAATATGCAAATCCCGCCATCTCAGAGCCACGCACACCCCTTCACCCTATTACCCACAGGCAGAATCTTTTCTTTGAAATTTTTGATGCTAAAAATTAGTCTCAACATTTTGATAACGAATAGATTACGCCTAATTTGGTTGCAAAGGGACGGTTCTTTTGCAACCAAAAAATCTCTAATCGCCGATTTGGGATTGCGTAGTCCCACACATCTATTATATATTTGCGGCATGACAAAATGGACGGCGCGTTGTGCTCGGTTCGGGACTAAAATCGGCGAACAATTTGGTGGACAGCGCGGCGGGATTAAACCTTGGGCACTTGCCGGCGTCTAACCCGCAAGAAACAAGAAATGAGAAAAAAACAGATATTTATCAAACTAACCCAACCTAACAACTAACTTGCTAATGGCTAAAAACATAGCCAAAGGCTAACAAATTAATTTTTTACACATGAACACATTATTTAAGCACATTCATTTGCGGGCAGGCTTTTTGATGCTCATCATGGCGATGGGCATGGTGCCGATGCTCCTTTCGTGCCAAAAAACGGTGGTGCCACCTGCCAAACCGCCGGTGAACCGCGTTCAACTGATGACCGCCACCGGCGAACTCGCCACCGTGGAATACACCGTGGCGAAAATTATCAAAGCCAAGGACTGCACTTGGTGGAAAATTGGCGAAAAACGCGTGCTTTTCAAGTGCAATGCCTATCTCACCGCCGGCGTGGATATGACGCAATACGATGATTCAAAAACCCAAATCAATGAGGCGGCACACGCCATTGTGGTCACACTGCCGAAAGTGAAATTGATGTCGTGCCGTATCCCGTTCAACGAAATTCGACTTGTGGAAAACGAAGCCACGGGATTTCGTCACGAATTTTCCGCACATGAGCGTCAATTGCTCCTCCGCCAAGGCGAGCAATCCATCCGAGCCGATGTGGACTCGGGCAAATATGCCATCCTCGCCGATGCCGAACGCAATACGCGTATCTTCTTTGAGCGGATGCTCAATCGATTGGGATATAAAAGTGTAACCATTAAATTTGAAAAATGATGAAACGCATCACCTCTTTTTTGCTCCTGGCTGCCATCGTGGGAGTGCTCTATCTTTTCGTGGCTGACACCTATAAATGGTGGCCTTTCTTGCCCACGACACAAACCGTGAAGATTGACGAAACGCCCAATGTGGTGACCGAAATAAAAGCCATCAAACGCTTTACCACCGCTTGCTATTACGCCGACGTGACGGTGTCGAAAGACAAAGCCAGCGACAATTGGCTCAAAAATCTGCTACGCCAGCGCGACCGCATCTGCCTCATTGGACACGGCACCATCCGAGCCGGATACGATTTTGAAAAACTCCCCGACAACGCCGTGAAAATTGCCGGCGACACGCTCTTTGTGAAACTACCGCCCGTGCAGGTGCTCGACACCATTTGCAATCCACAAGACTGCGAGGTGTTTATCGACGATGGCAATTGGCCTCACGATCGCGTGCAGTCGATTCACACCGACCTGCAAAACACCCTCGTGGACGACGCCATGCAAAGCAAAATACTCGAAAAGGCTGCACAATCAGGAAAAATCCAACTCGAAAAACTCTTCAAATCGTTCGGCTTCACCACCATTATCCTCAATTGAATCATCTGCCAAACTCAATGATTTCAGCATGAGTTTGGCAGATTTAATTTTTGCAAAGGAAAGTGGACTACCGGCAAATGATGATGCCGAAGAGCGGTAGCACACCTACGCAAGCATCGCTATCTAACAGATTTTTAAAGGAGGTAGGGAACATGCCCCTCGGCAGAAGTTATTTTCCGCGAAGCGGCTTTTCCTTCGGGGGCGAGGAGGGAGCGACGCCCTCACTACCAATCATACACACCTTCTTCTCTCAAAATTTCCTGAGCTTCGCTATGGCCTTGTGCCGCCGCTTTCTTCCACCACCGAATGGCAGTAGCCCTATTCTCTGCCACGCCATCGCCATAGTAATAGCACGCGCCCAAATTATTTTGCGCAGCAGCATCCCCCTGCTCGGCAGCAAGGCGAAACCATTTCACCGCCTCGGTGTACGATTGGCTTACGCCATCGCCATTTACATAGCACAAGCCCAAATTATATTGCGCCTCTGCAACGCCCTGCTCGGCAGCAAGGCGAAACCATTTCACCGCCTCGGCGTAGGATTGGCTTACGCCATAGCCATTGACATAGCAATAGCCCAAATAACATTGCGCAGCAGCATTTCCCTGCTCTGCAGCAAGGCGATACCATTTCACCGCCTCGGTGTACGATTGGCTTACGCCTTCGCCATTTTTATAGCTCAAGGCCAAATTATATTGCGCATCAGCAACACCCTGCTCGGCAGCAAGGCGAAACCATTTCACCGCCTCGGTGTACGATTGGCTTATGCCATTGCCATTTGCATAGCACGCGCCCAAATTACATTGCGCAGCAGCATACCCCTGCTCGGCAGCAAGGCGATACCATTTCACCGCCTCGGTGGACGATTGGCTTACGCCTTCGCCATTTACATAACAATAGCCCAAATTAAATTGCGCATAAGCATTTCCCTGCTCTGCAGCAAGGCGATACCATTTCACCGCCTCGGCGTAGTTTTTGTCAGTGCCATAGCCGAAGTTATAGCAACAGCCCAAAAAGTGTTGTGAAATTTTGTCGCCATTTTCTGCTTCCACTTTGAGCTTTGGCAATGCCTGCTTATACAGGCTATTCGCCTTTGTGTAGTTGGAAGCCACACCTAGTCCTATACCATAATGCACACCTAACAGGTATAGTCCTACGGCATCACCTTGGTCGGCACTTTTTTGTGCCCATTTCATCGCCTCTTGATAGTTTTTCTTCACGCCGTTGGTGCCATATAAATAACATTCTGCCACAAGCGCTTGTGCGCGGGCGTTTCCCGCCTTTGCTTTTGCCACCAATTCGGCATCGTTGGGTAATTTCACTGTCTGTTCGGTGCGGGTATTCGTTCTGCCGCTCGACTTTCTTTTTTGAGTACACGCTGATAAGCAGCACACCACCAGCGCTAGCATAAGGTAAGTAATTATTTTCATTTCTTCCATATTTTAGGTTTAAATTGTCACAAATATATGAAAAATTCTTCGCTCCCATAATCGGTATCCCAAAAAATTATGATGCCCCGCCATCCATCCACACATTATCTGCCGGCAGACCCGGTTATTTTCCGCGAAGCTGCTTTTCCTTCGGGCGGCGAGGAGGGAGCGACGCCCTCACTACCAATCATACACACCTTCTTCTCTCAAATACTCCTGAGCAGGGCTATAGCCTTGTGCCGCCGCTTTCTTCCACCACCGAATGGCAGTAGCCCTATTCTTTGCCACGCCATCGCCATTGTAATAGAACGCGCCCAAACTATATTGCGCCTCTGCATCGCCCTGCTCGGCAGCAAGGCGATACCATTTCACTGCCTCGGTGTAAGATTGGCTTACGCCTTCGCCTTTGTAATAGCAATAGGCCAAATTATATTGCGCAGCAGCATTTCCTTGCTCGGCAGCAAGGCGATACCATTTCACTGCCTCGGCGTAGGATTGGCTTACGCCATAGCCATTGGAATAGCACACGCCCAAATTATATTGCGCATCAGCATCCCCCTGCTCGGCAGCAAGGCGATACCATTTCACTGCCTCGGCGTAGGATTGGCTTACCCCTTCGCCATTGTAATAATGATTGCCCAAATTATATTGCGCATCAGCATCCCCCTGCTCGGCAGCAAGGCGAAACCATTTCACTGCCTCAGTGTAGGATTGGCTTACGCCTTCGCCATTCTCATAGCAATAACCCAAATTACGTTGCGCAGCAGCATAGCCCTGCTCGGCAGCAAGGCGATACAATTTCACTGCCTCGGTGTAGGATTGGCTTACGCCTTTGCCATTGTCATAGCAATAGCCCAAATTAAATTGAGCATTAGCATTCCCCTGCTCGGCAGCAAGGCGAAACCATTTCACTGCCTCGGCGTAGGATTGGCTTATGCCGTAGCCATTGTAATAGCACAAGGCCAAATTAAATTGGCTTACGCCATCGCCATTGTAATAGCGCACGCCCAAATTAAATTGCGCCTCTGCATGGCCCTGCTCGGCAGCAAGGCGAAACCATTTCACTGCCTCGGTATAGGATTGGCTTATGCCATAGCCATTTTCATAGCACAAGGCCAAATTAGATTGCGCCTCTGCAACGCCCTGCTCTGCAGCAAGGCGATACCATTTCACCGCCTCGGTGTAGGATTGGCTTACGCCTTCGCCATCGTAATAGCACAAGGCCAAAATAAGTTGCGCCTCTGCATGGCCCTGCTCGGCAGCAAGGCGAAACCATTTCACCGCCTCGGTGTACGATTGGCTTACGCCTTCGCCTTTTGCATAACTCAAGGCCAAATTAAATTGCGCATAAGCATACCCCTGCTCTGCAGGAAGGCGAAACCATTTCACTGCCTCGGTAAAGTTTTTGTCTGTGCCATAGCCGAACCTATAACAACGACCCAAAAAGCATTGTGAAATTTTGTCGCCATTTTCTGCTTCCACTTTGAGTTTTGCCAATGCCTGCTTATACAGGCTATTCGCCTTTGTGTAGTTGGAAGCCACACCCTGTCCTTTATCATAATACACACCTAACTGGTATAGTCCTACGGCATCACCTTGGTCG
Organism: bacterium; assembly: GCA_004559845.1. Taxonomy (GTDB): domain Bacteria; phylum Bacteroidota; class Bacteroidia; order Bacteroidales; family Muribaculaceae; genus Sodaliphilus. The sequence continues at coordinate 10,144 of SFWW01000053.1, forward strand.
GCACTCTTTTGTGCCCATTTCACCGCCTCTTTATAGTTTTTCTTCACGCCGTGGGTGCCATTTGCATAACATTCTGCCACAAGCGCTTGTGCGCGGGCGTTTCCCGCCTTTGCTTTTGCCACCAATTCGGCATCGTCGGGTAATTTCACTGTCTGTTCGGTGCGGGTTTTCGTTCTGCTGCTTGACTTTCTTTTTTGAGCATACGCTGATGAGCAGCACACCACCATCGCCAATAAGAGGTAAGTAATCTTTTTCATTTCTTCCGCATTTTGTGGTTAGAATCGCACAAATATAAAACAAATTCTTCGCTCCCGCAATCGGCACCCTGAAAAACCGTGCTCCGTGCGGCAAAAACACATTTTTTTTTAATTTTAGGGTCAAAATCTTGAATATTAGCAAGAAAGTTTATACCTTTGTGCCGATTTTAACGTGAAAATTGTAGATTGGCGTTCAGGAGTTTAGCTATCATTTAGACGGCTCGTTTTTCAATGATGTGGAAGCCACTGAAGTGAACTCGGCAAGTGTGGATGCGCAATTGCGTGTCGACAAAAAAGAAGAAGGCATTTATCGGTTATCGTTCAGATTTAGCGGAGAACTTATCATTCCATGCGACCGCTGCCTCGACGATATGACACTAAGTGTGGACACCACCTACGATTTGACCGTGAAAGAGGGTGATGAGTACGACGATAGCGACGAAAAAGTGCTCGTGATACCTGGCCACCGGCGCGAGTTGGATCTCACTCCGCTGATGCGCGACACTGTGTTGCTCACCATACCTCTGATGCACGTGCACCCCGAAGGGGCGTGCAATGCGCAAATGCTCAACAAGTTGCAGCAAATGCGAGCGGTGAACCTCACCGACGAGCAGTTGTATGCCGTTGAGCCCGACGTAGAGACAACAAACCCTTCTTCCGGCTCCATCGACCCACGGTGGGAGGCGCTGAAGAAATTAACAGATAACAATTAAAAACAAATAAGAAAATGGCACATCCTAAACGTAGACAATCAAAAACTCGCACAGCAAAGCGCAGAACGCACGACAAGGCTGTAGCACCCACAATCGCTCAATGCTCAAACTGTGGCGCATGGCATGTTTATCACACCGTATGCCCTGAATGTGGCTACTATCGCGGAAAGCATGTGATGGGTGAAGAAGCAAACGTGTAATTTCGCACAACACCCCTGCTTGAGAGTGACTCAAACAAAAAGATGTGTATCCTAAATAGCGCCAACAGGTGATATTTGGGATATACTTGCTTATTTAAAAGGCTTTTTTAAAAAAGAATATTATTTTTGATATGCTGAACGCAAAAATTACAGGTATTGCTTCCTACTTGCCCGACTATGTGCTCACCAACGACGAACTCTCGCAAATGGTGGACACCAACGATGAATGGATTACCACTCGTGTGGGCATCAAAGAGCGTAGAATCTTGAAGAAAGAGGTGGGTTCGTCGTATATGGGCATTCAAGCCGTGAGCAAACTGCTTGAAGAAACCGGCACGAACCCCGATGAAGTGGATTTGATTATTTGCGCCACTTCCAACCCCGACTATCGTTTTCCCTCCACTGCATCGGTGATTGCTCACGGATGCGGAATGGAAAAGAAATGCTATGCCTACGATATCCAAGCCGCTTGCGCCGGATTTATCGTTGCCACCTTCGATGCCAACGCCTACATCAAGAGCGGCCTCTATAAAAAGGTGGTGGTGGTGTGCGCCGAAAAAATGTCGAGCATGGTCAATTATGAAGACCGTGCCACTTGTCCCCTCTTTGGCGATGGCGCTGCCGCTGTGCTGATAGAGCCCACCGAAGAAGCTGTGGGTTTCGTGGATGGCGTATTCCATGTGGATGGCAGTGGTTTGGAACACCTCCTCTATAAGGCCGGTGGCTCGGCTCATCCCACTTCGCATGCCACCGTGGATGCCAAGGAAAATTTCCTCTATCAAGAAGGTAGAGCCGTGTATAAGGCTGCCGTGATGGATATGGTGAATTCCAGCAAAGAAGTGATGCAACGCAACAACCTCAAGGTGGAAGACATCAATTGGTTTGTGCCTCATCAAGCCAACTTGCGCATCATTGAAGCCGTGGGCAGCAGATTGGGCCTTACTGAAGAACAAGTGCTCGTGAACATCCAAAATGTGGGCAACACCAGCGCCGCTTCCATTCCCATTTGCATCGACCAAAACAAGCATCGCCTGAAAAAAGGCGATAAGATTGTGCTCACCGCCTTTGGCGCAGGATTCACCTGGGGCGCTTCTTACTTGATTTGGGACCTTTAATTTGACACATTGCTCCGGCAATTATTCTCACTTATCACAACAAAAAATGCATTTCGCTCCCTGTGTGCGAGCGGTGCGTTTTTTGTTTGTATATACACCGCGCTCGGGCGTTACCCTTTTCTTACTATAGCACCATTATCTACACATTATATATATGGCTACCAACCAACATAAAGCAGGATTCGTGAATATTGTGGGCAACCCGAATGTGGGGAAGTCCACCCTCAGCAACATTTTGGTGGGCGAACGCCTCTCCATCATCACCAGCAAGGCGCAAACCACTCGCCACCGCATTATGGGCATCGTGAACACCGACGATTACCAAATCGTGTTTTCCGACACTCCGGGCGTGCTCACACCCAAATTCAAACTCCAGCAGAGTATGCTCGAATATTCCACCGGCGCACTGGTTGATGCCGATGTGCTGCTCTATGTAACCGATGTGGTGGAGTCGCCCACCAAAAATCAGGCGTTTCTTGATAAGGTGGCGCGCGAAAAGGTGCCCATCATTTTGGTAATCAACAAAATCGACTTGCTCTCCGGACAAGATGAATTGGTGAAAATCGTGGAGCAATGGCGCGCGTTGCTGCCGCAAGCCGAAATTTATCCCACCAGCGCGAAGGAGAATTTTAATGTGGACCAAATTAAAAAGCGCATCGTGGAATTGCTGCCGGTGAGCCCGCCTTACTTTGGCAAAGATGCCCTCACCGACCGCTCGGCTCGCTTTTTCGTGACCGAAATCGTGCGCGAAAAAATTCTCCTCACCTACGACAAGGAGGTGCCCTACGCCACCCAAGTGATTGTGGAAAAATTCACCGAATCCGACACCGAAATTCATATCATGGCTGTGATATATGTGGAGCGCGACACCCAAAAGGGCATCATCATCGGCAAAGGAGGCAAAAAACTCAAGCACGTGGGCATGGAAGCCAGAAAAGATTTGGAGAAGTTTTTCGACAAGCACGTGTATCTGCAGCTCTATGTGAAGGTGGAATCGGATTGGAGAAATCAAGAAAAGAAACTCAAGGCGTTTGGCTACATTGAATAGCCCAAAAGCCGCACACCATAGCAAAAGAGCGCCTCTGTGCCTCACAAGCCGAATTTAAATTTTTTTTAAATACAACAACACTTACACAACCATGGCAAGATTAATAGCGATTGTGGGACGCCCGAATGTGGGCAAATCCACACTCTTCAACCGATTAACCAAAACGCGAGCCGCTATCGTGAACAATGAAAGCGGCACCACGCGCGACCGACAATATGGCAAAACCGAATGGGAAGGCATGGAAATGTCGGTGGTGGACACCGGTGGATGGGTGGTGAACAGCGACGATATTTTTGAAGACGAAATCAATAAGCAGGTGGCACTCGCCATTGAGGAAGCAGATGTGATTCTGTTTATGGTCGACATCAAAAATGGTATCACCGACCTCGACGACCACGTGGCTGCCATTCTGCGACGCGCCAAAAAACCCGTGGTGCTGGTCACCAACAAAGACGATAACAATGAGGGCATTTACTTTGAAAGCGAATTTTATGCCTTGGGATTGGGAAAACCCTTCTCCATTTCTGCCATCAATGGCACCGGAACCGGCGATTTGCTCGACGAGGTGGTGCGACTGATGCCTCAAAAAGACGACGAAGAAATTGAAGAGGATATCCCCCGATTTGCCATCGTGGGACGACCCAACGCCGGAAAATCATCGCTCGTGAATGCGCTCATGGACGAAAAGCGCAACATCGTGACCGACATTGCCGGCACCACACGCGACAGTATCTATTCGCGCTACAATAAGTTTGGCTTCGATTTCTTCCTGGTCGACACCGCCGGCATTCGCAAGAAGGCCAAGGTGAACGAAGATGTGGAATACTACTCGGTGCTGCGTAGCATCCGCTCCATCGAATTTAGCGACGTGTGCATCCTGCTCATCGACGCCACCCGTGGCATCGAATCGCAAGACGTGAACATTTTCTCTATCATCGAGAAAAACCGCAAAGGACTGGTGGTGCTGGTGAATAAATGGGATATCGCCAACGAAAAATCGCAAGAAGCCATCACCCACATGGAGCAAACCATCCGCTCGCGCTTTGCACCATTTTCCGATTTCCCTATCATTTTCGGCTCGGCGCTCACCAAGCAGCGCATCTTTAAGGTGCTCGAAGAAGCCATCAAGGTGTACGAAAACCGCAAACGCATCATCCCCACTTCCCAACTCAACAATGCCATGCAGGAAATCATCAGCGCATATCCGCCTCCTGCCACTAAGGGAAAAATGGTGAAAATCAAATATGTGACCATGCTCAAGGAAGCACGCGTGCCCTCGTTCGTGTTTTTCTGCAACCTCCCTCAATGGATTAAAGACCCCTACAAACGCTATTTGGAAAACAAAATCCGCGAGCGCTGGGATCTAAAAGGCACCCCCATCAACCTATACTTCCGCCAAAAATAAGCGCCCGTCCCTGTAGGAGCGCAAAATTTTACGCCCGCACCCACAAATGGCACCCACCACCGACCCTCCCCAAAGCAATAAGCCTAAGGGGAGGGTCGTTTTGCACA
>SFWW01000182.1 GCA_004559845.1 bacterium
GCATCTTCCATAAAGTCGTCGCGCTCAATGTAGATTTCTTGGCAGAACGGCATTTTGTGGGTGCCGGCATTTTCTTGCTCGGGATTGTTGTCCATATCCATCATTTCCACCTTGTCGGCGGGATAGTTGGTGATGACCACCTTCACGGGATTGAGCACGGCGCACACGCGGTTGGCGCGCTTATTGAGGTCGTCGCGAATGGCGTGTTCAAGGAGGCTGATATCGTTGAGCGCTTCAAATTTGGTGTAGCCGATGGTGTTGATAAAATTCTTGATGGATTCCGGGGTGAAGCCACGTCGGCGCAAGCCGCAAATGGTGGGCATACGCGGGTCGTCCCATCCGTTCACCAAGTTTTCCTTCACCAATTGCAGCAATTTGCGCTTGCTCATCACGGTGTAGGTGAGGTTGAGGCGGTTGAATTCTATCTGGCGCGGGCAGTATTGGTCGGCAGTGTCGCCTGCCAATTCTTTCACGAATTTTTCGTAAAGCGGACGGTGAGGCACAAATTCGAGGGTGCAAATGGAGTGGGTCACGCCCTCAAAGTAGTCGCTCTGCCCATGGGCAAAGTCGTACATAGGATACACCTTCCACTTGTCGCCGGTGCGCCAATGCGGCTGCAAAATGATGCGATACATAATGGGGTCGCGGAAGTGCATATTATCGCTTGCCATATCTATTTTGGCACGGAGCACACGACTTCCTTCGGGAAATTCGCCTGCATTCATGCGGGTGAAAAGGTCGAGGTTTTCTTCCACGGAGCGGTTGCGGAACGGACTTTCCTGACCCGGAGTAGTGGGCGTACCTTTTTGGGCGGCAATTTGTTCGCTGCTTTGGTCGTCTACATAAGCCTTTCCCTCTTTAATTAAGCGAATGGCAAAATCGTAGAGCTGCTGAAAATAGTCGCTGGCATAGTAGAGGCGGTCGCCCCAGTCGTAGCCCAGCCACTTGATGTCGCGCATAATGGCTTGCTCATATTCGGTGTCTTCTTTAGCAGGGTTGGTGTCGTCGAAACGCAGGTTGCAGGTGCCGCCAAACATTTCTGCCACCCCAAAGTCCATGCAGATGGCTTTGGCATGACCGATATGCAAGTAGCCATTGGGTTCGGGTGGAAACCGGGTGTTGAGTCGTCCACCGTTTTTCCCTGCCGCCAAATCGTCGGCAACCAATTGCTGAACAAAGTTCAAGCTCTTTTTCTCTTCCTTTTCGTTGATTTGAATGTTGTTTTCTGCCATATCTTATAGATGTTGAGATTGCTAATGATTTAAATCATAACGCTTGCGTGCGTATGTGTACAAGCGCGCGTTATTAAACTGCAAAGTTAATAAAAAAAATCAAAAAAATGAAAATCGCCCCTCTGTTCAATCCCCGTGCGTTGCTCGGCTTATTTCTTTTTTGTGCCGTCGCATTTGGGGTAGCCGGTGCACCCCCAGAAAGTCTCGCCTTGGCGCACTCCTTTCTTTATGACGCGCAGACGCATGGGAGCACCGCATTTTGGACATTGGGGAGCATTATCTTTTTCTGCCTTTTCTTTCACAGTAGAGAGGCGCGCTTGTGTCATTTTTTCGGTAAATCCGCCTTCGTTTTTGAAATCCCCAAGGCGTTTGTTGATTTGAGCCGTGAGCAGTTGCTTCACGCGTTCGCACAAAACCACAATCACACATGCCGAGTGAATGGAATCGTCTGTGCGCAGCAATGTTGCGAATCGGGCATATTCGGCAAGGAGATATTCGCTGATTTCTGCCAAATAATTTTGGGTAAGGGTGGGTGCATCGTTAAATTGGTGGTTACGCACCTGCGTATAGCGCTGGTCGTCGGTATGCCACATTGAAGCCCCATGACGCATCAGCCAGTTGAGGAAATCGCCTTCCAGCTCACTGACACTGGCGCGTGCCACATCCAGCAAGCGCAACTCCGTTTCATAGCTCGTTTGATGCCGCGATGAGCCTTCAGCAATGTTGGCTGGCACGGTGCGAGCTGCCATTTCCATCTGGTCGCGAAGTCGGCCGCATGGGTCAATTTTGTAGTCGACGAACCGCCTGCAGAAACTTTGGGTGGCAAGTTGCAGAATGTTGCCAAGGCACCAAGTTTGAATCATTGTTTTGGGGTTTTGGTTGAGGATTAGTAATTATTTTTCGAAATTCGAAATCTCGAAATCTCGAATTTTCGAATTTTCGAAGAATCAAAATTTCGAATATATTTATTCTTTGCTTTGGTAGGGGGTGGGGTGGTCGGCTGCCAGTTTGCTTTGGGGCGCGATGCTGAATAAGCCCTCGTTGCCGTCGTCATACATCACCGGCTTTGGCTGGCTGAAATTGGTGTCGTCGTCAGCCCAGTGGTCGCACTGGCGCATCACCGTTTCGAGCGCTTCTTCTGCGCCCTTTGGTGGATATTTGTATTTTTTCAGCAGTCGCTTAATCATCACGCGCATCTTCGCTCTTGCCGATTCCTTGTGATTCCAGTCGATGGTGCGATTGCGGTGCAGCACCTCCGTCAGTTCCTTCGTCATCGCCAAAAATTCCTCGTCGCTGAACGCGCTTTTCACACCCTCAGGCTTGCTCAGCGCATCGTAAAACGCCTTTTCCTCGTCATTCAGCCCAAGCTCATTGCCTTCCTGCTCCTCGGCTTTGATTTGTTGAGCCATCTTCAGCAGTTCCTCAATCACCTCTTGGTTGGTGAGCAGCCCTTTCAGGTAATTGCTCAATGCCATGCTCAGCATGTCGCTGAATTTCTCGCTTTGCACCACATTCACGCTGTGTGAGCGCAATTTCTCTTTCAGCAGTTTGGTGAGCAGTTCCACCGCCAGGTTCTTCTCCTTCATGTTGCGAATTTCAGCCATGAAAGCCTCGTCGAAAAGCGAAAAGTCGGTTTCGTGGTCGGCAAACAGATTGATAATTCCTTCGCTCTTCACGCTCTGACGCAGCAGCGCGCCAATGCGGTCGTTGATTTCCGCTTTCGTCACTTTCGCCCTGCCGCCGTCGAGTTTTGCCAAGAGCACACGCACCGTGTCGAACAGCGCCACTTCCAGTTTCTGCTCATTGGTGAGCAGTGAGCGGCACAGCGTGGTGGCATTGTGCAATCGGCGGCTGTGCTCCACAAATTCGGG
>SFWW01000054.1 GCA_004559845.1 bacterium
AATACAAGCAAGTGATGCGCTCCTTCTTCCCAATGCTAAAGCGCTGGAAAACAAAATAAAAACTCCCACCCAATCTCCAATTCCCAATTAAAAGTAAGAGCCCCAAATTCATTATGCATTATGAATCATGAATTAAGCATTAAGCATTATGAATTATAAATTATGAATCATGAATTATGAATTAAAAAAACTGTCCATTAATTCCGACAGACTACTGCTGCGCCTTTTCACCGATGCAGATGCCGAAGCACTGTTTGCCTTGGCAAGTGACCCCGATGTGGGACCTCGAGCCGGCTGGAAGCCTCATCAATCGGTGGAGGAAAGCAGGCAAATCATTCGCACCGTGTTTCACAACCCCACCACCTGGGCTATCGTGCTGCGCCAAACGGGCGAATTGGTGGGCGCCATAGGCTACGGACCTTCGTGCGAGTGCCAACTCCCGGCATTGCCCTGCGAGCCCACCGTGGGCTACTGGGTGGGCAAGCCCTTTTGGAACCAAGGCATTTGCACCGAAGCGCTCCGCATGATGATTGACCACATTCGCGCCACCACAACCATCACATCGCTCATTAGCGGTCATTTCGTAGATAATCCTGCTTCGGGCAAGGTGATGGAAAAATGTGGGTTTATTGCCACCGGCGACACCTGCTTCGACGAAAGCCTCTACACCGGCAAGCACCGACCCATCAGAGTGCTTCGCCTATCAATACAATAATCAATCTTACACTTTATTCCTATTCCTCACGATGAAATATATCATTCCCATTATCATCGCACTGGCTGGCATCAGCGGTATGCACGCACAAGATTTTAGCAAATTCAAAGCGCTCAGCGATAGCACTTTCCGCAACAGCACCGAATATCAGCAAGCCAACAAATATCAAAAAGACGCCATACTCTTTTTGGAAATGCTTGCCGACACTCACCCCTACTACGTAAAAAAAGACCGCCAAGGCAAACTGATGGCAAAAAAAGATGCCCTGCTGGCAAAATGCGCCGATTGCACCTCCGATTCGCTGTTTTGCACATATCTCCAAGAGGTGCTCGGATTGCTCCGCGACAAGCACACCGATGTGATTGACTTAGCGCAGTGGGCACAAAAAAAGCAACCAAAACCGGAAGCCGAGCCCGAACCGGAAGCCGAGCAGCAAAGCGATGCCGTGATGGCAAAGAAGAAGGATTTGTTTGCTTACCAAATCTTTGAACAGCCATCCATCTGCTATTTGCAATTCAATCAATGCGCCGATGCACGCACCATGCGAAACGATGCCCTGCCTCGCTTCGACACCTTCCTCGACAGTATGTTCTGCCAAATGGATTCGCTCAAAGTGCAAACCTTAGTGGTGGATGTGCAATACAACAATGGCGGGAGCAGTAGGCTCTGCGATGAGCTATTGGCGCATCTCTACCCCGTTCATTTGATTAAAAACTTCAATTCGCAAATGCGCTTCTCCAATCTTGCCGCAGCCTACAATCCGCGCATCGGCGTGGCGAAAACGGCATGGGAAAACGACGGACATGCCGAAGAACTCTACACCTTCCCTAATAGCCAACCTGAACCGGTGGATATCCCCGTGTATCAAGGAAAAGTGGTGTGGGTGCAAAGCCGGAAAACCTTCAGCAGTGCCGGCATTCTCATCACTTTGGCGCGCGACAATAAGGTGGGCGAAATCGTGGGCGAAACGTCGACCTACGCCCCATCGCACTATGGCGAAGTGCTCCCCTATCGCTTGCCTAACACCGGCGTGGTGGGCACCATCAGTTGCAAATATTTCACTCGCCCCGACAGTGAGCACGCCGACGACCCCACCTTAGAGCCCGACACCGCGCTCGACCTCGCCAATAAAGAAGCCGCTTGGCAATATATTCTCACCACCTACGGCAAAAAATAACTCCCGGAAATTGCATCTTCCGATGGTATTGCCTCTCCCTGCGCACACCGGGAGAGGTTTTCTTTTTGCCTGCACGGCAACTATTGCGCCGAAATTGAAAAAAAATCGTAACTTTGCAACTATGAATTCCAATCACATCGCATCCGACCAACAAAAAGTGAAGGCCATCAAAAAGCGCAATGTGCTGAGCTTTATCATCTTCGTGCTATTGGTGCTGGCGTGCATCGCTTTGCACTACACCCTCCCGGGAAAAGCCGCACACAATCCGGCACCTAAAGCGCCTCAGGCTATCACCAAATAACAAACTCTTATCACTATGACACCCATCCGCATCTCATTCTTCGCCATCCTTTTTGCAATGGCATTCGGCACTGCAAATGCCGACAAATGGACCGACATTCTCCAAACCTATGCCGCCGACACCACCACCCGGCAAATTCTGCTGGTGAAATGCACCCAAGGCAGTAATGCAGAAGTGGAATTCTATATCAAGCAAGCCGACAATTCGTGGCTACTGGAACGTGCCGACACGGCACACATTGGCGAAAAAGGCTTAGGAAAACAGCGAGAAGGCGACAAAAAAACGCCCGAAGGCAACTTCGGCATCCGTGAAGCCTTCGGCATCAAAGCCAATCCCGGCACCGTGATTCCCTACATTGATGTAACGCCCACCATCTACGCCTGCGGCGACCGCTACTACTACAACCAAATTATCGACACCAAGAAAAAGCCACACCGATGCCGTGGCGAGCACATGATTAAATATGTGCCCAGCTACAACTACGGGCTGTCGACCACCTACAACCCCAACAACATTCGCGGCCTCGGCTCTGCCATCTTCTTCCATTGCACCAGCGAAAGCCCCTCCACAGCAGGGTGTGTGGCGGTAACGGAAGACTTTATGGTGCAAATTCTGCAAAAAAGCGACACGGGGCTAAAAATCTGTATCCACCAAAAGTAAGCCCACCTCACGGCGCCACCGTATCGCGCTATTCTTCCTCCGATTTGGCGCGGTCGGCTTTGGGCTTTGAACCGCGCTCCAGCACCATTTTTTGCCGCGTGTTTCCTTGGTGGCAATAGATGGTGAGTTTGCCATCAGCCACCCAAGCGGTATCGCACACACCGGTGGCGGTTTTTAGCAGTATGCCGGAAAACTTACTGTTGAAAAACTGCCAAGCGGAATAGCGTAGTTTCGGCGCATTTTCAAGCGTCACCTTTCCACCCGCCACTACGTGAATCCTGAGCGGCACACTGTCGGTCGTAGTCCACGTGCCGGCATACGATTCGCATGCCTTTTGATACACATCGGTTACATTGGTAATGGCATGGAGCACATATTCACCCGATTCCTCACGCGACACAGTAGCCGCCACCATTTGCCCGGCAACAAACCCCACCGGAGCATCATCTTTCTCTCCCTTTTTGGGTTTCAACTCATCGGGCAAAGCCACCACAATGGTATCGGGATACGAATTTTGAAACTTCAGCACCAATTGCAACCTGTCGGCGGTGGAAGCAGCGCCTATTTGAGCCACGAGCGAATCGGGACCCGCCGCCAGCACCAACGTGTCCGGACGGTCAGCCCGCACGGCTTCCACACGCTTTCCCTCACACGACCACAGCATAGCCACCATCGCCAAAGCAAAAATCCATAATATCGTTTTCATCTTCACTTCAAAAAAAAATTAGATCAAAAGCTGAAAATTGTTCATTTTGATAATTGAGAACAATGGTTGATTATTTCATTTAACGACTTTCCACCAACCACCTTTAGCCCCACCAATTCTAATAAGTGTTCCATTTTCTTTTAGCTTTTTTATATGCTTCTGAATTGCAGATGGTGAAATACCTAGTACTTGAGACAACTTTTTTCTTGAAATAGTTGGCTCGGAAGCAAGGATTGTCAGTAACCGGTCAGCCGTTTTCTGACCACCTTTCTGACCACCTTTCTGACCACCTTTCTGACCACCTTTCTGACCACCTTTTGATGGCAGGAAATAACTTACTGTAGAATACAGCAAAGTAGTCTCAAAAGTCACATCGCTACCGGTGAGTTCTTTCCATTTGGCAATTTTGTCAATGCCATATCCGGCATTTTCAGACAATCTTGCATAGCGGAATAGGTTGATAATCGTCGGATTTCGTGGCAATGACACGTTGTGCGCTTTCACCTCGTCAATACCAACGATAAACGTGCCTGGATTTTGGAACTCAATGCGGTTGTCAAACACACGGATTGTGGGATGCATCGGGCTGAAATAATCGGTGTGGGCACACAAGTTGACCAATCCCTCACGCAAGCAATAGAGTTGCGAGTTGTCCTCATCGGCAAATCCGCCTTCCCGTGCCACAAACGGATTATCAACATACAAACGTAACCGCTGAATGATGACCTTGTACGACTCCCAAATATTCTCTTGCTCCGCCATGCGGTAAGTGTACCGCTCGTTGGCATTGGCTGATGAATCGCCCGGGATCTCGATGAAGTCAATCCAAAAGTGTCCGATATGTTCTCGTATCGAATCACGCTTGCCGAGCATGAGCAATCCGCCGTATGTCATTTTGCCATGCAATGTAACGCCGATTTTTCGGCAAAACTCTTCATCGCCAAGTTGGTTGTATGGTAGTGCTTCGTTGTACTGCTGAATGCGACGGCGAAACGTTTGCAACGATTCAGGGTTGATGTCGTTGAAACTTGTGTCGTTAATTTCCAACTCAGACCTACTGCCAAATGCTTGATCACACTGAATAGCTGCGATTTCGGCATCGTTGGCGTGCTGGTCTCCGCTACCGCTGCGAATGAACGTGTTGCCAAGATTGTTGTTGTAATAAACCGGCTTGACAGTAGACGATGGGATAAAGAACGCAAGAACGGTTTTTCCGTCAAAATCATACTTTTGACTGCGAACAGAAATTGTGACATTGAACTTCGACTTGGAGCGCAATGTGCCAATTAAGTCCTGCTCCAACTTCTCAGCATTTCCCACGCCCTCAATAACGAAGGTCCTGGATTTCCCGACCTTCTCCTCGCGAACGCCCAATACAATCCAGCCACCTGATGTGTTGCTGAACGCACTGACGGTCTCCCAAACGCTCTTGGGTAGTTCAGACTTCGCTTGCTTGCACTCAAAGTCTTCCCATTCTATATCTTGCAGCCTTTGCAGTAATTCATCTCTCGTCATAATGATTTCATTTTATGCCACAAAGATACAAATTATTGATGAGCGGAATGTGAAATCCACTGCAAAATCAGCACTTTCTAAAAAAAAACATAACAAAAAGTTTGAATTTTATTTATTTGTTTTCTTGGAGAAAAGAGCAATATTCCTCTAATGATTTTTTCATTACTTGCTGAGGAATGAGTTTACGCTGGTACTCGGCAATCATCGTTGGACTCAATGAACGGCTCAATGTATATTCTACCATGCTCCTGTCGGCAGAAGGACATAGAATGATGCCGATACTCGGGTTTTCATTGTCACGTTTCACATCGCGGTCCAAAGCTTCAAGATACATATCCATTTTGCCAACAAACTCCGGTTGAAAATCAACCGCCTTCAACTCAATTGCCACCAAGCATTGCAGAGCCCTGTGAAAGAACAAAAGGTCAATTCGCTTAGTGGATCCGCCCACTTGTACACCAAATTCGCTTTCGATGAACAAAAAATCTTTCCCAAGTTCAAGAATGAATGCTTTCATGTGTTCAAGCAAACCTTTATGCAAGTGGTGTTCATTATGTTCTTGTGGCAGATTGAGGAAGTCAACAATTGCTTTGTCCTTGAGCATAAACTCCGATTGAGGATATTCGTCCAGCAACTTTGGAGACAGCATTTTTTCCTTATCCATTAGTGACGAGAATGTTTGATTGACAATGCAACGTCGCAGTTCCTCAGTTTTCAGACCTTGATGACGTGCATATAGCATATAGAAGATACGTTCCTCATCGCTACGGCAACGATTCATGATTTCAATGTGACTTGTAAAAGGTATTATGGATAACAGTTTCGGTAATGGTTGCAAGTCTTCCTCTAATTGTGCAATTCCCAATTGCACAATTTCATTTGTGACTGATTTTGAGGGCGTTTCTAATTGTGCAATTCTCGATTGCACAAATTCTGGAAGATGCAAATTACTTAATGTGTTTAGAAATGGCTTGGCACTATAAGTGTCGTAGAACTTTACCATATTGTACAAATGACGTTTGCCAAACCCTCTCTGCTTAGGGTTAGTTCGTTTCAGATAGTCTGCTAAGTCGCTGACAATCTTTGTGCCCCAGCGAGCCGATTTCAACTGCATTGAAATGTATTGACCAATCTCCCAATTCATCTGTAAAGCCGCTGTGTTTACCATGGATATGGCTGATGAGCGATATCTTTCAATCATCGAATTGACAAACGCGAATTGCCTCTCCAACTCTGCTTAGTTAGGAACTATTGTGATGTTATCTGCCATAATCTTTAAGTTTTTATGCCACAAAGATACAAATTATTGATGAGCGGAATGTGAAATCCACTGCAAAATCAGCACTTTCTAAAAAAACATAGCAAAAAGCGAATAAGAAAAATGTTGTATATTTGCATAAACTGGATTATGTCCTAATTTTTTGATAAACAGACGCGTATTCTTCGTCCATTTTTCAGCCAAAAAGTTAAACTTTCTTAAAACTTTTATAACAATTTGGTATCAAACAATATAAACCACAAATACGGCACAAAAAGCAAGCAATAATCACTACCATAAATTATAGTTTTTAACATTCATTCACTAAATCATGCGAGTTTTCGTCAATTCTCAATCGTATTATATGGGTAGAGACATCAATTAAAAAACCATTTAAAAATTACGATTATGAACAAAAAAATGACTCAAGACGAGATTTACGAGGCAATCGCAAAACGCGTGAAAAACGGAGGCCGCCTCAAACCAATTGCCGATGAAAACGGCAACCTTTCTGATGGCTTGAAAGTGGCGCGACTTGATTGTGGTGAAGGCAAAATCGCTTTAAAGATTGGCACACTTGACGAAATTTGTAATGCTTTTGGTATGGACCGTCCGATATGTGATGATGTTATAGAGCATTTGGTTAGAGTAAAGTTAGATTGTGGCGAGGCATTTACAATCAAAGACAAGTTGGAGGATTCATTGACCGACGAGAATGTGTTTCTGTTCTAAAAGACAAGAAATCATGAAACGACAAGTCATCGCACAATTGACAACGGCCGAGCGCCTCACCCTGCTGGAGCAAATCTTTGCTCCGCAGGGCGAATGCTCTCGTGTTGAATTTGCGTCCTGCACTTTGAGCGACATGGCTTTCATGTTCGACTTTGCGGATGCTAATTTAGTGAAAATAAAGTGGCCTAACGAGGAGTGCGAACTGGGCGAGATTATTGAACGCACCAAGCACCTTCTATCGCCCGAAGTGGAGCAGAAGTTCGGGCTGGGCATGCCTTATTTCATTCATGCTGTTTTGCCGCAAGAGCCTATTCTCGCACAAAAAGTAATCCACTGGCTCCAGTATGATGAACCAGTCGCAATGGAACACTTCGTAACCGCTGGCGACACCAATGACATCACCATTCGTGTCACCTTCATTAAAAACGAAATCGGCAACCGCATTGCCGATGAGATAGAGAAAACAAACAGAATTATAAATAATTAAAAAACATATAGAATATGGAAAAAATGAATCTTAAAACCGCATTAAAAGCAGGATTTAAATGTAACGATAACGGCTACTTTAATTCTTTCTTAGATAATGTGTATGCAAACCAAATGGATTCGAAGTTTCAAAAGATGTTTAATAAAGGTTCCGGGAATGAACTCTATTCAAAAGCAGAAGCAATTCATTCTTCATCCATGTTAGCATACAATTTCTTTCATTGGATTGATGACGCCTCAGGTTTTGATTACAATGGTATTAATTATACAAACGTATTTTTTGAGGTAAGGATGAAAACCCTAAAGAATAGTAATTCTCCTGCTAATATGGACATTGTTTTGTCTGACAAAGAACACAAGCATTTACTTTTTATTGAATCAAAATTTACTGAATATTGTGAAACAAAAAAATGGGATTTAAGTGACTCATATAAAAATGAAAATTCTTTTAACAATGATGTTAGATGGGATGAAATCATAAAAGAAATCAAAGACGCAGTGAAAAGCAGTAAATCATGTAAATACAAAGATGGAATTAAGCAATTAACAACTCATTTATTTGGTATAGCCAATTTATGCAATGATAAAGCTCTGGCATGGTTTAATAAAAAAAACAATATACTACAGTTAGAAAAGCCATTTGATGTCAAGTTTATTAACCTTGTCTTTGAACCACAAAAAGAGAATTTTAATGACGAACACGATAACTTTGACAAGTATAGAACACTTTTGGAAAATGTGATCAAGATAGTTGACAACAAGATAAAGATGGAGAAGAAATCACTAAAAATTGAATTTTTAACCTATACCGATTTGTGGAACTTGATGAAAAATCAAATTGATAAAGATGATTTGAAAGACTATTTGTGGCAGCGTTATATGCAATTTGCGGAGGGAGCTGAACGATGACTATTCTTCACATCAGTGACACGCACGGGTTGCATGGCAGGCTGGGGGCATTGCCTCCAGCCGATGTGCTTGTGCATAGTGGCGACTTCACCCACAGCGGCACCGAACAAGAAGTGCTCAACTTTCTCAACTGGTTCATTGCGCTTGATTATCCCCACAAAATATTCGTAGGGGGCAACCACGACCTTTGCTTGTGGGATGCCGAAGGCATAGAGGATCTGCCTGCCAATGTGCACTTTCTGCAAGACCATGGCGTGACTATTGATGGCGTGAAGTTCTTCGGCTTGGGTTATAACCACCCCGAGAACCTTATTCCCAAAAGCGACCTGGATGTGCTCGTAACCCACGAGCCACCGCTTGAAATACTCGACTACTCGTCGGGTACGCATTGGGGCAATCTGCCGTTGTGCAATAGTGTGGAAAATGCCAATCCCCTTTTGCATCTCTTCGGGCATGCCCACGAGAGTTATGGCATCACCAATCACGACGGCATTATTTTCAGTAATGCTTCATTGCTTGATGACTACAATAAACTTGTCAACTCACCACGACTCATCCAAGTGAGTTTGGACAAGTAATAAGTGAGATTAAAGGAGGACAAGATTCACTCGCATTCGCTCGTGCATCTTGGAGCGCTCCCGCGGGGCCGCTGCCTTTGAGCAACCGATTGCTTGCGCAATCTTTCGGTTATTTTGTTATGCAGTTGCTCTTGAGCAAGCTCTGGGGACAAGATTCACTCGCATTCGCTCGTGCATCTTGGATATGGGGAAGATGTTCAATCAAGGCCGCAACGGCACCCTGAGGGTGCAATCGTTTTCTTGCTGACGCCACCAACTGCAAGCAAGCTTGCGTTGGGGTATCAACAAAAAAACGGTTGCGACTGTCGTCACAACCGTTGCGGTCTTGATTTGGCGGAGAGGACAAGATTCGAACTTGCGGTAGGATTACTCCTACGGCAGTTTAGCAAACTGCTGGTTTCAGCCACTCACCCACCTCTCCAGTGCTTTGTGAAAAAAATTCTCACAATTTCACGATAATTATTGCTGTATTATCCCTGCGGTATCTAAAAAAAGTGTAAATTTGCTTAGAATATAGTTTTTGCAAAAAAATGACAAAGAAAAGAACATCAAGAAAGAAGAAATCATCGAAGCCATCGCTCAAGAAATGGCTCATTATTGCCGGTGCAGTGGTGGTGGCTGTTGCGATTGGCATCGCGCCATTCCTTTTGCAGAAGGCTGGAAAGACCTCTTTTGTATATATCCCGAAGGGTTCGTCGATGGCGGCGCTTCACGATTCTATTGCCCATAGCACCGACGAGGCCTTTGCCTCAAAGGTGACGCTTTTGCTCCGCTTGAGCGGTATGAAGGTGGAGGGGCGGCATGGCGCGTTTAAAATCAAAGAGGGCGAATCGGCACTGAAGGTGGCATATATGCTACGCCGTGGTGAGCCGTCGGAGATGAAGTTTACCTTCAATAATGTGCGCACTTTGGAAGAATTTGCTCAGCGCGCCGGCAACAAATTCCAAGGGAGTAAGGCCGATTTTCTAAAAGCGCTTCGCGACCCTACAATTTGCAAAAAAGTCCAACATACCCCCACCAATATCGGCTGCATTTTGTTGGCTGACAGTTATCAGTTTTTCTGGGATGTGAGTCCGGAAAATTTGATTCAACACTTCGACAACTACTACAAGCAATTCTGGAACGACGAGCGCAAAGCCAAGGCCACAGCGCTGGGGCTCACGCCCGACGAGGTGGTGATTTTGGCTTCTATCGTGGAGGAAGAAACCGCCAAGCGCGATGAGCGTGGCAAGGTGGGCAGGCTCTATCTGAACCGATTGCAGAAAAATATGCGTTTGCAAGCCGACCCCACGGTGAAATACGCTATCGGCGATTTTTCCATTAAGCGCATCACGGAAAAAATGTGCGCTTTCGATTCGCCCTACAACACCTATCGGGTGGCAGGCTTGCCCCCGGGTCCGATTCGATTGGTGGAAAAGCATACCATCGACGCCATTCTCGACAGCAAGCCACACAATTATATTTATATGTGTGCCAAGAGCGATTTCTCCGGCTACCACGATTTTGCTGCCGACTATGACACCCACATTGCCAATGCAAAAAGATATCAAGCAGAGCTGAATAAGCGAAACATTAAATAACACCAACCAAAATTATTCTGAACGATGAGCAACGAACGTGATTTAAAAGTGGTGGCTGAATTCGATAGCGAAATCGATGCCAGCATCGTGCAAGGTATGCTCAGTGCCAATGGCATTACCGCCGGCATTTTGGGCGACAACACTGCCAGCAATCTGCTCAGAGGCAGCGACAAAGGGCTTTGGAAGCTGGTGGTGAATCCGGAAGATTATGAGGAAGCACTCCAATTAATCAACACCCCTACCGAGAAGCAAGCTGATGAATAATCGCTTGCAAGTGGCTCTTGCTCAACAAAGCGACGCCCCCGCCATTTGGAATATTTTGCAGGCGGAAATTGAGGTGATGCGCCATGCCGGACGCAACCAGTGGCAAAACGGCTATCCCAATCCGCAAACGGTGGCTTCCGACATTGAAAAAGGGCAAGGTAGGGTGCTATGGTTTGGCACTGAGGTGGTGGGATATTGCGCGCTCATCACCTCAGGCGACCCTTGCTACGACCATATTTGGGATGGCAATTGGCTCACTTCAAGCCTCGCTGCCGATTGCCGCTATGCTGTGGTGCACCGCATCGGCATCCACCCACAGCACACCGGAAAAGGATTTGCTGCGGCTTTTTTGCAAATGCTGATGGCTGAGGCGGCAGGCATAGGGTTTGAAAGTATGCGCATCGACACCAATTTCGACAATGCTCAAATGCTCCACATCTTGCCCAAACTGGGTTTCACCCGCTGTGGCAAGGTGATGGTGAAAGATGGCGAAAGGCTTGCTTTTGAAAAATTGCTGAATACTCCATCACAGAAAGAAAACAATACATAACAATTATAACACTTATGAACAAATTTATTTTCTCCCTTATAGCCCTGGCGGCTTTATCACCCTCGGGCTATGCCAAACGAGCTTTCACCATCCAAGATGCGTATCGCACCATTGGGGTAGGCTCTCTATCGCTGAGCGCCGACGGAAAAACGCTCTCATTCAACGTCACCACCCAAGACCTCAAAAACCATTCCTCTTCCACCACCATCCATTTGATGCCCCTTTCCCCAAAAGGAACCCCCACCTCCACCCCTATGATGGACGATAAATGCAGCAATGCACAATGGTCGGCAGATGGCAAGTGGATTTACTACGATGCCACCGGCACCATCACCGATGCAGATGGCAAAGAAGTGAAATTGCCACAAGTGTGGCGCCGCCATATTGCCTCCGGCAAAACGGAACAAGTCACCGATTTTCCGCTTGGGGTGAGCGGGGCTGTGTTGAGTCCCGACGGCAACCTGCTGGCATTTGCCACAGAGGTGTATCCCGATTTAGGCGCCGATGGCAAAGCCAATGCCGAACGCCGGAAGAAGAAAACCGAAGGACCGGTGCAAGGACACATTGCCGACAAACTGCTCTATCGCCATTGGAGCGACTATGCCGATGGCCGCTACAGCCATGTGCTGGTGTATGATATTGCCAAGCACACTTACACCGACGTGACCCCCGGAGAATTTTCCGCACCCACTTGGGGCAATACCCCCGGATTTGCCTTCTCGCCCGACAGCAAAGAAATTTGCTTTATCAGCAACCACACCGACCATCCCGAAGCCAACACCAATGCCGACCTCTTTGTGGTGCCGGTCACCGGTGGCGAAGCCAAGTGCATCACCGCCGACAATGAGGCTTGGGACGGCTCTCCGCAATATTCGCCCAACGGCCGCTACATTGCCTATCGCTTTCAGAAAGTGCCCGGTCATGAGAGCGACCGCTTCCGCTTGGCGCTCTACAACCGTGCCACCGGCGAAAAAACCGTGCTCACCGAAGATATCGACAATTGGGTGAACGACGATTTCGTGTGGACCCCCGACAGCAAAAGCATCTATTTCGGCGTGCAAGAACACGGTTTGGTGCCCATCTTTAAGGTGGACATTGCCACCGGCAAACACGCCAAAGTGCTCCCCGACCGCGCCGTGTCGAATTTCTGCGTAGGCACCGACGGCTATCTCTACTACACCTACTCCACCACCGGAAAGCCCACCGCACTCTATCGCAGCAAAGCCGGCGGCAAGTCGGAACAGCAACTCTCCTTCTTCAACCAAGCATTGGAAGAAGAAGTGGATATCCGACCGTCGGAAGCCATGTGGGTGGAAGGTGCCGATGGCGCTATGATAGAAGTGTGGGTGGTGAAGCCTCACAATTTCGACCCCAACAAAAAATATCCGCTCGTGGTGAATGTGCACGGCGGACCGCAAATGCAATGGATGGACTCATTCCGCGCCGATTGGCAAGTGTATCCCGGTGCCGGCTATGTGGTGGCATATCCCAACCCACACGGCTCCACCGGCTACGGACAAGAATTCACCACCAGCATTTCCGGCGATTGGGGTGGCAAACCCTATGAAGATGTGATAAAGGTGACCGAAGCACTCGCCAAACTCCCCTATGTGGATGCCGAACGCATGGGCGCTATGGGATGGAGTTATGGCGGCTATTTCATGAATTGGCTCCAAGGACAAAAGCATCCGTTTAAGTGCTTGGCATCGATGATGGGACTCTATGACCTACGCTCCATGTGGGGCGCTACCGAAGAACTTTGGTTCCCTAACTACGACCTCAAGGGGCAGCCATGGAACTCCGAACTCTACAAAAAATGGTCGCCTTCGGAATATGTAGCCAATTTCAAGACACCGACGCTCATCATCACCGGCGAACGCGACTACCGCGTGAGTTACACCCAGAGTCTCCAGTATTTCAGTGTGCTCCAAACCCTCGGCATTCCTTCACGCCTCATCGTGTTTAGCAACGATGGCCACTGGCCGAGCAGCCTCAACTCCATGCCCGTGTACTACAATGCCCACCTGGAATGGTTCCACACCTACCTTGGCGGCGATCCGGCTCCATGGGACACCCACAAAATGATGAACAACGAGGTGGACTACTAATTCCCCCTCCCTCTGCCCCGCTAACGCTTTAGCCCACTCTCAATGGCTTGATTGAGGGTGGGCTAAAGAGAATTGCCACCACCGTCGCCGACGGCGCAACGGGTGCGGGGATATTATTTCAGTACCAGTTCCACGGGGCAGTGGTCGGAGCCGTAGATTTCGTTGTGGATACTTGCAGACTGCATTTTGTCGGCGAGGCGGTTGCTCACCAGGAAGTAATCGATGCGCCACCCGGCGTTCTTTTCGCGTGCGCGGAAGCGATAACTCCACCACGAATAGGCGTCGGTGAGGTCGGGGAAGAAGTGACGGAAACTATCGGTGAAACCGGCATCGAGCAGGGTGGTCATTTTCTCGCGTTCTTCGTCGGTGAAACCGGCATTTTTGCGATTGGTTTTCGGATTTTTTAAGTCAATTTCCCGGTGTGCCACATTCAAATCGCCGCACACAATCACCGGTTTTTTGGCATCGAGCGCCAGCAGATAGGCGCGGAAATCGTCTTCCCACGTCATGCGGTAGTCGAGTCGACGCAAGCCATCTTGGCTATTGGGCGTGTAGCACGTCACCAAGTAAAAGTCGGGCATTTCCAAGGTAATCACACGTCCTTCGTGGTCGTGCTCATCCACCCCAATGCCATACGCCACACTCAGCGGCGTGTGTTTGGTGTAGATAGCCGTGCCGCTATAGCCCTTTTTCTCGGCAAAGTTCCAATACGATTGATAGCCCTCAAATTCCAAATCCAACTGTCCGGCTTGCATTTTAGTTTCTTGCAAGCAGAAAAAGTCGGCATCAAGCGAAGCGAAAATCTCGGCAAAACCCTTGCCTACCACGGCGCGCAAGCCGTTCACATTCCAGGAAATCAGTTTCATACGTCGGAATCTTCTTCGTTGTCTACATGGCGTTGCTTGTTGGCACGCTCATATTTTTCATATTCTTCACGCGACAATTTGTGTGCTGCAAACGAAAATTTGAGCGCCATCACCAAAGCCGCCACGGCAATGAGCACCCCCAGGATAGGCACCCACACCGGCACATCAAAACTCTGCCCCACATAGAGCACAGCGGCAGCCACGGCTATCGCCACAAAATCAAAAATTAAAGCGCGCTTGCGCAAATCTTTATAACTCAACATAGTCGTGAGGTTTTTTTTATTCGTATTACCAAAATTTATTTTGCTCTTTATTATACTCAAATCCCGCAGCTTTCAACTTTGCTTCAAGTTGGCTTCGGTCCACATCCATTGCTTTGCAAAACTCGTTGAGCGAAGGATAGTGGTCGCGCAGCTGCGTATTCACATAGCTGAAGAGCATCATAGGGTCGTGAGGTAACTTATCCATTTTCTTGAATGCACATTAAGGATTGATTCACCGCAATTAATTCGCAAATTTAAACATTCTCCCCCAAAAATCACCACCCCAAATCCACAAAATTTCCTAAAAACGCACTTTTAACTCTGCTTTTTTGGATTTTTTGAAAGAATGCGGGGAATTTTGATGGCGGCAAAATAATTGTTATCTTTGTGCATGAAGATGATGCAGTGCCACCAACTACATAGATTTCGTGCTGATACTGAGGGGATTGCTTTTCCGGAACAATTCAACAACCCCTTTCGATACGTTCCGCACCCGCTTGCCGAATTGGCTGCTGAGCAGGTGAAGGCTGAGATAGCCGCGCACCGCGATTGGGTATGCCAACTTCAAAAAGGGAAGATGCTCGGCGTGCTGGTGGTGCGCGATGCTGAGGGCAAACCGGGGTTTCTGGCAGCCTATTCGGGAAATTTGGCGGCTGACACCCAAGCCTATTTCGTGCCAGCTATCTACAATCTGCTTGCACCCGACGGCGAATTTAAGGTGGGGGAAGCGGAAATTTCCAATATCAATGCCGACATTGCTCGCCTACAAGCCTCAGCTCGGCGAACGGATGCCGCCCGGGAGCTGGAAGTAGCGAAAGCAAAAAAAGATGCAGCCTTGGAAGCCTTCAAGGAGCAAATGCGACAAGCCAAAACCCGACGCGAGGCAAAACGCCAACAAGGGCTCTCCCCCTCTGCACAAGCAGCACTCATCAAAGAAAGTCAATTCCAGAAGGCGGAACTGAAGCGATTGCGCTTGCATCACGATGCACTCATTGCACAAAAAAAGATGGCTCTCGACGACATTGACCATGAAATTGTGGCGCTCAAAAAACTGCGCAAACGCATGAGCGAAGCCTTGCAAGAACGCATTTTCCGACTGATGGTGGTGAAAAATGCGCAAGGCGAACAGCGCGACTTAATGGAGGTGTTTGACGAATTCTACAACGCCCACCCCTCCCTACAGGCATCGCCGATTCCTCCTGCCGGCGCCGGCGAATGCTGTGCGCCTAAACTCCTTCAATTTGCCTTCCTCCACGGGCTCACACCGGTGTGCATCGCAGAATTTTGGTGGGGCGCGTCGCCGGCGCAAGAAGTGCGGCACCACGGTCACTATTATGGCGCATGCTTGAGCAAATGCCGCCCCATCCTCTCATATATGCTGAAAGGCATCGCAATGGAAGAAACCCACGCTCAGCCTACCATTGCCTCCCCGAAAGAAATTATCCTCTACCAAGACCCTTGGATAGTGGTGGCAAACAAACCCGCCGGCATGCTCACCGTGCCCGGACGCCTCACCGAACATTCGTTGCAAAGCATCCTCTCGCAAGCCATAGGGTGTGATTTGAAAGCCGCTCATCGGCTCGATATGAGCACTTCCGGCATTGTGGTGCTGGCAAAAACACCCCAAGTATATGCCTTTTTGCAAACGGAATTTGCCGAACGGCGCGTGGAAAAATGCTACATGGCATGGCTCGAAGGAGAGGTTGCCACCGAAGAAGGCGTCATCGATTTGCCGTTAAGACCCGACATTACCGACCGACCGCGCCAAATGGTGGACCCCCTGCATGGCAAACGCGCCATTACGCGCTACAAAGTGGTGGAGCGCAGTAGCAACGGGCGCACTTTGGTGCATTTTCATCCACTCACCGGGCGCACGCACCAATTGCGCGTACACGCCTCCCATCCTTCGGGGTTGGGGTGCCCCATTGTGGGCGATATGCTTTATGGGCGCGCTGCATCGCGGCTAATGCTCCATGCCGCATCCATCTCCTTCACCCACCCCCAAAGCAAAGCCACGGTATGCTTCAGCGCACCCTTACCCTTCTGACGCAGAGGCAGCACTTGTTTTGATGCTTTTATGCTTCGGAGCCTTCGGCACGTGGAGCACAAACTCATTATAGTAAGCAATCAGCAGCGAAGTCACCGGCAAAGCAATAATCAAACCGATAAAGCCCAACACATAACTCCAAATGGCGAGCGCCAAAAACACGATAGCCGGGCGAAGCCCCATTTGCGAGCGCATAATGGTAGGAATAAGCACCACATCTTGAATGAGTTGGCAAATGCAATAGGCGGCAAAAGTCCAGCCAAACAGCGGCCAAAGCGGTGCTCCGGTAGCCACCGATTGTACCACACACAAAAAGGCGGCAAAGGGTATGGAAACGAGTTGCAAATACGGCACCATATTCAGCACGCCTATCATTAAGCCGAACACGATAGCCATCGGCAAATCGATGATACTGAATTCAATGGCAAAAATGATTCCCACAAACAGCGACACCAAAGCCTGACCGCGGAAATAGCGGCTCATGGTGGCGGTCACATCATTAAAGATGCGAAGCACCGTGCGGCGATAGGGCCGAGGTATGCTCCCCTTAAATCCACGGGCAATAATATCATAGTCGATGAGCACAAAAAACATATATAGCAAAGCAATGAGCCACGAGGTGATGGCAATCACCACATGTAAGGTGGTTCCCACCACCGATACCGTGCCACTCATCACGCTTTTAAAGAACTCATACAGCTGTTCTTTCGAGAACATAGATTCCAATTTCTCTGCGCTCAGGTAATCATTAACGAATTGCACCATCCAGTCGGGCATAGTGGTTGACGACACTTCGTGCCGGATATATTTGCCCAGCAATTTCCCCATCTCCACAAAATCGTCGATGATGGAAGGAACCAAAAACCAAAAGATAGCGATGATAGAACCAAAAAACAGCACCATCGTGAGCAAAGCCGGGAACAAACGCTTCTTCAGGTGGAAAAGCCGCATAAAGAAGCGCACCATGGGTTCGAGCATATATGCCAACAAGCAACCCACCACAAAGGGCAATAAAATGCTACTGAGGTAATCAATTAAATACACCGCCAGCGCCACCACCACCACAGTGAGCACCAAGCGCACCGTTCGGTCGAGGTCATATTTTTTGCGTCCTATTGCATCTGTCATAGTCTGGAAATTTAAATTGTTAGGAGTTGGTGCAAATATAGTACATTTTCGGGAATTAATGATTAATTTTGTAAAAACATTCATTGCATGAATAACTTCCCATTACTCAAAGACCGTATTCTAAGCGAAGGCAAGTGCCTTGACGGTGGCATACTGAAAGTGGATGGTTTTATCAACCATCAAATGGACCCAGACCTGATGATGGCTATCGGCAAAGAGTTTGCCGAGCGCTTCAAAGACAGTGATTACAACAAGATTGTGACTATCGAAGCCAGCGGCATAGCACCAGCCATAGCCATGGGCATAGCCACTCACCGCCCGGTGGTGTTTGTCAAGAAGAAGAAACCATCCACGATGCAGAACATGCTTTCGACCGTGGTGCACTCCTTCACCAAAAACATTGATGTCACCATCTGCGCAAGTAAGGAATTTCTCCAGCCCGACGACCGCATTTTGGTAATCGACGACTTCTTGGCGAGAGGCAACACCGCCCAAGGCATCATCGAGTTGGCAAACCAGGCTGGCTGCAAAATTGCAGGCTTCGGCTTCGTGATTGAGAAAACTTTCCAAAACGGCAGAAAACT
>SFWW01000055.1 GCA_004559845.1 bacterium
TGCATTTTCTTGCGCCACCTTCAGCGCCGCTTCGCTGATGTCGATGGCAGTCACTTCCGGCCATTTCAGCGCCAGGGCTATGGAGATGGCAATGCAACCACTTCCTGTGCCGATGTCGAGCACACGCAGGTCGGCTTCCCTGCCGGCATCATCCACGATGATATCCACGAGATGTTCAGTTTCGGGACGCGGAATGAGAGTGGCAGGAGTGACGCGGAATGAGTGGCCGTGGAAGGTGGTGTGCCCCAAAATATATTGAATCGGTTCGCCGTCACATAGCCGCTGAGCCATGTGGCGAATTCGGTTGGCAAACACCTCATCTTGCTCCACATCGCCGCGCAGTAGCACGTCCACCCGGCTGTAGTGCAGCACTTCCTCCATCACCATCAAGGCAATCGCATCAGCCTCATGCCTCTCATAGCAAGCCTCGATTCGGCTTTTCAATTCGCGGAAAAGTTGGTTGGTAGTCATCGTGTCAATTTTTTTCAATGTCACAAATGTAAGCAAATTTCCCAAGCCGTGCAAGCCGGTGCGCCGATGCTCCGTTGCGCCAACGGTTCTGCAAGGGGGCGTGGAATTGTTAACATTTATTGTGTCAGGGTGGAAAATCTCGTTAAAAAGGCGTAAAAATCGCCCATTAAAGCCCTCAACATACGAATAGTGTAAGGCATAAATATTAATTTTACACGCTCAAAAATCAAGGATTGCGGGTGCGAAGAATAAAATATCGCAAAATATATCCCGATTTTTCTGAATTTGTTGTAAATTTGTACTTTCAAAGTAAACTCTATTTGATGAACAAGAAATATTCCATACTAATCCTGACGGCGATGTGCTTAATGATTGCCGCAGCTTCGTGTAGTTCCGACGACGAGAGCACCGGCTCCTCGTTTGTGGTTTCGGATAGCTACACCTCCACCTTGGTGTCGCGTTTCACTTTGGGCAGCAACGATAAGGTGCTCTATAATCTCGACTCCGTGTTTTTCTCCATCGACCAAGACAAAAACCTGATTTACAACGCCGACTCCCTGCCCAAGGGCACGGATGTGTCGCATCTCACCGTGTCGGTCACCTTCCCCAATGCTGTGGGCAAGGCGGTGTTTAAGGTGAGCGAAAGCGAATGGATGGAAGATAAGAAGGAAGTGGAATACAGTAGCGAAACCACCGACAGCATCGACTTCACCCATCCCGTGGAATTGCAAGTCACCTCGCAAGACGGCAAGGTGGTGCGCACCTACGAAGTGCGGGTGAATGTGCATCAAATGCAAGCCGATTCGCTCTACTGGGACCAAAAAGCGCGTCGCGATTTGCCAAACACCAGTGGCGACCCCAAAAATGCCAAATGTGTGGAGCAAAATGGCAATTATTTCTGTTTGGTGACCGACACCTACGGCTATGTGCTCTCGAAGGCATCGAATCCCGGTCAAGGCAGTTGGGAGCGTCTTTCGGTGGCATTCTCGTTTGAGCCCGATGTGGCATCTTTTGTGGCATCCACCGATGCATTCTACATCCTCTCCACCGAAGGCGAACTCTACAAAAGCACCGACCAAGGGCAATCTTGGACCGACTGCGGCGTGCAATGGCACAGCATAAAAGGAGCCTACGGGCAAAAGGTGCTCGGTGTGATGAGCGAAGGCGGCGAATGGAAGCACGATGAATATCCTCGCGGCAGTTTCACCCCCGTGGCAATTGACCCTCTTTTCCCGATAGATAATTCCACCGATTTGGTGATGGCAAGCAACACCTGGACCGTGGCGCAGCAAGCCATGCTCATGGGAGGCAGAAACCAAGCCGGTGAGGTGCTCCGCACCGTGTGGGGCTACGACGGGCAAAAGTGGGGACGCATTGACAATGAATATGCTCCTGCCGTGCTCCCCGAGCTGGAAGGCGCCGTGCTCGTGTCGTATGCTTCATTTATGAACGACACCATCACCCATCGACTCTCGCAACGCTCCACTTGGATAGTGATGGGCGGCAGAAAAGCCGATGGCACAATGAATGGCACCACCTATGTGTCGTATAATCAAGGTATCACTTGGAGTTCGGGTGGCATCAAAATGCAATTGCCCGAATATATGCCTCCATTTGTGGGCGCTCAAGCCTTTGTGGTGAATGAAACCCAACACAAAGTGCGCGCCAATGCACCCATCCGGCCCATCACCCAGTGGGATTGCCCCTACATTTATCTCGTGGGTGGCAAAACCGCCGATGGCCGACAACTCAACAACATTTGGAAAGGTGTGATTAATCAACTCACTTTCAAACCCATTCACTAACCGCCCTCGATGATACGCCCTGCCGCCGATATGAAAAAGGTGATTGCCCTATTGGCTTTTGCAATGATGAGCCTCGCAGCGATAGCACAAGAATATCGCTACGAAGTGGGACCCGCTTTGGGCGTGAGCGGCTATGTGGGCGACATTAGCGGCGGCAATATGTATAAGCACCCCGGTGTGGTGGGCGGCGGCGTGTTTCGCTACAATATGAACAGCCGCATCGCCTTCAAAGGCAATTTGCTCTACGCCTCGCTCAGCGGCAATAGCAACGACTGCCCGAGCAAATTCCCCGATGGCGAGCACTACGAATTTTCCTCCCACCTTGTGGACCTCGGCGCGCAAGCCGAATTCAATTTCCTCAATTTCGGGGTGGGTCCACGCTATAAAAATTATAGCCGCATCTCGCCCTATATGGTGGTGGGCATCGGTGCCACGGCTTCGTTTGTGGATGGCACCCACCTCTCGGTGAATTTGCCCATGGGGGTAGGGGTGAAGTACAAACTCAAGCCGCGCTTGAATGTGGGCTTTGAATTTACGATGCGCAAATGCTTTGGCGACCGCATCGACGGACTGTCGGATCTCAACCGCATTGCCCATGGCTTTGCCAAAAACACCGACTGGTATTCCGTGGCAATGTTTACGCTCACCTACGAATTTTCGAAGCGATGCACCAAATGCCACTATGTGGAATAGGGTGCACCCGCAGCAAAATTTACACATTATATATATAATATAAAGAAACAAAGAGAAAGAAATAGATAAAGCAGTGTCGCTCATCGAACAAATAGATAGAACCCGAATTCCTCGCCATGTGGCTATCATTATGGATGGCAACGGGCGCTGGGCAAAACAGCGTGGAATGATGCGCTCTTTTGGCCACGAGAATGGTGTGCCCACCGTGCACAACATTACCGAGGTGGCAAACGATTTGGGCATTGAATTCCTCACGCTCTACACCTTCTCTACCGAAAATTGGAGCCGACCTCAACTTGAGGTGGATGCGCTGATGCACTTGGTGGTGTCGTCGATTGAAAAAGAAACCCCCGAATTGATAGAGAAAAACGTGAAGCTATCTGCCATTGGCGACATGCAACGAATGCCCGAATTTGCACGCACACGTCTGCAAAAGTGTATGAGCGACACCGCTCACTGCACCGGGCTGGAAGTGTGCCTCGCTTTGAGCTACTCTTCTCATTGGGAAATTGTGGAGGCAGTGAAGCGCATTGCCACCGAAGTGAAAGCCGGCACACTCGATGTGGACGCCATCACCGAAGACGTGGTGCAATCGCATCTCGCCACTTCCCACATGCCCAACCCCGATTTGCTTATCCGCACCGCCGGCGATATTCGTGTGAGCAACTATTTGCTCTGGCAAATCGCTTATAGTGAACTATATTTTACGCCCGTTCTTTGGCCCGACTTCTCACAAGACGATTTCTTGGAAGCCATCATTGAATATCAGCGCCGCGAACGCCGATATGGCAAAACCAGCGAACAGGTCACTAATGATAAAGAATAATTATAATAATATGCGATATAAGGCTATTCTACTACTCGTAACACTCCTTTCGCTCGCCACAAAAGCGCAAGCGCAAGACACCTACACCAAAAACGACACCACCTACTACCCCAAAGTGGTGTTCTCGGGCATCCATCCCAAATATGAAATTGCCGGCATTAAAGTGACCGGTGCCGACAATTATGAAGACTACATCATCATCGGCTACTCCGGGCTATCCATTGGCCAGCGCATAGAAGTGCCGGGCGACGACCTGAAGAATGCCGCCAAGCGATTCTGGCGCCAAGGACTCTTCTCGAAGGTGCAAATCAAGGTGGAAAAGGTGTACGGCGACAAGGTGTGGCTCGAATTTTGCCTCCAACAGCAACCCCGCATCTCGCAAGTGAACTATATCGGTATGAAGGGCGGTGAAAAGAAGGATGTGGCAGAACGCCTCAACCTTTCCATCGGTAGCCAAATGACGCCCAATATCGCCGACCGAATCAAACTGATTGTGCAGAAATATTTCACCGACAAGGGCTTCGATAAAGCCACCGTGGAGGTGATTCAAAAAGAAGACTTGAGCCGGCAAAACGAGGTGATTGTGGATATTATTGTGGACAAACACTCCAAAATCGGTGTCCACAAAATCTACATCGAAGGCAATAGCGTGCTTAGCGATGGCAAAATTAAAGGCACCATGAAGAAAACCAACGAAACCGGCTTCTTCAACTTCAAAAAATGGTTTAGCCAAAAGAAATTCGTTAACACCGACTATCAAGAAGACAAAAACCGCATCATAGAGCGCTACAATGAACTCGGCTACCGCGATGCACGCATCGTGAGCGACAGCGTGGTGAGCTACAACGAGAAAAAAGTGGACGTGTATCTGAAAGTGGAAGAAGGTAAGCGCTACTACATTTCGGGCATCAACTGGGTGGGAAACACCGTGTATCCTACTGAATTTCTCGACAATGTGCTCGGCATGGAAAAAGGACAAGTCTACAACCAAAAGAAACTCAATAAGCGCATCAGCACCGACGAAGATGCCGTGTCGAACCTCTACCTCGACAAGGGCTACCTCTTTGCCCAAATCCTGCCGGTGGAAACCCATGTGGAAGGCGACTCTATCGCCTTGGAAATGCGCCTGTTTGAAGGCAAGCGCGCCACCATCAATCGCGTGGT
This sequence comes from bacterium, assembly GCA_004559845.1. GTDB lineage: Bacteria > Bacteroidota > Bacteroidia > Bacteroidales > Muribaculaceae > Sodaliphilus. The sequence goes on from SFWW01000055.1 coordinate 4,960, forward strand.
GATTAACGGTAACGACCGCCTCTACGAAAAGGTGATTCGTCGCGAATTGCGTGTGCGTCCGGGCGACCTCTTCTCTAAGAGCGACTTGATGCGCTCCGCACGCGAAATTGCACAAACCGGACACTTCGACCCTGAAAAAATGGACATCCGCCCCGAGCCCAACGAAGAAAACGGTACGGTGGACATTATCTTTGGATTGGAATCCAAAGCCAACGACCAAATTGAATTCTCGGCAGGTTGGGGACAAACCGGTATCATCGGTAAAGTGAGTTTGAAGTTTACCAACTTCTCTATCCAAAACCTCTTCCACCCGTCATCGTTTAAGGGTATTATTCCGCAAGGCGAGGGACAAACCTTTACCATCAGTGCCCAAACCAATGCCAAATACTATCAATCCTACAGCGTGTCGTTCCTCGACCCGTGGTTCGGTGGCAAGCGACCCAATTCGCTCAGCGTGTCGGCATTCTATAGCCGCCAAACCGGTATTAACTCCAGCTACTACAACACGCTCTATCAAAACGGACTCTACAACTACTACAATAGCTACTATCCCGGCAGCAACTATGGCTACAACTATGGCTATGGCTATGGCAACAACTACTACGAAGATGCCTACGACCCCAACAAATACCTCCAAATGGGTGGTGTGTCGGTAGGATTCGGTAAGCGATTGAAATGGCCCGACGACTATTTTACCCTCTCTGCCGAAGTGGGTTATCAATGGTATAGCCTCAAAAACTGGGAATATCTCTACTATATGAACAATGGCACGTCGAATTCACTCGTGTTTGGACTCACGCTCCAGCGCAACAGTATCGACAACCCGCTCTACACACGCCGCGGTAGCACCTTCTCGCTCAGCTTCCGCTTCACGCCCCCGGCAAGCCTCTTTGGCAAGAAAAACTGGAAGGCGCTCGCTGAAGCCACCGACGAAGCATCGAAAAAAGAACTCTATAAATGGATTGAATATTGGAAACTTAAATTCCAAGCACGTACCTACACCCCGCTCACCGACCCCGATGGCAGATGGACCCTCGTGCTGATGACACGCGCCGACATCGGTTTGCTCGGCAGCTGGAACAAGCACATTAAATCGCCATTCGAAACCTTCTATGTGGGTGGCGACGGTATGTCGGGTAGCTACACCTACGCCACCGAAACCATCGCCCTGCGTGGTTACGACAATGGTCAATTCACCCCCTACGGAAGCGACGGCTACGCCTATACCCGCTTCTTGATGGAGCTCCACTTCCCACTCATGCTCTCAACCAGCGCCACCATCTATCCGCTCGCCTTTGTGGAAGCCGGTAATGCCTGGACCAGTGTGAGCCGCTTCTCACCCTTCGACCTAAAACGCTCGGCAGGTGTGGGTGTGCGCATCTTCCTGCCGATGCTGGGTATGATGGGTATCGACTGGGGCTATGGCTTCGACAAGGTGTTTGGCACCAAGGGTGGCAGCAACTTCCACTTCGTGCTCGGTCAGGAATTCTAAGCCACAGCGCATAAAAGCTGATAAAATAAACTTTTTGTGATTCCGGGAGTCTAAATCCCAACAAACCAAAATTTTGATCACCAACACTAAAACGCGACAATTATGATGAAAAAATTTGTAATGCTCTTTGTAGCAGTGGCGGCATGCGCCACATCTGCCTTGGCACAAAAGTTTGCCTTCATCGACCAAGAATATATTTTGAAAAAAATACCCAACTATGAAATGGCAAACGAACAGTTGGAACAAATTTCACAGCGCTGGCAGCGTGAAGTAGAGGCGCTGGAAAAGGAAGCCGACACCATGTATAAAAATTATCAAGCCGATATGGTGTTTCTCACCGACGACCAAAAAAAGAAAAAAGAAGCCGAAATAGTGGCGAAAGAAAAAGAAGCATCGCAGCTGAAATACAAATATTTCGGGCCGCAAGGCGAACTCTATAAGAAACAGCAATCTCTCATCAAGCCCATTCAAGACGATATCTACGCCGCTTGTAAAAAAGTGTGCGAAGAAAAAGGCTACCAAGTGATTTTCGACCGTGCCAGCATTCAAGGCGCTATGTATGTGTCGCCTCGCATTGATGTTACCGATGAGGTAATCGCCAAATTGGGCTACTAACCCGGCATGGCTCCCATCCCCAAAATGAAAAATTAAATTATTAAAAAAAACTATAACTCATTACACAACTATGTTTAAGAAATTTATCCTCGCAGCGCTTGTGGCTGCTCCTATGATGCTCTCAGCACAAAATGCAGTGAAATTCGGTATGGTGAATCCCGCAGAAATCTTCCAAGTAATGCCCGAAACAGCCACTGCACAAAACACCCTCAAGGCTGCCAGCGACAAGTATCAACAACAAGCGAAAGCACTCCAAGACGAACTGCAAAAAAAGAGCCAAGAACTCGAAGAACTTGAAAAAGCTAAAGCCGATCAAGCCACTATCGAAGCAAAAACTAAAGAGGCTCAAGACATTTACACTCGCTACCAAAACTTCTCGCAAACCGCTCAACAAGACCTCCAAAAGCAACAAGAATCGCTGATGGCACCCATCCAACAAAAGCTCCAAAACGCTATCCAAGCCGTTGGCGCTAAGGGAGGCTACACCGCTATCCTCGATTCCGCATCGCTCCTCTACAAGGGAAATGCTTTGGAAGATGTGTCGGCTAAAGTGAAAGCCGAACTCGGCATCAAATAAGAATAGCAAAATCGATTCCTGAATTTTCGCTACGCCGACATTCAGACACGGATTTGAATTATTCATAAGCAAAAGATAGTCTCGTCGATACCACATCGGCGAGCTTCTTTTTTTGGCGCAATTCAAGAAATATCACTACCTTTGCAAAAAATAATTCAACGACAATGATGATGAAACACTTAATGATACTCCTGGTGGCTTTCTTGCCCCTTTGCACTTGGGCACAAGCGCAAAAAATTGCAGTGGTGGACGTGATGAGCATCTACAATGCTTGCCCCGAAAAAGATTCTGCCGAACATGTGCTCGCTGATCTCAGTGCACAATTTCATAAGGAATACAAACTTATGCAAGACGATTTCGGTAAGAAATATGCCGAATTTCAGCGTCTTGCCAACGACCCTTCCGTGGCGCCCACTATCAAAGAGCGTCGCATCCGCGAAATTCAAGACGAAGACGAGAAAGTGAAGCAATTCGTGAAAGCCGTCGACAAAGAACTCTCCCAAAAGAAAGTGGCTCTCCAAACCCCCATCCTTGCCAAAATTCACCAAGCCATTAAAGCAGTGGGTGAAGAAGCCGGCTACACCTACATTTTCGACATTTCCCAAACGCCCTTGCTCTATCAAGGCGCCGATGCCATCGACCTCACCAAATTAGTGAAAGAAAAATTAGGCTTAAAGTGATTCCACAATGTTGTATGTATTATTTAGATTATGCTGTGGAATAATAACGCTTATTAGTTATTGCACGGGATTTACTTATGAAGAAGTAAATTCTATCTTGTTTATTTATGGCGAACCTATAATTATAGGTTTATGTAATTTGTTCATTTTATTTAAAAGTTTCAATCATAAACTTTTATGTGTGTTCATTACACTATATAATATTTTTTATTTATTTGTAATATCAAAGATTTTCATTCACTATATTCCATATTCATTACACAATGCATGCGTAGTGGCTTATAAAGATCTGGAGACATTAGGGTCGATTACCGGATTTGGATATGTAGGAATTAACTTATTTCTATTTATTATTCTACCAATATTATTAGTTGATTTAAATATTATATTTTACGCCATTATCATACGAAACCGTAATAACAAGACGCAGCCCCTCTCATAATTTACTGATTGTGTAGAAGGAATTAGATACATAAAGGAATCCTCACACCACAGCTCCCGAATCCCCACCACAGATTCGGGAGTTGCCACATCATCCCCCCACCTACCACTTCAGGGCTGTTGGGGATTTTTAAACCGATTTTTTTTTTAAGTCAACGAGTCAACAAGCCAACAGGTCAACGAGTAATAAGTTTGCAAGTCAACGGGGGGAACGAGTAACATGCCATTTAGAGATTTGTTTGTTGAATCGGTTGAATCTGTGTGAGCTTTTTTTTGAAGAATCTGTGAGAGAGGGTGGGGTGATTATATTCGTTAAAAAATGGGTGTTAATTGGGTTTTTAATGGATTAAATCGGTGTTTCGGACCATCAATCGGACCCTTCTGACCCAAACAGACCCAAGGCAGACCCAAACTCTTCGACCTCATCAGACCTCTGAAAACTTGTTGGCTTGTTGGCTCGTTGACTCGTTGGCTCGTTGACTTGTTGACTTGTTGGCTTTGCTGGGGTGGGGGCAAAAAAAAAGGCCCTTATTCTCACGAACCGGGGACTTTTGAATTTTATGAATAGAATTTGTATAGAAAAGTGCAATAGTAAAAATAAAAACTTTTGAGCATTGTTTTTAATTGCGATGCAAATTTAATCACACTTTTTCGTTTTGGCAACATTTTAAATGTTATAGTTTTCTAAA
>SFWW01000183.1 GCA_004559845.1 bacterium
AAATGTGTACACCTGGGTTTGGGATAAGAACGATGGCAACAAAAATTACACCCCCCAAGAAGGCAACGGCGAATGGCCCGGGGTGAAAATCAGCCTCTCTAAAGAGTATCCCAAGCTCTACTCCTATACCTTTACATGCAACAATGCCAACCCCGATCTCGGGTGTGTTTTCAGCAATGGTAAAAGTGGTGGAAATAACCAGACAAAAGACCTGGTGCTCAAAAATGGCCACGTTTACTCCATGGCGGACAATGGCACCGACCTCGGTCCGGCGAGCAAATATACCGGGGGAAGCGGAAGTGGCTCCGGGGGAAGCGGAGGTGGCTCCGGGAGTAGCATCGGCGCTTTCGTGAGTGCAGTGGATGCCGACGGCACCGTTACCATCACCGGCGAAACCGGGAGCAAATTGATGATTACCCCCTACGCCCCCGACATTGTAAAGATTTTTACACTACCCGCGAGTCTGGCAAATGCCACCGACGAATCTGCTCGCGAACGGCGAAGCATAACTGTGGTTGCCACCCCCAACGCAACTTATTCTACTTCCGAGACCGATAGTGAATACCTCGTCAATGTGGCAGACGGTGTTACCGTAAGCGTTGATAAGGCGACCTGCTTCGTGACATTCCGCTACGGTAGCGACGTGGTCCTCCGCGAAAATGGCGGTCTGATCAACAACCCCGGGAATCGCACTGTGAAATTTGCTGCCATGGGCGACAAAGGCTTCTATGGAGCCGGCTACAACGGCAAATACACCAACATAGAAGGTCAATCATGGAAAATGCGCAACACGCAGACCGGCGGATGGAATGCCACATGGTCGGCACCCCATAATATATGCATTCCCTACTACCTGTCGACCAACGGCTACGGCGTGCTTTTCGACGACCACTACGTTGACGCCGTGATGACCCCGTCGGCCAACAACGGCTCATCCTACAGCACAGCGTCAGCCAACCCCATCGCCTACTACTTCGTGGGCGGCGGCTCTATGGAAAAAGCAATGCAAAATTATCACCTCCTCACCGGTCACCAGCCGCTGCCACCCTTCTGGGCTATGGGATATATCACCTCGCGCTACGGCTATCACTCCGCCGATGAGGCTAAAAATGTGGTCAACCGTATCAAGAACGAGTCGAAACTGCCGCTCGATGGCATCGTATTCGACTTGTACTGGCAAGGTTCCAGCCCTGCCGGGATGGGCAACCTCGAATGGTACACCCCCAACTTCTCCAACCCCACGCAGATGCTTGCCGACTTCAAAAACCAAAATGTAAACACCATCTGCATCACCGAGCCGTTCTTCACCAGCGATGCCTCCACCAACTATAACATCCTCAAGAACAACGGCTACCTTGCCGACGAGAAAGTAGGCGATATGACATGGCTCACCAACAACCCCGTGGGCCTTATCGATGCCTCCAACGAAGATGCCATGAAGTGGATGGGCGAATTTTATAAACGCCACACCCGCAACGGCATGGCAGGATGGTGGCTTGATTTGGGAGAACCGGAACGACACTTCTTCTCTAATTGTCACCATAAAGGGGGTAGCTGTGAGCAGATTCACAACGAATTTGGAGCCCTCTGGATAGAAAGCGTATACAAAGCACTCACCGAAGAAGCTCCCAATATGCGCCACATGCTATTGCCCCGCTCGGGCACGGCAGGAATGCAACGCTACAGCACTTTCCCCTGGACCGGAGATATACAGCGTTCGTGGGAAGGATTGCAAGCCCAGGTGCCGGCTCTGGTTAATGGCTCTATGTCGGGCATCGGCTACCTCGGTTCCGACATAGGCGGTTTCTGCAACTACAATAATAATAGCGATAGCAATAACGACGACCTATACTTGCGATGGGTGCAGCTCGGCGTGTTCTACCCGGTGATGCGCACCCATGCCCAAGAGGACCTCAAGCCTGAACCCTACAACCGTCCCGGCATCCTCGACAAAGTGCGCAAAGCCATCAATCTACGCTATGCCTACCTTCCCTATAGCTACACTCGTGCCTACCTCAACACGCGCTACGGCTCACCTATGGCACGTCCCGCCAACTTCGCC
>SFWW01000184.1 GCA_004559845.1 bacterium
AGCGTTTCGCGTCCGCTCATCAAGTCGGTCATGTGCACGTCTTTCACATCAAAGCCGGCATAATAGAGCGAATATGCCATTTCGCGGTCGCCATTCACGCCTTTTTCGCGAATGATGGCTGCTTTAATGCCCGATGTGCCGTGCTTAAAGCCGGTGATGCCCAAATCGGCAGCCTTTCCGCTAAATGCGGCAGGCATGCGCCAGCGAAGTGGTTGCTTCTTGTAGTTTTCGAAACGCGCTTTTGCCAAACGGTTGCCGGATTGTTTGCAGTCGAGCAGATACGAACTCTTGAACCACAGGTCGCGCAAATGGTCGATGAAGAGCATATATTCTTTGCCGTCTTTTTCAATGCTGATGGTGCGCTCTGCAGATGGCTCGCCGATGCAGATAAATTTCACGCCATTTTGGGCGAGTAGTCGTTCCACCTTGCTGCACTGATGGCTTGCCACTTGCACCACCAATGCCGGATTTTCGGCGAAGAGCACCTTTATCAAGTCTTTTTCCGCCATTCCGTTGAGGTCGAGGCTCACACCGCCTTTGGTGTTGGCAAATGTCATTTCCAGGATGGTGGTGAGCAACCCGCCGGCACTCACATCGTGTGCGGCGAGCAATTGCTCGGTGGCAACCAATTCTTGCACGGCATTGAATGCGTTGGCAAAATAGTCGGCACTCTTCACTTGGGGAGCTTTGTCGCCCACTCTGCCCAAGGCTTGGGCAAGGGCTGAGCCGCCCAATTGCAACTCGGTGCCGCAAAAGTCGATATAGTAGAGTGCGCTCTTTTTGGCTTGAAGCACGGGGCTCACGGTTTTCTTTACATCGGTCACTTCGCCTCCGGCAGAGATGATTACGGTGCCCGGAGCAATCACTTTTTTCTTGCCATATTTTTGGGTCATCGACAGGCTGTCCTTGCCGGTGGGTATGTTGATGCCCAATGCGCAAGCAAAATCGCTACAAGCCTTCACGGCACGATACAAATTGGCATCTTCGCCTTCGTTGCGGCAGGGCCACATCCAGTTGGCGCTCAGCGACACTGCCTTTAGTCCGCCGTTGAGGTTGGCACCCACAATGTTGGTGAGTGCTTCGGTGATAGAGAGCACCGACCCGGCTGCGGGGTCAATCAGTCCGGCTTGGGGTGCGTGACCGATGGAGGTGGCAATACCGCTTTGTCCTTTAAAGTCGAGTGCCACCACGCCGCAGTCGCTTAGCGGCAATTGAATTTCGCCTTGGCATTGTTGGCGTGCAATTTTTCCGGTCACCGAGCGGTCCACCTTGTTCGTAAGCCAGTCTTTGCAAGCCACGCCTTCGAGTTGGAGCACGGTTTCGATATAGTCGTTGAGCAGGGCGGCGTTAGTTTTCACACCTTTATATTTGCGCACTACGGAGTTGTCGGTCATCACCGTTTTGGGCGAACTGCCAAACATATCTTTCATGCCCAGGTCGATGGGTTTCACGCCGTCGGCTTGTTGAAACACAAAGCGGTCGTCGCCGGTGGTTTCGCCCACCACATAGAAAGGTGCGCGTTCGCGTTCGGCAATTTTTTTGATGCGAGTCAAATCGCCTTCTTTTGCCACAAAGCCCATGCGTTCTTGGCTTTCGTTGCCGATAATTTCCTTTGCCGATAGGGTGGGGTCGCCCACAGGTAGTGCTGCCATATCAATGCAGCCGCCGGTGGCTTCCACCAGTTCGGAGAGCGCGTTCAGGTGTCCGCCTGCGCCGTGGTCGTGAATCGACACGATGGGGTTGTGCTCGTCTTCTGCCAAGGCGCGAATCACGTTTGCCACGCGCTTTTGCATTTCGGGGTTGGCGCGTTGCACGGCGTTGAGTTCAATGGCATTGTCATATTGCCCGGTGTTGACGCTCGACACGGCGCCGCCGCCCATGCCGATGCGGTAGTTGTCACCACCCATCAGCACCACTTTTTCACCGGCTTCCGGCGTTCCCTTAATGGCATCGCGCTTGTTAGCAAACCCTACGCCGCCGGCAAGCATAATCACCTTATCGTATGCCAATTGGCGTTTGGCTTCTTCGTGTTCGAAGGTGAGGAGCGA
>SFWW01000056.1 GCA_004559845.1 bacterium
GTGTTTCAGGTGTTTCAAGTGTTTCGGGTGTTTCAGGTGTTTCATTTCGCTTTTGGACCACAAAACAGCCCGGTTTTGGTCCAAATCCGAACAAAACCCGAAAAATCGGTACTCACCCACCTCCGACATAAAATGGATGCAGAAAATTCCCAAAAAGGCAATTCACCCACTGGTCTACAAACACGATCCTGTCCTGCAAGCTATAGGCGTTGGTTTTTTTCGGCGTAGCCGACTTTTTGTTCTCTTCCATACCACCCAACTCCATCCCTACAAACCTCACCAAATCAAGCAGCCGCTATCAAAAATAGCCGTAAATGAAAGAGCCGTGGTTAATCTCCAATCTCTATTCTCCAATCATCTAATTTCTATTTTCTCTAATTCTTTGGGCGTGTGAGGGAAAATAGTTAACTTTGTGATTTGTAATTTTTCCCTTTTGAAAGATGGAGATAGGTAGATATAATGATTTAGTGGTGAATCGCTTTGTGGAGTTTGGCTTGTATTTGGCTGACGAGCAAGGCGATGAGGTGCTGCTCCCCAAGCGCTATCTCACCGGAGATGAGCAGGTGGGCGATGTGCTACATGTGTTTGTGTATAACGATTCGGAAAATCGACCGGTGGCAACCACCGAAACTCCCTATGCCCAGGTGGGTGATTTCGCTTTACTGCGTGTGAATCAGGTGAACCAAGTGGGCGCTTTTATGGATTGGGGATTGGCAAATAAGGAATTGCTGGTGCCTTTCCGCGAGCAACGCGTGAGTATGCAAGCCGGGCGTAGCTATATTATATATGTGTATGTGGATCACCACACTCGCCGAATTGTGGCTTCGGCAAAAATCCTATCGTCATCGCCAAAAGGTGGATGTGCTGGTGGTGCAACGCACTGAATTGGGCTACAAGGTGATTGTGAACAATTTGCATTGGGGACTTTTGTATAGCAATGAGATTTTTGGCGATGTGAATATCGGCGACCGTCGCACGGCATATATTAAGCGAGTGCGCCCTGATGGAAAAATCGACGTTACACTCGAAATGATTGAAAAAATGCGGGTGGAGCATCTCAGCGATGCCATTTTGGCATATTTGCAATCCCATGGCGGGAGTATGAATCTCACGGATAAAAGCGAACCGAAAGCCATTCAGGATGCGTTTGAATGTTCGAAAAAGGATTTCAAAAAAGCGTTGGGATTGCTTTATAAGCAGAAAAAGGTGATGCTTGGCGCACAAACCACCTTAGTGAAAGAAGAATTGTAAAGATGGATGCATTTGTAGATTTTTTTGCCCAATGGGGCTATGCCGGACTCTTTGTGGGGTCGTTTATTGCCGGCAGTGTGATTCCGCTGAGCTCGGAAGCGCTGTTGGTGATGTGCGTTGGTCCGCTCCATCTCGACCCATGGATTTGCCTGTGGTGGGCTTTGGCGGGTAATGTGTCGGGGGGCATGACTTGCTATTGGATGGGACATTTGGGCAAAATGGAGTGGATAGAAAAGTATTGCCATGTGAAAAAAGAAAAGGTGGATAAGGCGTCGCTGTGGGTAAAAAAACGCGGGGCTTGGATGGCTTTCTTTGCCTTTATTCCCATTTTGGGCAGTGCCATCACGGTGGCGCTCGGACTTCTTCGCGCCAATGTATGGGGCACTGTAGCGGCAATGACCTTGGGAAAATGGTTGCGCTATGCTGCCGTGATTTGGGGCACTCAAATCTTTACACAGTGGCTGGGGTGAGGTGTTCCGTATGAGTGAGGTGGGTAGCCATATGGTAGCAGCGCTCCGTGAGCGTATCTTGGTTTTAGATGGCGCAATGGGCTCGCTTTTAGCGCAATCCGCCCCTGAAGAGCAACATTTCGCCACCGGACCGTTTCGCCGGTGGCATGTGCCTCTGAAAGGCAATTACGATTTGCTCAATATCACACAGCCACATCTCGTGGCAAATGTTCATCGCCAATATATCCAAGCCGGCGCCGATATCATCACCACCAACACGCTCAATAGCAATCGCATTTCGCAAAGTGCCTATCAATGCCAAGATTTTGCAGCGCAAATGGCAATGGAAGGCGCACGGATTGCCAAAACCGTGGCACATGAATTCGCTCAAAAGAAGGTGTGGGTGGCAGGTAGCATAGGGCCTATGAATCAGGGTATTTCGATGCAATCCGAGGGACGGGAACCTCTTTTTGCATCCTATGTGAGTGCCTACCGTGAGCAAGCCGAAGCATTGATGACTGCAGGTGTGGATTTGCTCTTGCTCGAAACGTGCTACGACCCGCTCAATTGCCAAGCCGCACTCACGGCTATCCGTCAATTGGAGGCGCAAACCGGCATCACACTGCCGGTGATGGTGTCGGTAGCAGTAACCGATAGCACCGGACATACGCTATCGCATCACTCGCTACAATCTTTCTATGAATCAATCCACACCCAGACTATGCTCGCATTTGGCTTGAACTGCACCCCCGCCCACGATGCAATCTCCCCTCTCATAGAATGGGTCGCCGATGCCATTCCGCATTTCACCATCTATTATCCCAATGCCGGACTGCCCGACAAGCAAGGAAGGTATCCGATTTCGCCCGAACAAATGGCTCGCCACATTCGCTGCCTCGCTTCTCAAGGGCATCTCAACATAGTGGGAGGATGCTGTGGCACCACAACTGCCCACATCCGCCACATCGTCGAATCCCTCCAAGGCTGCCCTCCTCATCAGCCACTCAACCATTGAGAATCCCCAGCGAGTTGATGGCTTGCCGTGCCGTAGTGGATGGTTACTTGTTTATTAAAATTTCACATAAATGAGAAAAAGTTTTGCACTGGTGGCGGCTAATTTTGTGCCAAAACTTCTAACCTTTTCAACCTATGTGGGAATCCGTTTACTACAAACTATTCGACGAACAGCAGGAGAGTGCATTTGTTCACACCGAAAAATCGTTGCCCTACTGTGTGAAATGCTTTGGCGATGCCGATGCTCTGAGGCTTAAACGGCAATTAAAGCATGATGGATTCAGATTTGTGGACTGCGATGGCGATTGCAACACTTTTCTCGTGAATTTGGATATCAAAAAATGGTGCAAAAAGCCTTTGAATATTGATGTTGCCTATCTTGGCGAGGCTGTCCACGCATCGGCATTCATAAAAGGTGTGTACTGCCTTTGGAAAGAAAATCAAAAAATCAGCCGGCAATAAAGCAAATGCGGGTTAACTCAATCCCGTCGAAAAAAAATAATTTCTATTCCTCTGCCAAAAGCGCTTTCTATTTCTTCTTGCCTCTTTTTTGCTGGGCTTTTATGAGTTTCTCGGCTTTCTGTTTGCAAATTTCGGCTTGCTCGTAGAGCCCCATTTTGTGGTACACCAATGCCATAGCTTGATAGGGGAGGGGCGATTTTTTGTCAGCTTTGATGGCACGCTTATAGCATTTAATGGCTTCAGCCACATTTTTAATTTCGCAATAAAGGTTACCCATCTGCAAGTGCACCTCCAGCGCTTCCGAATTCATGGTGAGTGCTTGCTTGTAGAGCTTCAACGCCTCGTCGGTTTCGCCAATGGTGTGGAGCAACCGTGCTTTCCCGATATAAGCATCCACAAAAGTGGGGCAGATGCGGATAGCTTTGCTATAATTGGCATTGGCAGCCTTAAACGCCAATTCGTCCATAGCAGGCACATTGCCATTGCCGTAGGGCACCTCGTCGTCGTTTACCAAGTCGCCATAGCCGAGCGATTGGTTGCCCATTTGGGTGTATTCTTCGGCGAGTTGGCGCAGGATATTGTTTTGACTATCAATCACTTCTTCCAGCGATTTAATTTTTCGGTTGAGCGTGTTGATGTGCGATAGTTTTTTCGCCACCAATCGTTTCACAGCCTCCGATTGGGTTAAATCGTTGATTTCCATAGCTTCGGTAAAATAATTCACGCAGTCGCGAAATTCAGAGTGATGGAAGGCGTGGTTGGCTTGTCGGTAGAGCGCCAGTGCTTTTTCTTGGCGAAGCGCATTTTCTATGAGGGCTTGATTATTGAAAGTTCGACTAAAATTAATCACAGCGGTGCTCACAATGATGTCGCGCTCGGAAAGAGGCTTCAGCAGGGTGATACCCTCAAGTGAGGTGCATCTCGACAGTGCCACATAGGTTTGGCCCGAAGTAAAAGCACCGCCTCCGAAATCAATCACCACATGGTTGAATGTGAGACCTTGGCTTTTGTGCACGGTGAGCGCCCAAGCCGGTTTGATAGGGTATTGCGAAAAAGTGCCCAACACGGTTTCGTTGATTTTCTTTTCTTTCTCGTCGTAGCTATATTGCATGTTTTCCCACGTTTCCATCTGCAATTCGTGGATGTCGCCGTTTTCCAATTCCACTTTTATGAAATCGGTTCCCAAGTCATACACCTTGCCCAATGTGCCGTTCACCCAGCGGTTTTCTTTATCGTTGCGGATAAATATCACTTGCGCCCCTTGCTTGAGCACGAGTTCTTTGTTGGTGGGTAGTTCGTTTTCGGGAAACACGTTGTTGATTGTTCCCTGGAAAGTGAATTCCGGCGATTTGATGGCTGCCATGTGCTCTTCGTTGATGGCATCCACGGTGTCGCGACGCATAGCGAGGGTGATTACAAATTTGCCGTTGTCGTTGAAATCGGGGTTGCATTGCCGGTTGAGCAATGCAATATCATGCGAGGTGGCGTGGTTGCTTCTCACCCGATTGAGGAGCGACAGAAAGGTGGAATCGGTTTGGCGATACATTTTCACCAATTCAATAGGCACCAACCCTATGTCGGCAAACACGTGGGCATTGAAAAAGTAGAATTGCTGATAGTAGCGGCGAAGTATCTCTTTCATGTCGCGCGTAACCACAGGCTCAAGCTGAAACACGTCGCCCACCAGCATCAATTGCTTGCCGCCGAAAGGCTCGCGGGTGTTGTTGGAATAAATGCGTAGCACTCGGTCGATAAAGTCGATGATATCAACTCTCACCATCGATATTTCATCAATGATAATCAGCTCCAACTCTTTGATGATTTTTACCTTTTCTTTGGTGTATCGAAGGGTGGTTCTGATTTTTCGAGGCGAAAAATCGGGGTCGTCGGGGAGTAGCGGGCGAAAAGGAATTTTGAAGAAGGAGTGCAGAGTTTGCCCACCCACATTCACGGCTGAAATGCCTGTGGGTGCAAGCACGATGCACTTTTTGTTGATATTATCGCGAATATATTTGAGGAAGGTGCTTTTGCCCGAACCGGCTTTCCCGGTAAGAAAAACCGATTTCCTGGTTTCTCGCAACAACTTCCATGCGCATTGAAATTCGGGGTTGTTGAGATCGATATTGGAGGGGTTGTCGTTCATGAATGATGGAATGGCTTTTGAATATTCAAAATTACGAAATTTCTATGAAAAAACAAAGTCGATTGCGCCCTTTAAGTGCAATCGACTTTGTTTTCACAGCGCCATCAAAGGCGTCGGTGCGATGCTTTTAGAATCGGAAACCGAGGGTCATCGTCACTCGATTGGTGTTGGTTTTCACTTCGCTAAACACATTCGGCTCTATCTCGCCACCGCCATACACGATGGGGGAGAAGGCGTTGAATTGGCTTTTTTGCGTTTTGTGTACATAGGCGAGGTCGCAATAGAAGCTCTGATAGTGATAGCCGAAGCCGGCTGTGATGTGCTGAATATCGTTGTCGAATTCATAGATGGGGTTGGTGTTCACGGTCACCACGTTCATGCTATTGCTTTGCACAGCTTCTTCCACGGGCGATTTTTGGAGCGAATATCCGGCGCGCACGCTGAAGTTGGGCGTTACGCGATATTCGGCACCTATGCGGTAAATGCTGGAAGCCTTCAGGTAGGATTTGATGTTGTTGGTGGTTTCCACATATTCGTAGTCGTTGTCGTCTGCCACGCGCATCGATGGGGCATCCACATATTCGTAATCGAAACTCAAGATGGCGGATTTTCCAATCACGGCAGCCACACTTCCCATAAAGCGCCAAGGCGTTTTGAAGGAGTAGCGAATTTCGTCGTAGAATCCTTTGTCGCCCGTTTCGTTGGTGCCATAGTAGCTGTTTTTTTCGGAGCTACTCATCTCAAAGCTGGCGTTACTCTTGTAGCAATCCTTCATATCGAAGTAGGTGGGGGTGTGGAAGGCTGCACCAAATCGGAGCTCGTTGATGGGCTTGAAAATCAAACCGAGTTTGAAGTTGTAGCCAGTGCCGGTGGTGTGGAGGAAGTGTTCAAATCCAAAGTCGGCAACACCGATTTCAATGTCGTTGGTTTGGTAATTGGCGATATAGGCATTATCAAGGCTTTCACCATAATATTGATAGCTGTCATACACAAAGTCGCTGATGCCTACGCCCACGCCCCAGTAGAGCATGTTTTTGATATTGCCACCAAGGTTGATAGAGTATTCATCGTTGTGACCTTCTTGTTGCACATCAAATTCGTTGTATGCCGTAGTTCCGTCGCCATAGAGTCCTTGCCAGCGCTTATTGTTTTCGTTGATTAAGTAGCTGTTATAGGAAAGAATACTAATCCAAGGCGCATTGGAATTATAGTAGGGGTCGCGTTCGGATTGTGATAAGTCGTTGGGTGTCCAATTCCCGGTGTTGGCGGCAATATAATTGGTCACCGAGGTGGGTGCACCATTATTGTAGCCTCTGTAGCGACGCTTGAAATTGGCTTGACGGTTGTAGCTGAAGCCAATGTTGAGGTTGGGCATAAAGTCGCTGTTGAGCTTGATGGCGCCCACATAGCCTATTGATGGTGCGGAGAAATTAGTTTCGTTGTTGCTCACATTGGGGGTTTTGGTGTTGTTGAAATCCAATGCAAGGGTCACATTCACATCGCTACTTCTATACACACCCACACCGGCAGGGTTTTGTGTGAGGGTGGAAATATCGCCGCCAAGGGCACCGAAGGCGCCTGCCATGGATTGGAAACGGGCGGTGCCGCATAAATCTTTTTGCGACATTTTCAATGCATCGAATGCTTCTTGGGCGTTGGCGAATAGTGGCAATGAGCAAGCCAGCAAGGCAAAATATATTTTCTTCATTGTGTGATAGTTTTTTTATAGATGGTTGGGTGAGTGTTAACTATATTGTAATGGGGGAAATTTGGTTAGCGACGCCTTCCTCCACCGCCGGAGAATCCTCCGCCCGAATGGCTTCCACCGGAATAACTGCCGCTACTTCTGCCGCTACCCCAGCTCGATGACGATGATGATGAGCGACTGCTGCTGCGCGAGGTGGAGTAGCTGTTGTTGGAGGAACGAGAGCTCTGACTATTTCCATACGAATGGCTTTGGCTACTGCCATAGCTACTGCTCTTGCTGCTATAGCCGGAATTGCTCACCGACGAAGATGGACGGCGACCCGTAGCAGTGCCGGTTCCCACATTCCCCACCGACGAAGAGCTATAAGAGGAGGATGAACGACCGGTGGCGTAGCCGGGACGTCCGCCCGACACGTTGGTCGAGCTGTAGGAGCGGTTGGAACCATAACTGCTGCCCGAAGAACTTGCCGGACGGCGTGTGCCAAGGTTGGAGCCATTGGATGCGTAGCCCGGACGGCGGCCGCTTCCTATGTTGCTACCATGTCCCAACGACGAACCGCCGGGGCGGCGACCATTGCCTGAATAATAGTGGTTGGGGCGCCAATGCGGGGCATCCCAATGATGGTGATGACCATACCATGGTGAATACCAAGAATAGTGCCACGGGCTATACCACGACCAAGATGGACCAAACCAGGGGTCATACCAAGTGCTATACCACGGACTGTGCCAGCCCCATGTCCAGCTCCAGCTTGGCCCATACCAAGCGTTATACCATGAGCCGTACCAAGGGTAATAGTACGACCTCGACCACCAATCCCAGCCCCAATCCCACGATGGGAATGAGTTGCCCACGATAATGTTCACCGTGGGATTGGTGTCGTAGTAGAGTGTGATGAGCTCTTCATCGTCGGAGCCTCTCACAATGTCGGGGTTATAGAAGCGCTCAATCCGTTCGGTGTTAGCGAAATTTTCGTTTGAGAAATAAGCGGTGTCGGCTTGCAAGGAGTCGGCGATGGCTTCTCGGCTATATGCCCCACGACGATTATATTCATCATCGCTACGCAGCGACGACGATGGAATAGCCGGGATGCGATATTTGCGCGGAGTGGTGCTTATGGTAGTGGTGCTCACTCGGGAAGACCGTACGGGAGTGGTTATCACCTTCTCGGTTTTCTTGTTAGATTCACTACCATCGTAATAAATATCATCGTAGTCCTGAGCCTGCAGGTGCATACCTAAGCTCAGCAATCCGATGCCCAATAAAGCAGTTAATCTGTTATCCATAATCGTATATTTAGTTATTAATTAATATGCAAATTTTGTGCCAAAAAGCATCTCTTTGTTTCCGAATTAGACTTTGATTCCATCTCAAAGTTTAAATCATTATGCTAAGATAGGGATAATATCTCATATATAATGTGCCCAATGCGCAAAAATCACACTATTTAAATATTTTTTAGAATATCTCTTTCTAAAATAAAGGCTATGAGTGGCGCGCGCACACCCGCTATCCTCCACATTCGCGATGACGAGCCGCCAACAAATTGCCTGCCCAATGGCATTTTGCTATTGGCTCGGGGAAATTTTTGTGATTTTTAGGAAATTTTTCTCGAAAAAGTGTGGTGGATTTGAAAATTTACTATATATTTGCCACGTGGTTCGGAATATAACCCTACTGCAGCAAAAGCATATTATCAACAAACAACTATTAACCCAATCACTTAAACAGTATCTATCATGAATGTAGATAAAATTTTAGCCGAACTTGAAGCAAAGCATCCCGGTGAAAAGGAATATTTGCAGGCTGTTCGCGAGGTGCTTCTCACCGTTGAAGAGGAATACAATAAGCATCCTGAGTTTGAAAAAGCAAAAATTATTGAACGTATGGTGGAACCCGACCGCATCCTCACTTTCCGTGTCACTTGGGTTGACGATAAGGGCGAGGTGCAAAACAATTTGGGCTACCGTGTGCAATTCAATAATGCCATTGGCCCGTATAAGGGTGGCATTCGCTTCCACGCCTCTGTGAATCTTTCCATTTTGAAATTCCTTGGCTTTGAACAAACTTTCAAAAATGCACTCACCACACTGCCTATGGGCGGTGCCAAAGGCGGTTCCGACTTTAGCCCTCGGGGCAAGAGCGATGCCGAAATTATGCGCTTCTGCCAAGCATTTATGATGGAATTGTGGCGCAATATCGGTCCCGATATGGATGTGCCTGCAGGCGATATCGGCGTTGGCGGTCGCGAAGTGGGCTACCTCTATGGTATGTATAAAAAACTCACCCGCGAATGCACCGGCACACTCACCGGCAAGGGTTTCGAATTTGGCGGTAGCCGCATTCGTCCCGAAGCCACCGGCTTTGGTGCTTGCTACTATGTGCAAAGCATGCTCAAAGACCTCGGCACCGACTTTAAGGGCAAAACAGTGGCTATCTCAGGCTTTGGCAACGTGGCTTGGGGCGCTGTGCTGAAGGCCACCGAACTCGGCGCTAAAGTGGTGACCATCTCCGGCCCCGACGGCTACATCTATGACCCCGATGGCATCAACACTCCCGACAAGATTGAAACCATGCTCGAACTTCGTGCCTCCGGCAACGATGTGTGCGAGCCCTACGTGGAAAAATATCCCAATGCAAAATTCTTTGCAGGTAAGAAACCTTGGGAACAAAAAGTGGACATCGCTATGCCTTGCGCCACTCAAAACGAAGTGGGCAAAGCCGACGCCGAAATGCTCCGCGACAATAAGGTGCTCCTCGTGGCTGAAGTGTCCAATATGGGTTGCACTGCTGAAGCTATCGACGTGTTTATCGAAAACAAAATGGTGTATGCTCCCGGCAAGGCTGTAAACGCTGGTGGTGTGGCTACTTCCGGACTTGAAATGACCCAAAATGCTCAACACATTTATTGGACTGCCGAAGAAGTGGACAAAAACCTCCACCAGATTATGAAAGACATCTACGATCAATGCGTGAAATATGGCAAGGAAGATAACGGCTATATCAACTACATGAAGGGCGCCAACATTGCCGGCTT
>SFWW01000057.1 GCA_004559845.1 bacterium
CCTTGCCATCAGTAGCGGTCGGAGCGACTTGTATTTGTGGTGCAATGTGGCGCAAATTGTGCTGCAAGTGGTGGTGATATTGCTCTTCAAGCCCTTAGGACTCACCGTGATGGTGGTGGCATACAGCGCCTTTTTGATTTTGTGGCTTTTGGCATGGCACATCGTGGCAAAGCGGCTGATAGGGCTAAGCCTGCGCCACACCTTCGCCGACATAGTACCCTTTATGCTGATTGCGGCAGCCGTGATGGTAGCCACCCACTATCTCACGCTGTGGCTAAGCGGCTATGTGGTGATGCTGATAGCGCGCGTGGTGATAGCAGCCCTACTCTATGTGGGCGCCATGCGGCTATTTCATGCCGAAATCATGAGCGAGTGTATCGCCTACTTCAAGAAAAAGCGATAGCGGCGGATGCACACCGGCAATGCTACATCGGTCGGCATATTTTGCGGCAAGGTTATGAATTGTGGGACGTAGTGTCGGCCGACTCAGCGGTAGCCACCACCTGTTGATAGAATTTGGGGTCGGAATTCAGTCGCTGCAAGGCTTTTTCGGAAGCGCCTTGGTGAGATTCCTTTTTGCTATATCCTGTGGCTTGGGCAGCGAAAATGCCCCCCAAGAGCACGGCAGTGCAAAACACGGGATTATTTTCGGCATCGTTATACGTATCGCGCAATTCATATTCAATGGTCACATGGTATTTTTGTGTCCATTCAATGAGTCGGCTTTTGAAGTTTTTCTCCGTGTTCACCAAATTCACGATATCGATATGATCGCGAATGATTTTCTTTTCGATGAATTTTCGGGCACATTCGTAGCCCTTGTCAAGATAGATGGCACCCACAAAAGCTTCCACCACATTGCCACTGATGTAGCTATTGTGAGAAGAAGAGTGTGCTGATGCTTTCACGTGTCGGTCGAGATGAAAGATGGAGCCGATACGGTTAAGGCTTTCACGCTGCACGATTTTTGCTCGAGTGCTGGTCAGAAAACCTTCGTGTTTTTCAGGGAAGTGGCGGTAGAGATAAGCCGCCACCACGAGGTCGAGCACGGCATCTCCCAAGTATTCCAGCCGCTCATTGTTCACCCAGTTGCCATTTTCGTCTTTCACCGACTTAGATCGGTGCACGAAAGCCAATTTATAGTATTCAATGTGGTTAGGATAGAAACCTGTGAGGTCGTGTATAAACACATAAAGCCCCTTATCCTTAGAGGCAAGGAGCTTTATGAATGATATGAAACCGTTGAACACCGGTGTGATTAACCTTTGTACTTCTTAACGATAATTGTAGCGTTGTGACCACCGAATCCGAAAGTGTTAGACAGCGCCACATCCACTTTGCGCTTTTGTGCTTTACCGAAAGTGAAATTGAGGTTGTAGTCAATCTTTTCGTCGCGGTCGTCTTCATCATGATTGATTGTAGGAGGAACGATATCTTCCTGAACCGACTTCACGCAGAACAAAGCTTCCATAGCGCCGGTGGCACCGAGCATGTGTCCGGTCATCGACTTAGTGGAGCTAATGTTGAGTTCGTAAGCGTGCTTACCAAACAAATCCACGATGGCTTGCGCTTCGCTGAGGTCGCCTACAGGGGTGGAAGTTCCGTGCACGTTGATATAGTCCACATCATCTACAGTGAGCCCGGCATCTTCAATGGCGCGCTTCATCACCAATCTTGCTCCCAATCCTTCAGGGTGAGTGGCAGTGATATGGTAAGCATCAGCGCTTGCGCCACCGCCCACCACTTCGGCGTAGATTTTAGCGCCGCGAGCCAAGGCATGCTCGAGTTCTTCAAACACGAGGCACACGCCACCTTCACCCATCACGAAGCCGTCGCGCGAAGCGCTAAACGGGCGCGATGCAGTTTCGGGGCTATCGTTGCGAGTGGAGAGTGCGTGCATAGCATTGAAGCCACCCACGCCCACGGGGAAGATAGCAGCTTCTGCGCCACCGGTGACCATTGCCACAGCCTTACCCAAGCGCACTTGGTTGAAGGCATCAATCATGCCATTGGTGGAAGATGCACAAGCCGAAACCACGCCGTAGTTAGGACCACGGAAGCCATATTTGATAGAGATTTTGCCAGATGCGATGTCAGCAATCATGGCAGGAATCAAGAACGGACTGTATTTGGGGCCCTGTTCTTCGTGAGTGGCATAGTAGCCCACCTCTTGTTCAAAGGTGTGAATGCCTCCAATGCCTGAAGAAATAATTACCCCCACCTCATCGCGGTTCACGCCTTCAGCCAAGAGGTTGGCATCTTCAATGGCTTGCTTAGCGGCAGCCAATGCGTATTGCGTGTAGAGGTCGTTTTTCTTGAAATCTCTAAGTTCTTTGCGGTCGCCTTCAGCCACATACAACTCAGGTTGGAAGTTTTTCACTTCGCATGCAAACTGAGTTTTGAAAAGGCTTGCGTCAAAATGAGTAATAGGTCCTGCACCGCTCACTCCGTCGAGGGCATTTTTCCAAGTGGATTCCACATCGTTGCCCAGAGGAGTAATTGCTCCAAGACCTGTTACCACTACTCGTTTTAATTCCATACTGAAATATTACGTAGCGGAAATTAAAAAATAATTATGCTTGAGCGTCTTCGATAAACTTGATAGCGTCGCCCACAGTTTGAATTTTTTCTGATTGGTCGTCAGGAATAGAGATACCGAATTCTTTTTCAAATTCCATAATCAATTCCACAGTGTCGAGGGAATCAGCACCAAGGTCTTGTTGGAAAGTTGCTTCGGGGGTTACTTCTGCATCGCTAACACCTAATTTATCAACGATGATTGCTTTTACTCTTTCAGAAATTTCAGACATAATGTTTAAATTTAAGAATGTTATTAATGTTATGTTTTGCTATGTTTTCAAACAAATTTCTTGCAAAGTAAGTAATTATTATCCGAATATTAAAGAAAAAAATCCATAAATTGAGCATCGTTGCACTTTTTTAGGGATATCGTGCAAAGATATTTGAAAATTTTTTCAAAATTTAACAAATTATGTCGTTTTTTCTGTCACTCCTCGGATTGGAAAGAGTCGATATGGCTCAAGCGCGTAGGCTCTACTTTTTTGCAGCCTTAAGCGCCTTGCGCGATTCTGCAGGGAGCGGTGTGGCTTGATCGGCATTCATAAAGTAGGAGATGCGCACCACGCCTTTTTCGTAGCCAAGCGCCACGGCGGTGCCGTTTTCGGAAGTGAACACATTATTGCCGGTGCTCACGAAACCGTTTTTGCCCATGTGTGTAGCCATCAGCGCCACCAAATCGTCTTCCGTGCCATCGGCATAGGAGATAACGGGGAAGGCAAATTCCACGCGTTGCACAGCAGTTGCCACATTGAATTGCACAGTGCCATCGGCGCTTTTCGATGCAATCGGACCATCGAAATAGATGAGCGTGGTGTTGAGGCGCAGCACATTGAGGTCGACGTAGGCTTCAGGATGTGCGGCATCAATGGCTTGCAACATATTGCCCACCGTGGTACCTTTAGCCACAGGCATAAAGCCTTGCTCATTAAACATGCTCATCAAATTGCTTGCCGTGATCGCCAAATCCACGAAGCCGCGAGTTGCCACCGCGGTGGGAGTGCCATTGGCATGGGCAATTTTTGCTTTACCCACCGGCGCACCTTTTTCGTCGGCAAGGAAATAGGAGCCCTTCTTTTCGCAAAGCAGATATCGATTAGCGTTCACGTCCACGATATCATAATATTTGATAGGAATCACCACATTGCCTTCGGCATCCACCACGCCCATTTTGTCGCCTTTCACCACCACAAAAGAGCCCTTTCCTGTGGCTGAATGCTGGTCGTAACCTCCTTTTTTGATTTTTTCCGACACGGCAAAGGGATTCTCGGCATCCTTACCATCGGGAGCCAAGCAAATCACTGTGTCCGGTTTCGACACACTCACCACCGGGAGCACACCCTTATTGAAATTGGGCGACACCGGCTGATACATGGTGGAATTGGTTTTAAACGTTTCGTTGCCGGCTTTATCGATGAAACAAATGTCAACGATGGAATCATTGTCGCGCTGAGTCATGGTGGTAGCATGGTCTTCGTAGAGGAAGGCAGAGGCTTGGTCGTATTTAGCATCAATCACCACCTTGCCTTCGGTGTTGATGTAGCCGTATTTAGAATTGATGAAGCGCGCCACAGCCACGCCACGGTTAAACATAG
Organism: bacterium; assembly: GCA_004559845.1. Lineage (GTDB taxonomy): Bacteria > Bacteroidota > Bacteroidia > Bacteroidales > Muribaculaceae > Sodaliphilus. The sequence goes on from SFWW01000057.1 coordinate 4,173, forward strand.
AGCACTCAGCCACACTGTCGCTCAATTGCTTCACCACCTCACATTTTGTGTTGATGATGCTGATACCCTTACCTTTGAGAGCAGCCAAAGCAAATCCCTCAACGCCAAATTCGGTCACACTGCCAAAGTGCTCCTTGTTGACGGGCGTTTTAGGGTCAGCCACATTATAATAGTCGAAAGTGCCTTCATCGTTCATCACAAAATACATATCGTTGATAATTGCCGAAGGCGCCACTTTGTAGGCATCTTTTGCCACCACCTCGCCATTATCGAGGTTGAGAATGCTCCACATTTTGGAGCCTTCAAGTTGCACCGGCAAATACTTCATTGGCAATGGATATGCCTCGTTGGAGGGTTGGTTGCATGAAGCCACCAGCAACAGCAAGGCAGCCAAACACACCGATTGTAATAAATGCTTCATATTAAGTTATGATGTTATAAATTTTCAAAAAAATCACAAAAGCAACTGCAAAACTACGAATAATTTTCCATATAATCAACGCGAACTCGGAAAGAGGTAAACATTTTATATCAATCAGCCCCATTTCTATGCAGAATCGGAATGATTATTCCTTATGGTAGCCAATCCGTGCACCGGGTAGGTATAGGCTATAGAGGCTATAGAGGCTATAGAGGGGATAGAAGCTATAGAAGCTATAGAAGCTATAGGGGCTATAGAGGAGATGGGTTGTTAGATTACTCGCTCGAGATAGAAGAGGGTGAAGTAGCCGAGCATGAGGGCGTAGGAGGCTTGTTTTTGGTAGCCGTGGGAATGGGTCTCGATAATCATTTCGTCGCAGATCACATAAAGCATGGCACCGCCGGCAAATGCCAGCATCACGGGCAAGAGCGCCAAAGAGATGCCACCGGCATAAAATCCAATCATCACGCCCACAATCTCCAATAAGCCGATGCCTAACGAGATGAAGAAAGTGCGCCATCGGCTCACGCCAGCCAATAGCAATGGTGATATCACCACCATGCCTTCGGGCACATTCTGCAAAGCAATACCCACCGTCACCGCCCAGGCGTTGTCTAATTCTTCGGCGTTGAAGCCCACACCCACAGCCATTCCCTCGGGCAATTTGTGGATGGCGATTGCCATCACAAAAAGGAGCACATGGTTGATTGACGCATTGTGGCTGTGGTGCTCTTGCTCCAGCCCGGTGAGGTTGTGGAGGTGAGGCGTTAGGAAATCGAGCACATTGAGAAACAAGGCGCCCACCATACCCGCAGCCAGCACGCCCACCAAAGGCCACGAGCCGGTGGTCATATCGGCAGCCGGCAAGATTAAACCGTGGATGGAAGCCGCCAGCATCACCCCGGCACAAAATCCGAGCACAGTATCGTTCCACTTATGGGGCAATTGCTTAAAGAAAAAGCCGATAATAGAGCCCAGCACAGTGGCAAGGCAAAGCCCGATGGCACTATATATTACATTCTGAATCATCGCACGAAAAAGAATTCAAATTTAGCGAGGATAAACCTTCGGTAGAAAAATAAATGGATTATTATAGAAGTTATCGCTCCCCCACCCTAAGGGAGAGGCTAACGATAGTGTGGCGGGTGCAGATAACTGCACGCTGAATGCTGAAACGGTAATAAAAAACGGTTAAGAAAGGGTACAAAGCAATAGCGTGTCGCTTCCGGGAAGCGTAGCGCACATCGTGGTGATGCCAACTATAAGCCATCCTCTACCGGGAGCGACACGCCATTGGAGGGATTGAGGCGCAGACGATTATTCTGCCGGCGCCCATTTACAGCGCACCGGCGAAACGATGGCGCCTTCTTCTTTGAGTTGCTTCATAGCCTTGTCCACTTCCTTGCGGTCGAGTCCGCTCAATTCAGCGATTTTGCCGGCGTTGAGCGGTTGTCCGGCTTCTTTCATTGTAGCCAACACTTTTTCTTTTGCTTCCATCATCGTAATGAATTGAAAAGGGTTAATAAAAATAATGATATGTCCAAAGTTAGCAAAAAAAATTGGATATGGCTCACTCACATTTGCAAAAAAATGCGAAAGGCGCACTATTTGAGGAAGAGGCAAGCGTCGCCGTAGCTGAGGAAGCGGAAGTCGTGGGCGAGGGCGTAGTCGTAGATAGAGCGCCAATGGGTTTCGCCCACAAAAGCCGACACCAAGAGCAGCAGGGTGCTTTGTGGCTGGTGAAAATTGGTAATCATCCCGCTCACGATGCGATAGGTGAAGCCGGGAGCAATCATCAATTGGGTGCTACCCATGTAGGTGTGGGCATGGTGACGGTCGAGATAGGCAATAATATTTTGCAAAGCCTTTTTCACGCTTATTGTGCAAGGCGTGGTGTAGGGCATCCATTGCGTGACGGTGAGCATCTCATCGGAGGCATCGGGATGGCTTTCCAACACTTGCCCCACATAGTAGAGGCTCTCCAGCGTGCGCACACTCGTGGTGCCCACCGCCACCACAGGCGCTTGAGTTTCAGCCAATTCAGCAAGCAAACTGCGGCTCACGGAAATGAACTCGTGGTGCATTTGGTGGTCGCCAATGCTATCGCTTTTCACGGGTTGAAAAGTGCCGGCTCCCACATGCAGGGTGAGTTCGCGACGCTTAATGTGGCGTGCATCGCACTGTGCGAGCACCTCGTCGGTGAAATGCAGTCCGGCAGTGGGCGCTGCCACACTGCCATCGATATGGCTATACACGGTTTGATAATCTGCCGCGTCGGAGGCTTCGGTGGCTCGATTCAGATAGGGCGGAATGGGAATCTCGCCAATGGCTTGTAGAATGGAGGCAAAAGTGACATCGCCATCCCATTGAAATGCTATTTCAAACGAATTGCCGCGTTGCTCACCCCTATGGGCTTCCAGGGTGATGGTGCGTCCCTCCACTTCTATGTGCTGCACAAGGGCACCTTGCTTCCAGCGCTTACTGTTGCCCACCAAACAGAGCCAGGTGCAAGTGCGGGTGGTTTGGAAAATGAGTTGATAGTCGACCGGCGCCACCGGTTCCAAGCAAAAAATCTCCACCACAGAGCCGGTGGGTTTGCGAAACCGCAGTCGGGCGTTGATTACGCGCGTGTTGTTGTACACCAGCATTGCATTATCGGGTAGCAATTGCGGCACATCGTAGAAATGTCCTTCGCTAATGTTGCCCCCCACCTGATAGCAGAGCAATTTGCATTGCTCACGCTCAGCCAGCGGGTGCTTTGCAATGCGTTGGTCGGGAAGAGGGTAATTGTAGTCGGCGATGCGCAGCGCGCGCACCTTATCTATAGCATTCATGTGAGCGTTCGTATTTCAAAAAAAACAAGCAATGGAATTATTCAAAGCCCTTTCGGCTTCCTTCTTCAATCATTTTTTTCACGTCGAAGTAAAAGCCTTCAGCCTTGCTATCGTCGCGCTTTTCCACCTTCACATAGTCGATGCCATCGTCTAAGGCTTCGTGGTCGATAGCCTTAAAGCCCAAATAGTTGACGATATCATATTCATGCATCGGGCTATTCACCACCCAAGGATGCTCCTTGGTGCCATCGCCGCTGGTCATGATAGCGCTCAGCAGCAGGTGAATGTTTTTCTTAAACACCTCATAGCGTGCATATTTCTTTTTAGCCTTCAGTGCATAGGCGAAAAATTCCAGTTGTTCGAAGTCGAACATATTATCTTTGAGCGACAAATTGGCGTAGTATTCCAGCGAATCGCACTCCTCACGGGTGAGCTCCTTTTTATAAATGTATTCCTCCACCTTGTCGGCATACTGCGATTGGCGATAGGGGTTGTAGTCTTCTTGGAACATATAGCCATAGTAGAGATTGCGCATATCCTCGCGCTCAAACTTATTGTAGCTAAACGAGATGTAGCTTTTGAGCAATTTCGGGAAATAATAGCGCGATTCGGGATTGGAGGTAACACTTTTCACGCGGTCGAAATCCACGGGAATCAATTCTTTTTTCTGTGCCCCGGCATCCACAGCGAAAGCGGTGAGCATCACTGCAATAAGGGCAAATATAGAGATAGCATTGCGTTTCATATTCCGGTGTAAAAAAAGCTGGTGCGAATGTTAAACAAAATGGCTTCCAAACAGATGCCTGCCATTGCCACTGCCACGATGGCAGGCAAACAGCGGGCACAAAAATACTGAATAAAGGTGGATTTTGCAAATCGTATCCACTTCCCGTGTGGGGTGCGGCTATATGCCATAGCGCCCACCATGGCGCCCACTATCGTGCCCAATAGCACGTAGCTCTGCCCCATCATGATGCCCAACAGCACCCCCACTATGGCAGAAAGTCCCACATAGAGGTTGCCGGTGTTGCGTCCGTCGGGTTCTCCTTGCGGCTGATAGCGTCGGAGCGCCACCACAATCATAGTGGCAAAGGTCCACATCACCAATTTCCACACCGGAAGTGTGGCAGGCTGAAGCACATTGCCAAAATAGAGTAGCACCATTGCCAGCCAAGCCGGCACGGCAGCCACCCACCAAGGCTTGATGGTGAGCACAAACGCCACCAGCAGCAGTAGCGCTGATATGACAATAACAATAGTTGGTAGCATAGTCATCTATTATTATAACCCGCATTCGGGCAAAATATTGCCTCCACCGCCATTCTTTTTTTCACAAGAGCACGGCTCTTTCATTTACGGCTATTTTTGATAGCGGCTGCTTGATGTGGTGAGGATGGGTGGGATGGTGGCTTGGATGGGCGGCGTGGTTGTGGGTGGGCATTGAGGGGCGGGCGCAAATTATTGCGCCCCTACAAGTGGGTGGAATAGTGGCTATAGACGCCATAGAGGCTATAGTGGCTATAGTGGGCATTTTTGGGGGAGGATTTGGGGGTGGAGGTGCGGGGGGAGGATGGCTGTTACTGTTTTTTCGAGGGTGGCTATTTTTGATTTTATGGATTCGTGTTCGTTTGATTGGGTGTGTTCGTTTGGGTGGGTGTATTCTTTTGATTTTGTGGAGGGTTGGAGTTTTGTTTTTAGTTCGGTGAGGGTGTAGAGGGCTTCGATGGCTTCGGTGAGTTGGGCTGCTGTGGTGGATTCGGGGAAAGTGTGTGGGAATGGGCGTAGTATGCCGTTGGTGTAGGAGAGGATGCCGAGTTGGTGTAGGTGGCTGTTGTAGACGAGGGAGCCGCAGCGGATGAGTGGGCCGCTGTCGGAGTAGTTGTAGACTTTGAGTGACGCTGACGGGCAGAAGGTGAGTTGGTGGG
>SFWW01000058.1 GCA_004559845.1 bacterium
TGCCATGCCATTCGCATCTCGATTGAAGGCACGGCGCCATCGGGCACGCTCATCCGAAGTGCCGAAATCGTTATTGAAAAAGCCTAATATCGCACAAAAAAAACAATTGAAAAATTAAAAATATCACATTTACTGATAGAAATGTGATATTTTTTTACAAAATCGTTTGGAAATATAAAAAGTTTATGTAACTTTGCAGCAGAATTAAGGAAAGGTCGTTGATGAAACTAATTTTTTACATCAAGACAACCGACGTAGGAGAGACTAAAAAAATACAGCAATAATACAAGTGTTGATTTAAACACTTTATGTTACCAAAACCAAACTCACCATCACTTGTTATTGCTTTTGCCATAACATTAATGGTTGTTTTATAGATAATTGTGTATTTAAGGAATTGGGACAGTCGGGAGACTTTCCCTCTTTTTTTTGCAGCGGGGAGCGACTCAACAAAAAAACCACCCACAGGTAGGGACATGGGAACTCGGCGCAAAGGTGGTGGATGGCATCTTCCTTGCCGCTACCGCCTTCCAGCACAACACGAAATGATCTCTCCGCCTCCAACCCACGGGAGGCTTTTTTATGCTCAATGTTAATATATTGTTGAAATCTAAAATATTTTGTTGATAATTCGGAAATTGTTGCTACTTTTGCCACCACATAGAAATGACGAGTCGCAGCGATATGCTGTAGTTTGACGGTCAGCTTGCTGTGAAGCAGGCTGTTTTTTATTGGCACAGAATTTGCACAGTCCCAATTTAGGACTTATATTCGCAACCTAAAAACTCAAGATTAATCATTAATCTATTGTTGGTCATGTGCGTTTCCCTGCCTTCGTGGGGCAAGTTCGCAGGACTCGCTTATGTGGGTGAGGTAGTATGGAACAAATACGACAAGACTTCTTTTATGCTTCAGTGCGACACCACAGCCAACGACACAGTGTGGTCGCTGAAGCTACAGGGCTTTGTCTCAGTTGGGTATAAGCTGCTCATCAAGACCGACGACAGAAAGGTGCTGGAGCTGGATCCTTACGACCTCTAAACCGAGCATGTTACAGACAGCGTGGGGCACAGCCCCATCACCGGCGAGACTATGGAGTTCTAGCACTATGAGCATGTGCTGTATTAGCACATCAAAGGCACGGCTCTCAACTACATCGCAGAGCATGGCATCAGCAAACTGCGGTGCGGCTATGACAACCTTTATAGAGCCAAGGTATACCGGCGTAATGAGTTCGGCATTGAGCTGACCGAAGCCTATAAGAAGATCCTTGAGCGTATGTCGCCCGACTATGTGCCTCCAAAAAAGCCCTCCATCCGCGACGGCTTCTGAAACATGTTTTAAACATGTTTTTGAAAATAATAGTTAAATTATTTTGCCAGTCCAAATTTAGGACTTATCTTTGCAATACGATTACGCTCAATGGCCACGTTTTCCCGAAAGCTGCCAACCGCTGCTTATTCTTGATAATGGGACTACCGAACCTTGAGCTTTTTTATTTTAATTAAATAATATGAAAGCTGAACTACCTTCCAGAAGAATTGCCGTACTCATTGATGGAGGCTTCTTCATCAAACGCTTCAACCATCTTTACAACAGCGATGGTCGCATGACTGGCGAGCAAGTCGCAAAGGCGATGTACACAATGGCCCACCGTCATCTGCGACCTAACGATGTGTTATATCGAGTTTTCTATTATGATTGTGAACCGTTGAGTAAGAAAACTCACAACCCCATTACGGGGAAAGCCATAGATTTCTCAAGAACTCCGCAATATGAATTTCGAATGAAATTGATGGAGTGCCTGAAACACCAACGCAAAGTTGCTCTCCGACTTGGGACGCTTAAAGAAGATGGCATTTGGATGCTTCGTCCTCGATTGGTGAAAGACCTCTTAAAAGGCAAAATTACTATTGACCAACTTGGTGAGGACGATGTTTATTTAGAGGTTAGACAAAAAGGCATTGATATGAAGATTGGCGTTGATATAGCTTCGCTATCTCTCAAGAAGTTTGTTGATGTCATTGTCCTTTTTTCCGGCGATTCTGATTTTGTCCCTGCCGCAAAGCTGGCCAGGCGCGAGGGTATTGATTTTGTGCTCGATCCCATGCATGCGAATGTGGAGCCTCAGTTATATGAGCATATAGATGGGCTGAAAAATGTAGATCCACATTCAAATAATGATAGTGAAAAGAAAACAGCCAAGACAAAAAGAAAATCTGCTCCACGCAAGAAGTCATAAGGTCCACATACACATGCTCCCCACTCACAAAATCCGCCTCACGGGCGGATTTTTTTTGCCAAAAACTTGCACAGTCCAAAAAATATGACGTATCTTTACCATCGTCAAGCTACTGATAGCGTATGCTATCCCGCTCGAAGCATCGGATATTGATCTCTCTCACCATAGTGTAGGGCTTTTTTTGTGCCCAAATCCAGCCCACTATATATACGGCTGCCTTATCCAAGACATGCCTGGCATGGAGTGGGTGGAAAATCAACAGATGCCCGGCTATTTACGCGCCCTCCACGGCTCACTGGTTGCCCACTGCTTGGTCAGAGAGTGTGGTGGTGTTTTCTTTCGTGTCGGCTTTTTCAAATTCGGTGTAGTCCATCGGGTGGGTTTTCAGTTGGTTAGAGATGAGCAATGCGATGGCTCTCGACATCACGATATCGTCGTGCTTGCCATCGATGGCGCCTGCTCCGCCGCCGGGTTTTTCCTCAAACCAGCTCAATTCGTCGATGGCATCCATATCGTGTTCCACCCAAAGCGCATCTCTCACCATCATCACCAAGTGGTTCACGAGTTGTTGCTTGGTGTAAATATTGGTCTGAAAGCCCGGAGAGCCGCTTTTTCGATAATACAAATTGGAATAGGCATCTCTCAATCGCTTAAGCAAAAACGCCGATTTGCTATCTGCAGAATTGGTTTCGAGTGTGTTGCTTTCCACCACCAAAAGTGCACGGCGATAGTATTTGGCAATGAGCACGGCTTTATCCAAGAGCAAATCGTGGTCGATGTGGCCTCGCCATTGTGCCACCGTTTCGCACATCGAAGGATTGGCGGCAATCACCGAAATCACGGAATAATCCGCTTTTTCGCTGCGTCCACCCACATCCACGCCCACCACATAGCGGCATTCGGCTTCGGGATACTTCCAAATTTTGAACCTCCGGGCGCCCTCATCCACCAAATGCGTGTTTCCATTTTGGCGAATGATTTCGCCGGCAAAAATCGGGTCGAAGCACTCGCCGCGCATGGCATTGAGCCTACTGAGAGAAAACACGCACCTGCCGGTGGTGGAAAAGGCTTCAATGGCATTGGTAGGAAATTCCGCCATCATGCGGTGATGCGATTGATAGCCTTTTCGCTTCTCGTGATACCATTTTATCATCTCCAAAGTGCAACCTTCATTCCACAAGTTGCGCTCATAATTGTCCATACTTTTCCACAGTGCTTCCACCTCATCTTCGGGCACCGGCATGCGATAGATTTCAATCTTATACCACGGGATGAACACGGATTCTTTATCCGATTTCCCTTTGGTGGCATTCAGCCACTCTTTGTGAAAAAACGACCCTATGCCATTGGCGGTGGATTCGAGCACCTCCATCGAGAGTCCGCCCACCAAAATCGTGCCATCGATGGAGCGCATCACATCTTCCGGCTCTCGCTTAGTGGAAGAAGGCCAAAATGCCACCTCGCTTAGGTGCGCCATAGCTATGTCGTAGCCGCGCACCACATCTTCCACCTGGGCGGTGCCCATCATCACGAGGCAATCGCGACCGGTGATGATTTTGGTGTTGGGGTCGCCTTCAAACGATTTGAATTCCATTTTTTTACCCTCTTCAAGCAATTCTTTCGGATAATGGCGAAGGAGTTTGGTGTACATTCCCTTAATCACACTTGAGGTGGAACGCTTATGCCCGCATATCACACAGTTCCAATTGCGCTTGAGCACCAACTGAATCCAAGCCATATACATCAGCACCAAGGTGGAAGCACCCCACTGCCGCGCCTTGAGGATAATCATTCGGATGCCTTTCCCCGACAAGCGCTGACGCTCCAACGAGGCAAGCACCTCGCGCTGAGCCGCATTGAGCCGGAGCCGCACATTGCGTCCGGTGAGTTTGTCGCGCACCATGGCGCAGGTGGCGCACCAATATTCAAAGTCGTAAGCAATGCGCTTTGCCATCAGCGTATGGGGGTCGGCTTCCGCGCAATGGGGCTCTTGCTCCAGCATCTGCACGGGAAGCCACCATTGCTCTCCGCTTTTAGTCTGTATTTTTTGCCGCTCGCCGCAGCAGCCCTCACCGGTGATTGGGTTGTAGGGCACTTGCAGCAAAGCGTTGCGCCTACGGTTTTCCGCCAGCATCTCCGGCAAAGGAAGAGGCAGCGTAGGATGGGATTCGGGCGCAATATGGATTGGGGGTTGTGTAGGTGTGTCTTTCATGATGAAAATATTGGATAGTAGATTATTTCTCGACAAAACTACTTCATCTCTCCGCCCGCCGTCAACCCCAATATAGCAAAGCCCACATCCCCTCTGAAGAAGACGTGGACTATTATCGTGTAAGAATATCGGATCTATTTCTAATTTCCGGAAATCAGCATATCTGCCACGGAATCGAGGCTGCCGTCGCAAGGCGAAGGAGTTACGCCGATCAAGTGGCACAATAGCGGATAGATGCACACGTTGGCAAACTTGTCGGGTTTTTCGTAGCCCACCTTAAATGCCGGACCCATGGCGCGAAATCCTACGTGCATATCGGCGGCTGTGTGGTCGAAACCGTGACTTCCGCCGCGGCGCACTTTGCGGTCGGTGAATAGCCACCCCATGTCGGGCAGCACCAACACATCGCCCACATTGGGGTTGGAGCCATATTGCAGATAGGCGGGAATATCGGCTTTGCGCCACACCCTGATGTGGTCCACGTTCGCCAGCGCTGCCACGATGGAGTCGGCAAACTGCGGTTGCTTCACATAAATGTTGGCGGGCAAATCGCCTTCAATGGCATCCACCCATTCTTCCTTGATGTAGGGCTTCACGGGCACGGTGCGCTCGGCATCGGTCCAAGCCATACCGTGATCGCCCGTTACAATCAAATTGATTTTCTCCGCCTCCGGCAAAAGACTGATTCTATTCCACATATATGCCAAAAGCGAATCCAAATGCTCTACCTCTCGGCGGCAAGCGCGCGTAATGGGACCTGCCACGTGGCCGGTGTGGTCGGGCTCTTCAAAATAGCACATAATGAAATGCGGACGCTCTAACTCGGGCATTTGCAGCAGGCGCAACACCTCATCGGCGCGCTCCACATCGGTGAGCAAGGGCTTTTTCTGATAATCGTGCCAATAGTGGGCGTGGTCGCCTTTGATGGCCACATCGCTTCCCACCCAATACACGGTGGCTGTGGTCACTCCCTGACGCTTGGCTGTGAGCCAAATAGGGTCGCCGCCATAGTAGGCGGGGTTGGAACGTGTTTCGGCATTGCCGAGCGAATAGCGCTTGCCGGTGGCTCGGTCTTTGAAGGAATTGGCAATGATGCCATGATGGTCGGGCACAAGCCCCGTGGCAAGGGTATAGTGGTTGGGGAAGGTTTTGGAGGGAAACGACGGCATCATCACAGCCTTCACCCCCTTTGCTGCCATGGCATTGAGGAAGGGCGTATCGTAGGTGTCGCAATAGTCCCAGCGGAAACCGTCGAGCGACACGATAATGGTGTACTGTTCTTTGTCGACTGCCCACAAAGCCACTGTGCTCAGCGCCAGAAACAAAGAGAAAAACAAACGTAGCTTTTTCATAATTGTGTATGATTTGATTAATTGATTTCTTTGCAAATTTACCAAAAAAAGCCCGAAGAAATATTCTCCGAGCCTAAGTTTTTTTCGAGCATTGTGCCTCCTATTGTGCGCTAAAATAGCAAACTGAAAAACAGCACGGCGGCGGCATAATGCTGCTTCACACCGCCTTCAAACTTGCCTTTGTAGGCGCCTGAGCGGTCGCGAACCGTGCCGTCGGGGAGCACTTGCCCCTTATAGGTGCCTTGGCTATTGCGTAGCGTGCCATTCGATTCCATCTTGCCCATATAGGTGCCCATGCCATCGCGAATGGTGCCATCGGAGTGAATCCTGCCGATGCGCGACCCGGAGCGATTGCGCACCGAACCGTCGGATTCGATTTTGCCCACAGAAGCACCCGAACGATTGCGCACCGTGCCGTCGGCATCAATTTTGCCCACATATGCTCCTGCTCTATCGCGAAACACCTGCGCATCCACCGTGGTGCACATTGCAATTAATGCCAATAAAATAATTGCAAAATATCGTTTCATCACTAAATCAAGTTTATTTGGTAAATTTCAATGTATTGGCAATTTTGTCCACCTCGTTGTCGAAGTCTTGTTTTTTGTCTAAGGGATAAGTGCACGCAATCACGTATTTAATCTTGGCGGGCGACACCTGATAGAAATAGGCACGATAGCCAAAATCGTCTTTAATTTTTGCCACGCCCTTGGCGCCTTCCACCTTTTTTTCAAGCACCTCGCTCGACGAGGTGGCAAATTCTATATCATTGGCAACAATCTCTTCAGGAGAAAGAACGGAAGTGGTCGCATCAAAAGCCTGCATATCCACCATCTTCCCGGCGCTCAAATAGAGTTTGCCCCCGCGTTCCTTTTCCATCTGCTTGTCATTGTTTTGAGGAGCAAAACCTGCCGGCAGTTGCACACTGAATCCCCAAAATTCATTCTCATAAGTCACCCCATTTTCAAAACCGGGTGCAGCCGCCTCAGCCGCCTCAGCGCTTTCACTACAAGAGTCCTTACTGCCGGAGCCATTATTGGAAGAGCCCTTACTGCAAGAGCCCATCATCAGCCAGCACAGCGCCACAATAGTCATCAAAAAAATTTTCTTCATCTTTTACTCAATTTTAAATAGTTATTCTCAAAATTCTCAAATCTCAAATTTCTAACTTCTCTCCTCTTCCCCATCTATTTCAGTTCTGCAAAATCTTTTGTGGTGTTTTTGCACTGCATATAGAGCGACGAAGCCGACCAAATTTGGTAGCGCTCGGCGCCATCCGGCAGAAACACTTGCACACTGCGTTTGCCTCCGTCCCAACCTTCGCCCAGCACATAGAGAAACAGGCACACGCCGGTGCCGCTGATTTGAACCTTCTCATGCTTGTTCACACTTGCCTTCATCTCAATGGTGTATGGCGTAAGGGGGTGATAGCCGTTCTCCGGAGAAGCGCCCTTCAGCACAGCCGCCGGCAAATAGCGCTGACCATAACTGTCGTGGCTTTGCCAAGCACGCACCTTATCAAAAACGCCCCGCTTCATTTCCGAAGCGCAACCTCGGCTACAAATCAAATCCACACACTTCTCCCCCACTTCCGGGTTGCGGAAAAAGAGTTCCATTGCCATCGTAGCCAATGCTGCCGTACCGTGAGGCGATTTACCCAAAAAGTTTTCATACAAGTCGGCAAATTCTTCATACGATGCCGGGAAAGCAGTGAAGGTAACCACCCCGGAAGCATCGGCATCGTAGGTTTCAGCCGAGAAATTGCCCTCGCAAGTGTAGGTGGAGGAGCCCAATTGATAGGTGGTGGCATTCACCAATTTGCCGGTCACAGCCACCGCTGGCACGCTATCCGCTTCATTCGTCACGGAAGCGTCGACGGAAGTGCCGGCCGAAGGCTTACAGCCAACCAATAGCACCGTAAAAATCAAAAGATTGTAAATCCTATTCATATCGTATGAGTTAAAAAAATGATTACATTGAGTATCTGCACCACAAATTTACAAAAAAACCAAATTTCGCAATAATAAAAGATTTGCCCCCAAAATATCACGATTAAGAAACGATGAACAAGGATAATTATTTTGGTTGCAAAGGGACAGTTCTTATGGTAGGCGCGTTTTTTTGGCGTGGTTGCAAAGGGATGGTTCTTCTGCAAACAAAAACCCGCCCCCCACAGGCAGGCGTAGGTTGTTTTCTCCTTTGCACGCCACAAAAGCGGGCATTCATAGCCGTTATCAATCAAAGAGCCGTGTGTTTCCCCCACACACAACCACACACAATGGCGATTCTTATTGTGAATGTGGAGAATAATTTCTACCTTTGCATTTAGCAAAATAATGCGCAACAACGATGGAATGCCGCAAAAGTCTTTTTAAGCAAGGAGCAGAATGGGGTGTGCCTTTTGGCATCTACCTCTCGGTGATGGCTTTGCTATTTATCTTCTCCGATAAGCATGTGGGACTTGCAGCCCTTTCTTTGGCGATGCTGCCGGTGATTCCCGTGCTCATCTACCGATGGCAAAAGAAAAGATTTGTGGCAGAGCAAGGCGCTACGGCTTTCTCCAACCTTTGGATGCTGGGCATCCTCATATTCATAGGCGGCTCGCTCATTGCAAGCGCTGTGAGTTATGGCGTGCTGCAATATGTTCGTCCGGATTTTTTCTACGAGCAGGCGCGCTACGTGATTCACGAATACGAGGTGGCGCCACAGCGCTTTGGCGATAATATGCAGCAGGTGGTCGACGCTTTGCAAATGATCATCGATAAGCAAGCGGCGCCGCGCAACATCGACTTGGTGCTCACCGGATTTTGGACGAGCTGCTTTTTGGGTTCGCTGCTGAGCGCACTTTTGGCTGCCATCATTCCATTGATGGCAAAAAATAAACAATAAGTAACAAACTTTTTTTACATCACAATATAAATTCTTTTCTGATATGGATATTTCTGTAGTAGTTCCTCTATATAATGAAGCTGAATCGCTGCCTGAATTGGCACAGTGGATTGAGCGGGTGATGAAGGAAAACAACTTTTCCTATGAGGTGCTGATGATTAATGATGGCAGCACCGACAATTCGTGGGAGGTGATTCAACAACTGCATCAAGACAACCCCAACATTAAGGGCGTGTGCTTCCGACGCAATTATGGCAAATCGCCGGCACTGAACACCGGCTTTGAACGCGTGAAGGGCGATGTGGTGATTACTATGGACGCTGACTTGCAAGATAGCCCCGACGAGATTCCACACCTCTACAAAATGATTATGGACGAGGGCTACGATTTGGTGAGCGGATGGAAGAAAAAACGCTACGACCCCAAAACCAAAACCATCCCTACCAAACTCTTCAACGCCACGGCACGCAAGGTGAGCGGCATCCACAATTTGCACGACTTCAACTGCGGCTTGAAGGCATATCGCTTGGAGGTGGTGAAGCACATTGAGGTGTATGGCGATATGCACCGCTACATTCCCTACCTGGCAAAAAATGCAGGCTACACCAAAATCGGCGAACGCGTGGTGCAACACCAGGCACGCAAATATGGCGTGACCAAATTCGGTCTCGACCGATTTGTGAACGGCTACCTCGATTTGCTCACTCTGTGGTTTCAAACCAAATTCGGCAAAAAACCGATGCACTTTTTCGGTTTGATTGGCTCGCTGATGTTTTTCTTTGGCTTGCTTGCCGTGATGGTGGTGGGTGGCATCAAACTCTATCACCTCTCTGTGGGCACCCCTGCCATACTGGTCACACAATCGCCCTACTTCTACCTCTCGCTGGTGTGCATGATTTTGGGCGTGCAACTCTTCCTGTGCGGCTTCCTTGGCGAACTCATCATCCGCCATTCAGCCGACCGCAATGAGTATGAAATTTCTGAAGAAATAAAAGGAGAATGAAGCACTCACTTCTTCACATATTGAGTGCACTTGCTGTGCTGTGTGCGGCAGCGTTGAACAGCTGCACCGGCGATGGCTGCACCGACAACAGTTCGAGCTTGCCACTTGCCCACTTCTACCAAAACGGCAAGGCGGTGACGGTGAGCAACCTCTCGGTGCGAGGTATCGGTGCACCCGGCGACAGCATTTTGGTGGATAATGAGAGTGTGAGCGAGGTGTACTTGCCTTTGCCGCCTTCGGCTAAGATGTGCCAATTCGAATTCAACTACAACACTGAAGGCGCCCCCGCCGACACCATCACCCTCCACTACACTGCCACCCCTATGTTTGCCAATATGGATTGCGGAGCTATGTATGGGTTCAATATCAGCGCTCATCAATTCACCCGCCATGCCATCGACTCCGTGGCGCTCGTCAAACCTGAGGTGACCAACAACAATGCCGTGACATTAAGAATATTTATGCGATGAAACTTTTTGCACCACATATCCTTACAGCACTTGCCCTCATGACAAGCACCGCGTGGGCACAATCCACTGAGCAACGCCGCATCACACCTGTGAAACCCAACACCAACACCGTGCTCCGACCGGCAAAGGGCACTAAGGAGGAGGTGGTGCAGCGCTATTTGGAGGGCGACACGGCTTCGGCGCAAGAAGAACTGCGCAAAGACTCGCTGCGACGCGTGTATCCCCGCTATCCGCTCACCACACAAGCCTCTTTCGGACTCAACTTTGGCGATGCGCTCCTCATGGCGTTCGGACAAAAATACGGGAGCTTCGGCGTTAGCGCCACCCTGAATATGTGGAACCGTCTACAACCCGAAATCGAACTCGGGCTGGGGTTTGCCAACCACACGCCGGAGGACATGAATTTCACCTACAAGGGAAAGGCGTCACCCTACGTGAAGGTGGGCGCCAACTATAATTTTGCGTTCAAAAACGACCCCAAATACCAAGTCTACGCCGGTGTACGCCTCGGCTATTCCTCTTTCAAATTCGATATCAGCGATGTCACCTACCACGACCCCTATTGGGATGAAACCCATTCCTTTAGCATCAATGGCATCTCTTCGCATGCGCTTTGGGGCGAATTGTTGGCAGGACTGAAAGTAACGCTTTTCAGCAACTTTGCCTTGGGATGGCAAGCGCGCTACCACGGCATCTTCAGCGAAAAAAAGAATCCCAACGCTCAAGCGTGGTTCATTCCCGGCTACGGTGCACGCGACAAATCGTTCTCCTTCACCATGAGCCTCTACTACACACTCCCCCTATCCACCCAAAAGTGGCCAAAAACGGAAAATAACGAAAACGAAAACGGAAAATAACGAAAACGAAATATCCCCCAAAAAATACTTTGCATAAAAGCCCGAATGGAGCGAATCCGTTCGGGCTTTCAATCATATAAAACATGATAGTTATGGACACAAAAAAGGGCAAGTGAACTACATCGCACCGCTACAACCAATTACCCTTGCTTCGGTCAAGACCTGGGGGATTCAAAGGGAGCTGGCCGTGTAGGACTTACCCGACTGCAAAGGTACTACTTTTTTCCAAACCCACAAAATATTCCGCCACATTTTTTCAAACCACAGCCCCACACCTCACTAATTTAAAACCACTAACCAACGCCCACCCACCAAATCCCCCTTATCCATCCTCCTTATAGCATCCATAACATCTATAGGGTCTATAGCATCCATAGCATCTAACCCGAGTGCGAAGCGCGGCAGATGAATGCCATGCCATACAGAAAGCCGACCTTGCTATCCAATAAGGGCGCAAGGTCGGCGATTATGATGAGATGTTGGTTATCTCAATTGAGGGTGGAAATCAGATTAGAAAGTGTATTTCAAACCGATTTGTGCACGCCAGCGGCTGTAGTAGTCGCTGTAGGAGCGCATATCGTAGTCAGTTTGTTCCACATTGCCTTCAGCATTCTTAGCATATCCGTGGAGGAATTGGAATTGACCGTTGCCACTGTAGGTAACCGGGCTGTAGTAAACAGAAGAACCGGTTGAGGTGTAGTGACCCCACTTCTTGTTGAAGAGGTTGGCAAGGTTTTGGATGTTGAAGGTGAGTTGCAGCGAGTGCATCATCTTGCCTACGCGGAATTTGTAGGTTTGTGCGAAGTGGAAGTCGAAGTGGTGTTCGAATTCTTCGTTGTCGGCAAAGCGTTCGAAGTATTCACCACGGTGGCTACGCAAGTAGGAGTCGCCTGCAATCCAAGCCTTCATAGCGGTGCGTTGCATGTCAGCAGTGTAGGAAACGCCTGAAGATTTACCGGTTTTGAATTGCATTTGGTCGATTTCCGCATCAGTTGGGATGTAGAACAAGTCGTTACCGTTGGAGCTATCGCTGTTGAGGTCGCCGTAGTAGTAGATAGAATAGGGCGAACCGCTGTTGCAGGTGTAAATCAAGCCCACGCTGGTGTTCCAGTGCTTAGCGTAGTCGCGGTTGTAGAATGCGCTCACGTTGATTTTGTGAGGAGTGTTGTAGGCAGTGCGTCCCACTTCAGGATCGTTGGGGTTGCTACGAGTGTAGTTGTAGTTGAAGTTGGATTGAGCCACTGAGCTACCTCCGTAGTTCACCGACTTAGAGTTGGTGAAGGTGTAGCTTGCTGCCAAAGTCAAACCGAAGTTGAATTTCTTTTCAGCCTTACCGCTCAAGGTGAGGGTGTGACCCTTGCTGGTGTTGTCGAGCAAATAGATGTTGGAGAACGGAGTGCCGGTAGTAATCTTCTGGAGATAAGGACGTTGGTCGAAGCCGAGGCTTGCAAATTTGTCGCCGAGTGTGGTTTTGCCATCCCATTCGTAAGCGAGGTTGCGGTAAACCACATCGTTGATAGTTTTCGACCACACACCTTCGAAGATCCAGTCGATACCTGCCCAAGTGGCGTCCATAGCGAGGTTCAAACGGAGAGTTTGGGCAAACTTAAAGTCGTCGGCAAACACGTTGATGGTTTGCGAACCGGCTGCTTTGAGGTTTTGTGCATTTTCTTGCTGACGGTTTTTGTCGAGAATCACTTGCACATCTTTAGCAGCTGTGCCCGACACATTGTAAGTGGAGAGCTGAATACCGGTGTTGGAGAAGTTATTGCTCAACCACACGAAGGGGATACGACCGGTGAACAAACCAGCACCACCGCGGAGCACCACTTTCTTATCTTCGTCCACTTTCCAGCGGAAGCCGAGGCGTGGGCTAAACATAGGAGTGCTCTTGAGCTTGTGGTCGGTGCGTACGTCCCAACCCTTAGAAGCTGCATATTCGTTGAATTCGGTGTTGGCAGTGGGGGTGTCGAAGAACAAAGGCACATCGATGCGCACACCGTAGGTGAGTTGGAAGTTGTTGGTCACTTCCCACTTGTCTTGTGCATAGAAGCCGAGTTGGCCGGCAGAGAAGGCTGCTTTCCAACGAGGATCGCCTGTTACATCCACATTTGCCATACCAAAGCGATATTGCTTAATGTGACCGGGTTCGCCGTTGAGGGCTGCCTTGAAATCGTCGGGAGTAGCAAAGTAGTAAGTACCGTAGTTGTCTTGGATAAACAAGTTGGCGAATTTGTAGTATTCGTCGTGCGTACCGAAGGTGAAGGTGTGGTTACCTTTGTAGAGGGTCACGTTGTCGGTGAAGGAGATAATGTCTTGATCCAAAGCATTGGCAGTGGAGCTGCGTTCTGTACCGAAGCACACTGAACCGCTACCCACGCTGCTGATTTGAAGCATTGGGAACATTCCGTAGGGCGAACGAGAGTCGCGCACACGCACATAAGAAAGGAGCGCTTCGTTGCTCACTGTGGGTGAGAAATTGCTGTGAAGTTCGGCAGTGAACGAGTTGGTCACGCTCTTGAAGTCGTATTGATAGTCAGTGGCATCAAGATAAGTAGCAGAGCTATTGCCATTCAATTGCTTAGCGTAAACCAAACGCCATCCGAGGGTGAGTTTGTGCTTGTCGTTGATGTTCCAGTCGAGTTTCACACCGGCTTTGTCGCTCTTGGTGTAGTTGTTGGGGTTGTTGAATGTGCCATTGTATTCCACACCTTGTCTTTTAGCAGCTTCTTGAAGGGTGGTGAGAAGGTCTTGTGCCACGGCTGCATCCACGCGAGAAGCCTCTGAACCCAAGCCATAGTTGTTGCTGTATTCGTTCATCGACTTTTCGTAGTTGGCGAAGAAGAACAATTTATCCTTCACAATCGGACCACCAAGGGTCACACCATAGTGGTAGTTCTTTTCATCTTGATAAGGTGAAGAAGTTTTACCATTGCGGAGCACATACTTGTCGCTGATGAGGTCTTTGTTCATATAGTCGCCATACACCGAACCGTGGAATTCGTTCGTACCGCTCTTGGTAATGGCGTTGATTGAACCACCGGTAAAGCCGGATTGACGAACGTCGAACGGTGCCACTTGCACTTGGATTTGTTCCACTGTCTCCATAGAGAGGGGTTGAGTGCCGGCTTGACCACCGTTTTGACCGTTGGAAGTAAGACCAAACACGTCGTTGTTTACGGCGCCGTCCACCATGAAGCTGTTGTAGCGGTTGCTCACACCGGCAAACGACATAGCGCCGGATTGAGAAATGTTAACCATGGGGTTGAGGCGAGTCACATCGGCGATGCTGTGGTTGGTGGAAGGAATCATAGCAATGTCTTTCGCACTGAACGACATGGCTGCACCGGTCTTGGTGGCATCGATGCCTGCCTTACCGGTTACCACCACTTCTTGAAGTTGACGAGAGCCCACTTCAAGCACAGCGTTCACTGTGGAGGTTTCACCAAGGGTGAGGGTGAGGTTGTCTACTTTTTGGGTGTTGTAGCCCACATAAGAAATTTCTACGGTGTATGGGCCACCTACACGCATACCTTGAATGGTGTAACGACCTCTTTCGTTGGTTACACCGGAATAACGTGTTCCGGAAGGAACGTGCACGGCGCGCACAGTGGCGCCAATCACTGCTTCATTGTCGTCGGAAAGAACTACCTTACCGGTGAGGGCGGAAGTAGTGACTTGTGCGGATGCTGTGATTGCCAAAGCGGCCATCACCATCACACATAAAAATTTAATTTTTTTAAGCATAAAACTTAGAATAAAATTAGTAAAAAATTAAAAGAATAATATAGCCTAATTAAATGAAATTGTTACAAATTTGTTACAAAAAATTTACGCTACTTTCTCCATTTTGCAGAGAAGTAGCGTTGAATCCCTTAGTCGTTGTATGTATGAAATAATTTTCCAATCGCATAAAGGTGCTTTGGAACGTCGTTAATCTTGTATTTTTTGTTATCAGCATTTTTCGCGATAGCATAGCAGTCGTTGAAAAACGATGCAAAGTTACTTCTTTATATCTATTTCCGCAAATTACGGCCAAGATTTAACATCCAAATGTTAAAATCCTTAATTTTTACCCTCCCAATTTCTGAAGCAAACTGCACCACACCGCCCCCACCAGCGGCTTCACTACAGCCGTGCCCCACCTGCCGGCGACGCTACACATAATCCTATCCTGCAAGCCATAGGCGAAGTTTTTTTCGGCGAAGCCGACTTTTTTTCCGCGAAGCGGCTTTTTCTTCGGGCGGCGAGGGATGTGAGTGGGGTGCGAAGCAACCCACCGTGAGGCGGCGAATGGGGATACAATGGCGAAAACTCGTTTTCGGCTTTATCCCCACTTGTCGGCTCACGAAAGGGCTTCAGCCCTCACATCCCCGCCTCCCGACTTTTTGTTCTCTTCTATCCCACCCAAGCCACCATTCCTCCATCCCACCCAACCTCACCAAATCAAGCAGCCGCTATCAAAAATAGCCGTAAATAGCCGTAAATGAAAGAGCCGTGACCGCCTTGCAAGAAAATGCCTCGGAAAGGATACGGAAATAAAAAAAATTGCGTAAATTTGCACACTATGATTATCTACAACACCACTTTTCACGTGAGCGATGAGGTGGAGAAAATGTTTCTCGACTTCATTCAGATTCAATATTTGCCCCACGCCACTGCCGATGGCACGATGAAGTGCCCCATCCTGTCGCGGGTGATGGGTAGCGCGCACGATGGCGGCACCAGCTACGCCCTGCAAATGCAAGCCGATTCGGTGAAAGAGTTACAGCGATGGTGCTTGAGCACCGGAAAAATACTTTCGGAAAGGATTTCTACTCACTTTGGTAGCAGTGTGGTGGGCTTCAACACGATGATGGATGTAATCCACCCCAAATAATAGCCGGTGCGCCTTATGGACCAATCTCTCTACGATAAAATCATTATCGGCATCGACCCGGGCACTCGGGTGATGGGCTACGGCATTCTCGGCATTAAGGGCAAAGAACCGCAACTCATCGCTATGGGGGTGCTCAAACTCAATTTGATGGACGACCACTATATGCGCCTCCACCATATATATGAACGCGTGAGCGGTCTGGTGAAGCAATATTTGCCCGACGAGATGGCGATTGAGGCGCCGTTTTTTGGCAAAAATGTGCAGTCGATGCTCAAACTGGGGCGCGCGCAAGGAGTGGCAATGGCTGCCGCCCTCAATCAGCAAATTCCCATCACGGAATACGAACCGCGAAAAATCAAAATTGCCATCACCGGCAATGGCGCGGCGAGTAAAGAACAAGTGTGCGCTATGCTTCAGCGCACGCTGCACATTGCACAAGAAGATTTGCCCAAATTTTTGGATGCAACCGATGCACTCGCTGCCGCCCTCTGCCATTTCTATGAAAGCCAAAAGCCGCAATTTGCCCGCGGACCGAAATCTTGGAAATCTTTCATCGCCCAAAATCCCGACCGGGTGAGTTTTGGAAAAAAGGGAGAGAAGAAGTGAACCTTCTGCTGTGAGCGCTTGGCATCTATGCCCCCACAGCTATAGGCTTTGAAGCACTTGGGCGAGCGAGGTGATGATGTCGGGGCGGATGGTGGTATCTTCTTTGTCAGTCCACCCTTTGGCTTTGAGCCATAGTGTTTTGCAGCCAATGCTTTCGGCGGGGAGGATGTCTTTGGTGAGGCTATCACCCACCACCATCACTTCTTCAGCAGGGAGCTCAAGGGCATCCACACCGAGGCGGAACAGCGTGGGATTGGGTTTGCGCACACCCACCACAGCGCTCTCTATCACCCCTTTGAAATACTTGCGGATATCGAAATCGCGGAGCACACTATCCACATTGCCATAAAAATTACTCACCAGCATCATGGGATATTTGGCGCTCAACGCCTCCAATACCGGTCGGGCTTCCTCGATACACTCACGCGCCTGTTCGTAGCAGTATTGCGCCACCGCTCTCGCCTTTTCGGGAGCCTCAGCGGCATCCACCAGTCCTTGCTGCTCTAATGACACGGCAACGTCGGCATGCCGGTAGCCGTCCCAAATTACCCAACTCCAATGCACGCCGCGGCTATCAATCGTGCCGCCATAATCAAAAATCACACCTTTTATCATATCGCTTATTCTTTGTCTTCCCCTGCCTCCTGGTACCGAGCCTCACACAGATCTCGCTGTTTGTGGTTTTGGCTCACACAGATCCCACGGATCTCACAGAATTGCATTGTGGGTGGAAAATCTCACGGAGGCTTGTGGGCTTATTTGACTCCGGGCCTCACACAGATCCCACAGATCCCACAGGTTTTCTTTGTGGGTGGGAAATCTCACGGATTTCTGTGAATGAGGATAAGGGAATGTTTTTTACTTTTTACTTTTTACTTTTTACTTTATAATTTATTATTTATATTTTAATAGCCGTTCACTATTCTGTGATAGCCGTTTTTAAAATCTTTTTCGTTGAAATTAATCAGGTAGCCGATTCTTAGTCCTGACAATTTCAAATATGATAGTAATTGTTTGTAGTGAACTGGTTCGAGTTGTGCTACTGACTTCAACTCCAGAATTATTTTTTCTTCAACCAAAATATCCACCCGATAACTCTTTTCCAAATCCACTCCTTTATATACCAATGGTAGTGCTACTTGACTTTCTGCCTTTAATCCTGCATTCACGAGTTCATACATAAGAGCCCTTTCATAGACCTCCTCAAGCAATCCAAAATAAAAATCAAAAACAAAAAAATCAACACACACAATCCCCACACAAATAAATAAACTCCCCACTCACTCCCCCACTAAAAAAATCTGTGAGATTTACCACCCACAAAAAATTCAGTGAGATCCGTGAGATCTGTGTGAGCCCAAAAATCACCCACAAAAAATTCAGTGAGATCCGTGAGATCTGTGTGAGCCCAAAAATCACCCACAAAAAATTCAGTGAGATCCGCGGGATCTGTGTGAGCCAAAAAACCACCCACAAAAAAATCAGTGAGATCCGTGGGATCTGTGTGAGCCCCAAAAACCACAAACCCACCTACACCTGAGCAATGAGGGATTTACAGCGGTGCTCGTGCGAAAGAATCATGTACACCATCATAGCGTTGAGCACCACCAATTCGAAGGCGAAGTAGAGCCATGGCATTTGAATAATCACCGAGATGAACATGGCTATGATGCGGGTGTTGAACGATAGCATGTTGGTGTACTTCATTAGCGGCAACGACTTGGCGCGGAACGCATCGCGGAAGGCTTGCGGAATTTCATCTTCGCCATAGCGCACCTTGAGGGCTTTGCGAAGGCGCTGCATGTTGGGCGTGAGCACTTCTTGGTTGGCGGTATAGTTGCGGTAAAACACCATGGTGAGTTTCTTCATAAAGTTGCCGCTCCAGGTGAGGTTGGCATTTTCTTTGTCGAGTGCTTCGGTGCTGTCGAGTTCGCTACCCTCTTTACCTTTGAGGAAATAGAGGTGGAATTGGCGATAATAGTCAGCCATAGCGGCTTGCTTGGCGTGGCACAATCCGGCTGCCACGGCAAGCACCCAAATCAGCCATTGGTGTTGGGCAAAGAAATTGGCTCCGGGCCATGCGTCGCCGAAATTAATTTCGCGAAACACTAATGCAAAATAAATGGCAAAGAACCACAAATCGCCGCTCAAACCGTCGAGAATGCGCCCGATGCGCGAATATTGCTTAGTGAGGCGTGCCAATTGTCCGTCGGCGCTGTCGTAGGTGTTCGCCCAAATAATAAAGAAGATGCCGAGGTAATTGAGCCAAATGTGGGCGGCATCGCCGAAATAGAGCAATATGCCACCGCCCACGCCCAAAAAGATGGATGCGATAGTCACCACATTGGGCGTGACACCAAGTTTTGAAAACAAATAAGCCCAAGCGAAACCCATGGGTCGATAGAAGAATAAATCGATATGTTCTTC
>SFWW01000185.1 GCA_004559845.1 bacterium
CCCCATTGGGCGGTGAGCTGCATCAGGCGCGCTTTCTGAGCGGAATTGTGGAGGTCGTCGATGTCGTCGTAGAGTTCTTCCTTGGGCAGCCATGATTGCTTCACACACTCGTGGAGCACATCGGTCATGGTTGAATTGGGGTGATTGTCAATGTAGAGCAGCACTTGGTCTTTGTGCGAATTGTAGAGTCTAAACATCTCGCTTAACAGTGTCTCTTTCAGATTGGCATTATTGAAATGCGTTTGTGCTATTTCGTTGAAAGCAGCCAGCACATTAGTGTCGGAGTAGGGGTAATAACTCAAGTCTCGAATTTGGAGCATTTCGGGCAGTGGGTCGCTGTATTGCCCCGACGGCGCACCTTTCACGGCTTTCACATCCACTTTGCTGAGTGTGATTTTGCCGTTGGCACCCACTTGATAAGCGTAGTTGCGTTGTTGTTCCCATTGCACCACCCCGCCGGCATGGCGCCCCACTTTTCGATGGAAGGTGAAGGCTTGGTTGGAGAAAGTGGCATGGCATGAATCGTAACTCACAGGCTGCCCGCCTACCACTTCGCCATCCCAAAGGAAGGTGCTTTCCCATGAAGCGGTGGCTACGAAGTCTACCATCTTTCCGGCTTGATTGTAGGTGGAAAATATCAGTTCGGCGCCATCGCCGGTTTCGATGCGAAACACCAGCATCACATGCTTGCCAAACGCTTTAGCGCCCACAATAAAGGGCACGGCGCATTCGTCATCGAAGTCTACCGGCGCATCGTCGAGCAGCGCATCTATTTGATGTTCATTGAGTTGTACTCTCTTCTTTTCGCCCTCTTCGGTGAGCAAAAATTTGGTGTCGAAGGTGGCTCCAATCGCCACTCGGCTCAAGTCCAAATCGAGCGATTTCAGAAATGCTACATTTGCCAATTGCTCCGGCTGAGCGCTTTGCGCTTCGGCAGAAGCCTTTCCTTTTCCATTCTTATCTCCTTTACAAGCCTGCATCATAGCCGGCAACAGCACCACAAGTGCCATAATAAGTATCCTATTCATTTTGCAAATCAGTTTAATGGTTTTTTGATATTGCAAAAATAGAAAATAAGAATGTGATTTGCAATTATTTTTTGCTCTTTTCGTCGGCAAATTTGTTGGGATACTTCAGTGGCAGCCGCGGCTTTCGCATTGCTCTCACTATGAGCCACACGCCGAGCACGATGAATGGAATGCTGAGCACTTGTCCCATATCCAAACCGCAAGCGGCGCGCATACTCATTTCCCAAGGCTCTTGCACATTTTTTACAAATTCTACCAAGAAGCGTGCACCGAAAATGCCTAACATAAACACGCCGAAGAGTAAGCCTTCGCGCTCTTGGGCATTGCGTTTCCAGTAGAGCCACATCACCACGGCAAAGGTGAGCAAATAAGCGAGCGCCTCATAAAGCTGGGTGGGGTGGCAGGGAGCGGTGAATCGCGCCTCGGCGCCTTGCAAATAGGCGGATATGTTTTCTATAAAGCGAAATCCCCAGGGCAAATCGGTGGTGCCGCCGTAGATTTCGTGGTTAAATAAGTTGCCCACACGTATGAGCGCTGCCACCACGCCCACGGGTAGCACCACGCGGTCGAAGGTCCAGAGCATGGGGCGCTTGGTCACCACTTTGCTATATATCCAAATGGCTACCATAATGCCTATCACGCCGCCATGGCTTGCCAATCCGCCTTCCCATATCTTGGGAATGTCGCCTAAGTGGTGGCTATAGTATGCCCAATCGTAGAAAAATACGTGACCCAATCGAGCACCCACCACGGTGGCTACAATCACGTAAACAAACAATTTCGACACCCATATCTCAGGCACGCCTTCGTGACGAAACGCGCGCCACACCACTTCGTAGCCAAACCAAAAGCCGATGGCAAACATATCATGATCTCTGAAGTTAAGAAGTTAGAGAAGTTAAGAAGTTAGAAAATTTTAGACAAGTGCTCTTATTTTTTGCGGTTGGGGTCGCAGGTGAGCCCCACACCGAGTTTGCGGAATATTTTGCGGTCCACTTCGTTGAGCATCACGGTGCTGTGCATCTGGCATCCGTCG
>SFWW01000059.1 GCA_004559845.1 bacterium
CCGCCTCCGACACCAAACTCCGCCACGATATGAATGTGGAAGACGAATTTTTCTCCGCCATCGAAAACCGTGACACGGCAATCATGGCGCGCGACAAAAAAATCCAAGAGCAAGACTTCCTGATTTCCGAGCAAAGCAACACCATCACCGAGCAAAGCAACACCATCACCGAGCAAAGCAACACGATCACTGAGCAAAGCAACACTATTACTGAGCAAAGCAACACTATTACTGAGCAAAGCAACACTATTACTGAGCAAAGCAACACTATTACTGAGCAAAGCAACACCATCACCGAGCAAAGTAACACCATCACGGAGCAAAGCAACACCATCACGGAGCAAAGCAACACGATCACCGAGCAAAGCAATATTATCACGGAGCAAAGTGATTTGCTAAAAAAGATGGCAAAAAGTATGCTGAGCAATGGCATTGCCATAGAAGATATTGCAAGCGCCACAGGCAAGTCGGTTGATGCTATTCGCCAAATGTTAAGCGATTAAAAATCAAAGAACCCCGACATGAAGCTCCCCATAGGTAGGGAATTGCAATTTTTTCGTTGCATTTTCGGGCGGAAAGCATCGTTTTTAGCAGAAATAGCAGTAATTTTGCAGTGGTTTTGGCGAGCAGTGTGTGCTTGCCGATAGTCGATATGCTTATTTTTGTTTTATCATTTATCATCAATACAGACGAATATGGAGTTGAGTTACAACCACCAAGGCGAATTTTCAAAACTACTTTTTATCGAAACCTATGGCTGCCAAATGAATGTGGCGGATAGCGAGGTGGTGGCTTCGGTGATGAAAATGGCGGGCTACGACACCACCGAAAGCATCGACGATGCCGATGCCATTTTTATCAACACATGCTCCATTCGCGATAATGCCGAGCAGAAAATTTTTTCGCGGCTCAACCAGATCAATGCGCTGCGCCGGCGCCGGCCTCGCCGCTTGATTGTGGGCATTATCGGCTGTATGGCGGAGCGATTGAAGGAGGTGCTCATCAATGATTATGATGTGGATATTGTGGCAGGTCCGGATTCCTATCTCGAACTGCCCAACCTTACCGCCGCTGCCGAAGCCGGCGAAAAGGCTATCGACACCACCCTCTCCACCACCGAAACCTACCGCGACATCATTCCACACCGTATCAGTGGTAATAAGGTGAGCGGCTACATCAGCATTATGCGGGGCTGCAACAATTTCTGCACCTATTGCATCGTGCCCTACACGCGAGGGCGTGAACGTAGCCGTGAGCCGCAAAGCATCCTCAATGAGTTGCGCGATTTGCAGAGCAAAGGCTTTAAGGAGGTGATTTTGCTGGGGCAAAATGTGAACAGCTACCTCTACAAGCCTGCCGATGGTAGCGCCCCCGTGGATATGGCTACACTGCTGGCTATCGTGGCAGAAGCCGCCCCAGAAATGCGAGTGCGCTTCACCACCAGCAATCCCGAAGACCTTTCCGACGAAATTATCGCCACCATGGCTACGCATCCCAACATTTGCAACCACATTCACCTGCCGGTGCAAAGCGGTAGTAATAAGGTGCTTAAGTTGATGAATCGCAAATACACCCGCGAGTGGTATCTCGACCGCATTGCAAAAATTCGCGAAGCCATGCCCGACTGCGGCATCTCCAGCGATATGTTTACCGGATTTCACGACGAAACGGAAGAAGACTTCCAACAAACGCTCTCGCTGATGCGCGAAGTGGGCTTCGACTCTTCGTTTATGTTTAAATACAGCGAGCGCCCCGGCACATTTGCCGCCAAACATTTGCCCGACAATGTGAGCGAAGAAGTGAAAATCGACCGCCTCAATCGCATGATTGCACTGCAAAATGAGCTCTCGCTTTGTAGCAATCGTAACGATGTGGGCAAAACCTTTGAAGTGCTGGTGGAAGGCTACAGTAAGCGCTCCAAAGCCGACATGTTTGGCCGCACTCCACAAAATAAGGTGATTGTATTTCCGGCAGGCAACACCAAGGTGGGCGACCGGGTGATGTGTGTGGTGGAAAAAGCCACCAGCGCCACCCTCATCGGCCACCGTGTGGATGAGGTGCCGAATGGCTAAGAAGTTGGTTTTTTAAGGCAAGGAGCCTAACGGAGGTGAAAAAATCCACCGCTTTCCAATGGCCACCGCCTTTCGTTTCCACTTCTTTATCATCCTCATTCATTCCCAAAATCCTTTCCCACCTGCATCATGAACTCGCAAAAAGAAAAGTTATGGAATAGCAACTACTGCAAGGTGATGATAGCCAATTTCACGCTATTTTTCTCCTTCTATTTGCTAATGCCGCTGTTGCCTATCTATTTGAGCGAGAATTTCCATGCCACGAAAGATATGATTGGGCTGGTGCTGAGCGGCTACTCTGTCACGGCGATGCTCTTTCGCCCTTTCAGCGGATTTATGATTGATAATTTTCAGCGCAAAACCGTGCTGATGTGGGTGTTTTTCCTGTTTTTCATTTTCTTTTCCGGCTACATCATCGCCGGCTCTCTACTTTTGTTTGCCGTGATTCGCACGCTCCATGGCGGACCCTTTGGCGCAATCACTGTGGCAAACAGTACCGTGGCGATTGATGTGCTACCTTCTTCGCGCCGCAATGAGGGTATCGGTTACTATGGTTTGGGCAACAATTTGGGCATGGCAATAGCCCCTTCAGTGGGCATTTTCATTTATCAAGTCACCCATGATTTCAACTTTATTTTCCTTTTGTCGATGCTCATAGCGGGCATTGGGCTCGCTGTAGATGCCACGTTGCATCTGCCTAAGCGCACCATCCCAACCGGCAACCGCCCCATTTCGCTCGACCGCTTTTTCTTGCTTAATGGGTGGGCACTGGCATCTAATATGATGTGTTTCGGCTTTTGCTTCGGTGTGCTGAGCAATTATCTCGCCATCTATGGCAAAGAGGTGATGCACATCACCGCCGGCACCGGCGCATGGTTCATGATTTTGGCGATAGGACTGATTGCATCCCGATTGCAAGGCGCCAAAGCCTTGCGCAACGGACGCTTGGAGCAAAATGCCGCCTCCGGAATGCTTATTTCGCTGGTGGGCTACACGCTCTTTGTGGTGCTGCCCAATGGTATCGGCTACTACGGGTCTGCCATTTTGATTGGATTGGGCAATGGGCATCTGTGGCCTGCCTTCCAAAATATGACCATCAACCTCGGCACCAACAGTCAGCGCGGCACCGCCAATTCCACCCTCCTCATTTCGTGGGATATTGGCATGGGGGTGGGGTGCTTGATTGGAGGCGTGGTAGCCGACAGAATGGGATATGCTACCGCCTTTTGGACCACCGTGGCAGTCAATGCCCTCGGCGTAGCAGCCTATTTCGCCTACACCATGCACCACTTCCGTCGCCACAAACTCCGCTAACCACCCTGTTTCCTACCAGTTGAAGAGGTTGCGCAGAAGCCACCAGAGGCAAATGATGATGAGGGAGGAGGTGGCAAGCACGGAGGATGTGAGCAATTGATGCACCCGCGGAAAATGCGGTTTCCACCATTTCATCGTGGATAATAGCGCAATGAGGGGCAAACTCACCACGAGCAGGGCATTGTAGCCCATTGCGCCTGCCACATCGCCATGAAGCAGGGCATGGATGGCGCGCTGTGAGCCGCAACCGGGGCACTGAAATCCGGTAAGCGAATGGAAGGCGCATTTGGGGAATAGGTGCGAAATGGAGGGGTCGAACACATAATACACTACCGCCAGCGCCGCTACTCCGGCGATGACCAACACCCATACCGGCCCCTTGCTTATGCGTGCCTTCATCGGGGCTTACAAAAATAGGATAGTGAATGGCAAACTCAAGAAAAATAGCACCACCGAAAGGATGCACATCCAATCGCTCCATTGGCTATATTTCCGGGCTTTTTCGTAGTTGCCGGCATTGTAGTGGTTTTGGGTGAGCACGGCACACACGATGCCTGCCACACCGAAAGGCGTGCAGCACAGCAAGGTGCACACGATGGCTGCCACCAAATTGGTGGGCGGGCACTCGGGCTTGGGCGCCTGCTCGTGCATCGGCGGTGCTGTCACTTGGGGCTGCTCCATATAGGGTGGGGGAGTGGGCATGGAATGGAACAATGGCGGTGTGGATTCCCTCACTTCAGCTTCCTCAGCCTCTTCCATATCTTTGGGTGTTTCACTCACTTCTGCTTCACTCTCCACAGCTTTCTGTTCCGGCTCAGCCGCGGGCTCGGGTGCGATGAGGTGTGCCAATTCGGGCACGTTTTCGATGTGCATCCATCCTTCTAAACCTTTGTGCCACACAAAGGTATCGCCTTTTGCAAATGTGCGCAATTGCAGTTCTTCAAGGCTGAAAGGACCGCTTTGTTGGCCGTTTTCTCTAATCCAATATTTTGTCATATAGCGTAAGTTGGTTTTCG
Source organism: bacterium (assembly GCA_004559845.1). Taxonomy (GTDB): domain Bacteria; phylum Bacteroidota; class Bacteroidia; order Bacteroidales; family Muribaculaceae; genus Sodaliphilus. The sequence goes on from SFWW01000059.1 coordinate 4,403, forward strand.
TTTTCTATCGGCAAAAATAAGCAAAAATGTGCAATTCCCCACATTTCCACCTCGCCTTTTAGGGTTCCACCCAATCGCCATTGGCTTTGATGAGTGCCACCAATCGCGGAATGGCCTCCTCCTCGGGGATGTTGCGCTCTATGCACACTTTCCCTTTGTAGAGACTGATGCTGTGTCGTGCGGCGCCCACATAGCCATAGTCGGCGTCTGCCATTTCGCCGGGCCCGTTCACCACACATCCCATCACCCCGATTTTTAGGTGGGTGAGATGATTGGTGGCGGCTTTCACCTGCTGAACGGTGGTTTGCAAGTCAAACATTGTGCGCCCACAGCTTGGGCAAGAAATAAACTCGGTTTTGGTGGTGCGCAGGCGTGCTGCTTGCAAAATGGCAAAGGCATATTCCACCACTTTTTCCGGTGCGGGGTAGTTCGGGGCTTCTATCCAAATGCCGTCGGCAAATCCGTTGAGCAAAATGGCGCCCAAATCGGCACCCGCCTTCACTTGTAGCCATTCGGTGTTGGAATCGCTGTAGCTCAGGCGCACCACGGCGGGGCAATCCACGCCTTCGCGCACCATGCTGTGGAGCAATGCTTGGATGCTGCCCGGCACATTCACATTGGCGGGCTCTGCCACCACCACCACATTGTCTTTCCCTTTGAGCACTTGCAATTGTGCCGGGGTGGCATCGGCAGCCACCTGAACAAATTGCGCAGGCGCATCGGCATCGTGCTCAAATTGGGCAAGCGTAGTGAGGGGATATGTGAGGGTGCCATCGGTTATTGCGCCATCGGCGAAATAAAAGTCGGGCTTGAGTTTTCCGCTGACGGCTTGAGGAGCACACGAAGCCACCACCACGGGCAATTTCCCGCCTCCAATTTTCCCCATCACGGTGTACGAGGGGCGGCGTTGCGGCAGTAAGGCATCGTAGCCGGCATAGCACTCGCCGGCAATAGGGGTATGCCCTTGGCGCGAGCAGACGTAGTCCACCAACTTGCGAGCCACAGGAATTTCCAATTCCGGGTCTTCGCTAAGCGACACGCGGATGGTGTCGCCCAAGCCTTCCGCCATCAGGCAACCGATGCCCACCGCACTCTTGATGCGTCCGTCTTCGCCAAATCCGGCTTCTGTCACGCCTAAATGTAGCGGGAAGTGCATATTTTCGGCATCCATGGCAGCCACCACGCGGCGCACGGCTTCCACCATCACCACCACATTGGAGGCTTTCATCGAAATCACCACATCGAAGAATTTTTCCTGCACCATCACCCGCAAAAATTCCATCACACTTTCCACCATTCCTTTTGCCGTGTTGCCATACCGACTCATAATGCGGTCGCTCAGGCTTCCATGGTTCACGCCCAAGCGCACGGCAGTGTGGTGCTCGCGGCAGAGGGCTATGAAAGGCACCAGCGCATCGTGGATGCGTTGCAATTCGGCTTCATAGGCTTCGTCGGTGTAGGTGAGTTGTTTGAAAGTGCGAGCCGGGTCCACAAAATTGCCGGGATTGATGCGCACTTTGTCGGTTACGGCTGCGGCGGCAAAAGCGGCTTTGGGATTGAAGTGAATATCCGCCACCAATGGCACTTGACAACCCTGCTTGCGCAATGCCGAGCGAATGCGCCCGATATTGTCGGCTTCCTTCACCCCTTGCGCAGTGAGTCGCACAATCTCGCCGCCTGCCTCGGCTATGGCGCGGCACTGTGCCACACTGGCTTCAATGTCGTCGGTATTGGTGTTGGTCATCGATTGCACCCTCACCGCGTGTTTGCCCCCCAGCAGCACGCCCCCCACATTCACTTCCACCGTCGCGCGGCGTTGATAATTAAAAATCGGATTCATCAGTTCACTTTAAATTCATACGACACTTGTGCCAAATCCCGGTTGGCTTTCTCAATTTTCTCGCCAAGCGAAGCCTTATAGGCTGCCACCTTTTGTGCCACCTGTTCATCGCCCAGGGCTATCATTTCGGCTGCCAAGATGGCGGCATTGAGCGCGCCGTTCACGCCCACGGTGGCAACCGGTATGCCCGGCGGCATTTGAATGATGCTCAGCATCGCATCCAAGCCATCGAGCATTCCCTTGATAGGCACACCAATCACCGGCAGTGTGGTGCTTGCCGCAATCACACCCGGCAGGGCGGCAGCCATTCCGGCGCCGGCAATAATCACCTTAATGCCGCGCCCCTGCGCTTCGCAGGCAAATTTTTCCACGGCTTGTGGGGTGCGGTGCGCCGAAAGCGCATTCACCTCAAAGGGAATTTCCATTTCGTTGAGCCATTTGCAGGCTTTTTCCATCACGGGCATATCGCTGGTGCTGCCCATAATAATGCTCACTAATGCTTTCATTCTATAAAGGTTGATATATCGTTATTACCCAAAAATTTGCATCATCAGTGTCACCGACACGGCACCATTCACGGCGCCTGCCACCACTTGATTCAAGCTATGACGCCCGAGTATCATCCGAGCCGAGCCCAATAGTCCGCACAGCACCACTGCCACCGTGAGCACCCAAATCAAATTGAATGCTTCGGTGGTGAGCACGTGCATATTATAGATGAGTGCCACCACGCCTGCCATACCTGCCATGTGTGCGCTGATTTTCCACCACAGTGTCACCACCGCAGATATGAGTACCGACAGCGCACCGCCGGCGCAAAACATCACCACCCACATGGGCATGTGCACACGGCTCCACAAATAGTAAGCCACTGCCACGTAGCATAGAAAGGCAAACAAATAAGGCACCAGCCGCTCCTTGCGGTCGATGAGTCGCTTATCGGAAATCCACTTAAAGTGGTGCAAGGTGGCAATACAAAAGATGGGTAGCACCAAAGTGATGCCCGACACCACCAACAGCACCGTTACGCGCAAGCCCATATCATAGGCACTCAAATAGGAGCACCACAAGGCTATCAGCACACCATAGGTGGGCATCAATAGCGGAGTGAGCATTGCCGAAAGAAATCGCGACAACCCCACCACTATGCGCCCCTGTTTCATATCACTTTCATTCATCTCAAATCCAATTTTTTAAATCTCCAACATCTCCAAATCTCAAAACATCTAAATATCTAATTTCTAACATCTAATTTCTTAAAAAAAATCACAGCTCCTTTCGCCGGCGCGAATCGGGGATGCCCAGCATAATCCGGTATTTCGCCACCGTGCGTCGTGCCACCTCGTAGCCACGCTCTTTTAGCAGCTGCTGAATGGCAGTGTCGCTCAGCGGATTGTTTTTAGGCTCGTGTTCCACGATGTCTTTCACCGCATTTTTCACCGCCTTATTGCTCACCGCCTCTTCGCCATTAGCGCCTGAAGCAATCGCCGTGCTGAAAAAATTCTTCAACTTATACGTACCCCACGGCGTGTTCACATATTTGCCTCTATCGCCGCCGCAAATGCGCGAAATCGACGTTTGGTCCAGCCCGGTATCCTTCTTAATATCATCGTATTTCAGTGGCACCAGCACATCTTCATCGCCGGTAAGGAAAAATTCCTTTTGATGCTTGATAATGGATTGCATCACCAGCATCAGTTTTTCTTGCCTACGTCGCAAAATAGAGATAAACCGATTGGCTTTGTCGTAAAAGTTTTTCATACTTTTATCCTTTTCCTTCCCGGTTTCTATCTTTTCCGACATTTTTTCATTCAGCACCAGCTCCGGAATGCTATTGGGCATACTCACATAGATTTCGCCCTCTTCCACCGTGATTTCAAATTCCGGAATAATCTGATTGCGTCGCACCTCATTGGCACTCGACGAATAACCACTTCCCGGCTTGGGATTGAGCCGATGCAAATCTTCTTTAAGCAAGCGCAACTGCTCGGTGGTGATATTCATTTTGGTGCAAATCTTGTCGAAATGTGCCAAAGCCAAATCTTCAAGATAGTCGCTGATAAGCATTGCCAGTTGTTCATTCTCAGGCGTGCGGGGCTTTTGATGCACTTGAATCAGCAAGCATTCCTTGAGGGTGCGCCCGCCAATGCCCGGCGGGTCGAGCGCCTGCACCATTTTCAGCACACGCTCCACATCTTCGCGCTCCACCTCCAAATCGGCATTAAAAGTGAGGTCGTCGGCAATGCCTGCACTTGAGCGCACCAGCCACCCGTTGGTGTCGAGATTGCCCACAATGTATTCCGCTATCACTTGGTCCACTTCCGAAAGGTCGCGCTCATTAATTTGATTCATTAAATGCTCTTCCAGCGTTTCCTCCGCCACAGCGTCGGGCACAAAATAGTCGCTGTCGGCGCCACGGTTTTTAGAAAGCGGAATTCTATCGTAATCGCGCATGTGTGCCATAGCGTTGGCATCAGCAGCCTTCACGGGCTGAGTGTCGGATTCCTTAATTTCCAACAGCGGATTTTCGCTCACCTCATTCTGCACTTCCTCTTCCAACTCCTTACTCGTTTTCTCCAAGTAGGGGGCAAGTTCCACATTAGGAATAGAGATAGCCATTTGCTTCTGTTCTATTCTGGTGCCAATGCCGGTTGCATTTTTCTTTGCCATATATTCAGATTGAGTGAATTCTACACGTTATAACCTACAAATTTACCCTTTTTCCACTAATATTGCAAATCCTCCACCCACAATTCCACACAATTCTACGGAAATAATGGCTCAAACCGCGCACCCTTTCACCGTAGCGTGCTGATGGCAAAGAGCGGAACAATTCTCACATGCCGTTCTTCATCGTTGTCTCCTTTATCCACATAAGTGACTTTTCGCGCATCATTGCCCACAGGCTTTTCATTCCCCCTTGCACATTGGCTTTTACCTCTATGGGTAGCACTTTTTGTGCAAATGTATCCACATAGTCCACTTCAGCCAAAGAATTTTTGGCTTCTTTTGTCCAATAAAAAATTTCGTGGCGCAGATTTGGCGTTTTGTAGGCGAGAAGTTCCGTGCCGACCACCTGCTCTGCAATGGCTCCCTTATTCGCTAAATCAGAGGCATTGGCTGTGAGTATTTGCACTGTGATAGCAGAAATGTCGCCCATAGCCATATTTAGCGTGCGGAGCAAAAGGCCACAGTCTAAAAAAATCACCTTTCGTTTATTTTCATCGGCTTCGCTCCCTAATGGCAAACCATTAGCCGATGTGTGGGTGATGGGGATAAGAATACCGGCTTGAAAAAGCAAGTTGAGCGCTTGCTTCACGGCATAGGTTTTATATTCTCCCACTTTCGAATAAACGAATTTTTTCCCACATTGCAAAGCAGCGCTATGTAGCACATGGCGCAGCAGTTCGCTATCCACTTTGTGTTTGTATTTGGGGAAGTCGCTTTCGTACGATACGATAATATCGTCTTGAACCTCTTGGCATAGCGCATAGTTTTGAGTTTCAATCCATTTTACCACCACTTCAGGCATTCCTCCAATCATGATATAGGTGCGCAAGTGCTCAAGCAGGGTTTGATAGAGCGCCTCCGGCAATGGATGCAAGGCAGAGGCTTCGTTGCGGGCTTTCAACAGTGTGTCAAAACCGTAAGCCGATTCAAATTCATCAAAACTTAATGGGCGCATGAAAAGGGAGTGAATGCGTCCCACTCCAAATGTGGGGAGCTCTCGGAGGGCAAATTCAAGTAGCGATCCGGCAGCAATCACATGGAGTTCCGGCAAATCTTCCTTAAAAAATCGAAGCGACATAATGGCACGAGGGCACTCTTGCACTTCGTCGAGAAATAAAAGTGTTTTGCCGGCAATGATTTTTTTTCCACTCACAGCAGATAGCTGATTCACAATCCGATGTGCATCGAGGTCGGCTTCAAACACTTGTTTGTAAATTTCGTTTTTTTCAAAATTTATTTCTACAAAATTTTGAAAAAGACGCCCTAAATGTCTAACCGAACTCGACTTCCCAACTTGCCGTGCACCGCGAAGAAGAATGGGCTTGTGGTCTGCTCTTTTCGTCCATTCTTCTAAGTATTGGTCGATGATTCTTTTGATGTACATACTTAACCTCCTGTTTTTGAGATTACAAAAGTACGAAATTTAAAAAATCCAAACAAATAAATCGCCCAATTTTTAAAAAATCCAAACAAATAAATCATCCATTTTTTAAAAAATCCAAACAAATAATGGGAAAAATCCACACCTTTTTCAATCGGCGGCGGTAGCAAAAGGACGGCTCTTTTGTTCCCGAAATTTCATTTTCACGGTTCTTTTGTTGCCGAAAGGTCACTTTTTTAGTTTTCGGGCGAGGGCTCGGAAGGCGAATCCTATGTGGCGCAGGGTGGTGGCGCAGGTGCCATAGTAGTGGCACATAATGTGGTAGCGCTCTTTTAGTGATGCTTTGTGGTGCTTGTGGGTGAGGCCGTCGGTGAGAAAACTCACGATGGGCTTTTCACCCACGTAGGCGTTGTGGTTCGACTGCCGGAGCACGCGGATGCACCAGTCATAGTCGGCGCTGAAGCGGTAGGCAAGGTCGTAAGCCGGGGCGATGTCGCGTCGCGCCACAAATGCCTGGTGGCACACCAGCATACCGTGTTTGAAATCGTCGGCGCTGAGTTGTGCCGGCGCCGTGAGATGCCGCATGCCCACCACCTGTCGCTCGGCGTTCACCACCTGCGTTTGCCCGTATATCACCCCCGGATTGCTCTTGGCGGCATCGGCGAGGCGTGCCAGCGAATCGGCATCGGCAAAAGCATCGCCGGCATTCATCCATATCAAGTATTTGCCTTTAGCAAGGCGAATGGCTTTGTTCATGGCATCGTAGAGCCCGTTGTCGCGCTCGCTCACGATGCGCGTGCCCGCTATGTCGGCTTCGTTCACCAATTGCAGGGTTTGGTCGGTGGATGCGCCGTCCACCACCAAGTATTCATAATCGGTGCACGATTGCGCTTTCACGCTTTTCAGTGTGGGGGGAATCACCTTGGCGGCGTTCCACGTAACGGTGATGATTGAAAACGTGGGAGTCATAATTTCATTTAAAATTTGTGCAAAATTAATGATATTGGTCGGCAGATGGAAATAATGTTGTAATTTTGTGAAAAATTATAGCAAAAAATCATTGACTATGGCATCAAAACTTTGGGAAAAGAATGTGACGGTGGACCACGATGTGGAAACCTACACCGTGGGTCGCGACCGCGAAATGGACCTCTATTTGGCGCGCTACGATGTGCTGGGCTCCATCGCCCACATCACCATGCTTCAAACCATCAATCTCCTCTCTGCCGACGAATTGGCTACGCTCACCGCTGCCCTTCGCGACATTTATGCGGAAATTGAAGCGGGAAAATTTGTGATAGAAGAGGGTATTGAAGACGTGCATTCGCAAGTGGAACTGATGCTCACCCGCCGTCTGGGCGATGTGGGCAAGAAAATTCACTCCGGACGCTCGCGCAACGACCAGGTGCTGGTCGACCTTCGTCTCTTTATTCGAAGCGAAATTGAAGAGGTGGTGCATCACCTCACCGCGCTGTTTCGCACCCTCCAAGCCCAAAGTGAGCGCTATAAGCATGTGCTGATGCCGGGCTACACCCACCTGCAAGTGGCAATGCCATCGTCGTTCGGACTGTGGTTTGGCGCCTATGCCGAGTCGCTTGCCGACGATTTGACGGTGCTGCGCGCCGCCTACGAGGTGAATAATCGCAACCCCTTGGGCTCTGCCGCAGGCTAGGGCAGAGGCAAAACGGAGCGCATCGTGGCTGCTGCCTTGGCGAATATTGCCGCCACGCTATCGAAACTCGCCTTTGATGCCTGTATGTTTAATTCGCAAAATTTTGCCTTTATCAAATTGCCCGATGAGTTTACCACCGGCTCGTCGATTATGCCGCATAAAAAGAACCCTGATGTGTTTGAACTCACCCGTGCGCGCTGCAATCGCTTGGAGGCGTTGCCGTTCCAAATCACGATGGTTACCAACAATCTGCCGGTGGGCTATTTCCGCGATTTGCAACTCACCAAAGAGGACTTCCTCCCGGCGTTTGATGAAATGAAAGCCATCCTCACCATGGTGAATGCCATGATGAG
>SFWW01000186.1 GCA_004559845.1 bacterium
CGGTAGCGGGCTATCCGTCAGGCAATGAGCCGACAGGCCATCTCATCATCCCCAAGTCGGTCACTTATGATGGTATCTCATATCCCGTCACCTCAATCGACAACAAGGCGTTCGACGGTTGCAGCGGCTTGACGAGCGTCACCATCCCCAACTCCGTCACCTCAATCGGCGAAGGGGCGTTCGCCAGTTGCAGCGGCTTGACGAGCGTCACCATCCCCAACTCCGTCATCTCAATCGGCAAAGGGGCGTTCTATGAATGCAGCGGCTTGACGAGCGTCATCATCGGCAACTCCGTCACCGAAATCGGCGACATAGCGTTCTTCGGTTGCAGCGGCTTGACGAGCGTCAACATCCCCAAATCCGTCACCTCAATCGGCGACTGGGCGTTCTACAAATGCAGGGGCTTGACGAGTGTCAACATTCCCAACTCCGTCACCTCAATCGGCGGCAATGCGTTCGCTAGTTGCAGCGGCTTGACGAGCATAAAAGTGGAGAGTGGTAACTCTGTCTATGACTCGCGCGAAAACTGTAACGCCATTATCAAGACTGCAAAAAACACATTGATTAGTGGGTGTAAAAATACAATAATCACCAACTCCGTCACCGAAATCGGCGACATGGCGTTCTTCGGTTGCAGCGGCTTGACGAGCGTAAATCGGCGACTGGGCGTTCAGGGGCTGCAGCGGCTTGACGAGCGTCACCATCCCCAACTCCGTCACCTCAATCGGTGAAAGGGCGTTCTACAAATGCACTGGCTTGACGAGCGTCACCATCCCCAACTCCGTCACCTCAATCGGCGACAGGGCGTTCGGCAGTTGTAGCGGCTTGACGAGCATAAAAGTGGAGAGTGGCAACTCCGTATATGACTCGCGCGAAAACTGTAACGCCATTATTGAGACTGCAACAAACACATTAATTAGTGGGTGTAAAAATACAATAATCCCCAAATCCGTCACCTACATCGGCGACTATGCGTTCAGCGGTTGCAGCGGCTTGACGAGCATCACCATCCCCAACTCCGTCACCTCAATCGGTGAAAGGGCGTTCTACAGTTGCAACGGCTTGACGAGGATTGATGCCTATCCCAATCCTGAAAAAGTCAGCACTGGGACGAGCGTTTTCTTTAAAGTGCCCAAAGATGGGACCCTGCATGTGCTACCCAAGTATCTGAGTGCATACCGGACGGCGAGCCTGTGGAAGGATTTCACCAATATCAAGGGTGACCTTACCGAGATTGGCGCATCAACCTCGATGGAAAGGTGAATGTGACCGACGTGACAACCTTGGTGAATATGATTGCCCACGGCGAAACCGCTAATCTTGAGCTTGCCGATATCAACGCCGATGGCAAAGTTAACGTATCGGACGTAACAGCCCTCATCAATATCATCCTCAACTAATTCCCGCACGCCAATCCCCAAGGCATACAACCATCAAAACAGACACCTATTCCACCTCATCAAAAGAATAGGTGTCTGTTTTTATTTTGTAATATCCAGTGGGATGGAAGAGAATAAAAAGTCGGCTTGCCGAAAATAAACTGCGCCTATAGCACACATGACTGAATCTTGTTCGTAGACCAGTAGGTGAATTGCCTTTTTGGGTGTTTTCCACACCCATTATATGGCGTAGGCGGATGGGTAGCGATTTTTCGGGTTTGTTCGGATTTGGACCAAAATCGGGCGGTTTTGTGGTCCAAAAGCGAAATGAAACACCTGAAACACTTGAAACACCTGAAACACTTTCTATGGATGTTAGGATTGCTGTTTTGTAAACATTTCAAAGAACTTGTTGGCAAAGTTAAGGATGGTGTGCACGGGAGGCAATACCAATAGGGAATGTTCCTTTATTTGGGGAGGATGGTGGGGTTGTGGGATGACTTTGGATGGTTGGAAGAGAATAAAAAGTCGGCTTCGCCGAAAAAAAACACGCCTACCGCTTTTCTAAAGCACGAATTCCGGGTGGGGGCAGATAAAGTTCTGCTATTCGGTTACTAAAGTTACTGCCATAGTCGTTGCCTTGTTGGTTTCTTGGTACGAAATCACATTGCCGCCATAGGCCGTGGCTAAAGACAAAGTTTTTTGCAAAAAAGATGGTCAGGATACTTACTATATTGCAAATTATAATTATATTTGCAAAGTGGATTGGCAACATTCCGCACCGACACCGCCAAGGGGCGGCGACCCAACATCGCACTTAGCGGACAGTATCCAATCCTGCCGTGGACTATAGCCAATATCGGCCG
>SFWW01000187.1 GCA_004559845.1 bacterium
AGACGGGCGCGACGGCTTCACCTTCAACAAGGACGCGGACATGTTCACCTGCCCCAACGGGCACTTGGCGGTGAGCAAGCGCTCGGTGACCTACAAGAAAGACAACGGCCGCAAGGCGACAATCTACACATTCGACCGCGCCAAGTGCTCGGTATGCCCCCAGAGAGAGAAATGCCTCAAAGGCGCAAAGACCAAGACGTTCTCCGTCACGCAGCTCACCCCCGAGCAGCGCAGGCTGCTGGAGCGCTCACAGACGCAGGACTTCAGGGACCGCCGGCGGGAGCGGTACAAGATAGAGGCGAAGAACGCCCACGTCAAGCGGGGCCTCGGCTACGGTAGGGCGATGTTCTACGGTCTCGACATGATGACAGTGCAGTGCGCTGTCACGATGTTCGTGTCCAACCTCAAGAAAATCTACACCAAAATCCCGTAAAAACACGGGAAAAACACACCTACAAGCCCTCAGAAGCCCCCAACTCAAACAGTTTCCACACAAAAAAGCGTTTTCCCAAAAACCGGGAAAACGCCTCTATCGCCGTCATTTTTTTCCAAAAAAACGCCCCTTGCCCTCAAAAATCCCCCAAAAACACGTATATTTTCAGTGCTTTCGCCTTTGGCATGTTGGGTGATGCGTTGCCGATTGCAGCGAAACATGCCGGAGGCATGTCCCTACGTCATGACGCAATTTGTGCCCTCGCCTATTGTGGCAGACATAATTCATCGCATCTACTAAGCAAAAGGAAGCGGCACTTGCCTTGTGGTGCAAGTGCCGCTAAATTATTTATGAAAGAGAATATGCTGATTAGATAATGCCTTGTCCAATCATTGCGTGAGCCACCTTCATGAAGCCAGCAACGTTAGCACCCTTCATGTAGTTCATGTAGCCATCTTCTTGCCTACCATACTTCACGCATTGGTCGTAGATGTCCTTCATGATCTGATGGAGGTTCTTGTCAACTTCAGCAGCGGTCCAGTAGATGTGTTGAGCATTCTGAGTCATTTCAAGACCAGAAGTTGCTACACCACCAGCGTTCACAGCCTTACCAGGAGCGTAAACCATCTTTGCATCGAGGAATACGTCGATAGCTTCAGCAGTACAGCCCATGTTAGAAACTTCAGCTACGAGAAGCACCTTGTTGTCGCGGAGCATTTCAGCGTCAGCCTTGTTGATTTCGTTTTGAGTTGCGCAAGGCATAGCGATGTCAACTTTCTGTTCCCAAGGTTTCTTGCCAGCGAAGAATTGAGCGTTAGGGAATTTTTCTACGTATGGAGCACAAACGTCGTTGCCAGAAGCACGAAGTTCGAGCATAGTTTGAATCTTTTCAGGAGTGTTGATACCATCTGGGTCGTAGATGTAACCGTCAGGACCAGAGATAGTCACAACCTTTGCACCGAGTTCGGTAGCCTTGGTTACTGCACCCCAAGCCACGTTGCCGAAGCCAGAGATAGCCACAGTCTTACCATTGAAGTCAGTGCCGAGGTCCTTCAACATGCTTTGTACGAAGTAGCAAGCGCCGAAACCTGTAGCTTCTGGACGGATACGGCTGCCGCCAAATTCGAAGCCCTTACCAGTAAGAGTACCGGTGCATTCGCGAGCGAGCTTCTTGTACATGCCATAGAGGTAACCAACTTCACGACCACCTACGCCGATGTCGCCAGCAGGAACGTCGGTGTCAGGACCGATGTTGCGCCACAACTCAATCATGAAAGCTTGGCAGAAACGCATGATTTCAGCATCGCTCTTGCCGCGTGGGCTGAAGTCGGAACCACCCTTGCCACCACCCATAGGAAGTGTGGTAAGAGCATTTTTGAATGTTTGTTCGAAGCCGAGGAACTTCAGGATTGAGAGGTTCACAGAAGCGTGGAAACGGATGCCCCCCTTGTAAGGGCCAATGGCGTTGTTGAATTGAACGCGATAACCGATGTTGTTTTGAACTTCCCCCTTATCATCTATCCATGTTACACGGAAAGTGAAAATACGGTCTGGTTCAACCATACGTTCGATGATTTTTGCTTTT
>SFWW01000188.1 GCA_004559845.1 bacterium
TATGCAATACGATGCACAGTCGTTTGGCAACCACGATGTGGAGCCGGGCCACGCCGTGTACGACAAGTGGACGAGCGAAGTGGCGTGCCCATCGCTCGGCGCCAACATTCTTGACAGCCGCACCGGTCTTCCCTACGCCATGCCTTACACCATCGTGAACCGTCAGGGCGTGAAGGTGGCTGTGCTGGGTATGCTCACACCTGCCATTCCCAACTGGCTCGCCGAGCCGATTTGGAGCGGACTGCGTTTCGCACCGATGGTGGAGAGCGCACGCTACTGGGTTGATTTCCTGAAGCGCAACGAGCACCCCGACTTGATAGTGGGGCTTTTTCATAGCGGCTACGAGGGCGGCATCGTGACCGACGACTATCGTGAGAACGCTTCGGCGCAAGTGGCGCGTGAAGTGCCCGGCTTCGATGTGATTTTCTGCGGACACGACCACCGTGTGCACAACTCGATGGACAAGGTGGCCGACGGCAGCGAGGTGCTGGTTCTCAACCCTGCCAACAACGCCATGGCGCTGGTGGAAGGTGACCGACCGTAAAGGCACCATCGTGGATATGAAATCCACACCCATCGACGAGGAATTTATGGCGCATTTCGCTCCGCAAATCGACGAGGTGAACCAGTGGGTGAAACGCCCTATCGGCACCCTCGCCACCACTATCAACTCGGCTGACTGCTTTTTCGGCAACAGCGCGTTTGGCGATATGATTCTCGACCTCACCTTGCGTGTGCAAGATGCCGACATCGCTTTCGGCGCTCCGCTGCAAGCCGATGCCACGCTGAAGAAGGGCGTGATTACCGTGGGCAACATGTTCGACCTCTATCGCTTCGAAAACGACCTCTATATCCTCAATCTCACTGGCGAGGAAGTGCGCAAGCACCTTGAAATGAGTTACGGTCTGTGGATAAGCACGATGAAGAGCCCGTCAGACCACATTATGCGCCTGGTTGACACTGGCAAGGGATTGTGGTTCGAAAAACCCACCTACAACTTCGACTCTGCCGCCGGCATCGACTACGAGGTGGACGTGACCAAGCCAGAGGGCGAGCGTGTGAAGATTCTGCGCATGAGCAATGGCGAGCCTTTCGACGAGGCGAAGGTGTATCGTGTGGCAATGAACAGCTACCGTGGCAATGGCGGCGGCGAGTTGCTCACCCGCGGCGCAGGAATCCCGAAGGCGGAATTGCAGAAGCGCATCGTGTATCGCAGCCCAACGCAAATGCGCACCGAACTGATGAAGGTGATTGAGAAGGCTGGCACCATCAACCCCAAGGCTGGGCACAACTGGAAATTCGTGCCTGAAAAATGGACTAAGCCAGCACTCGCACGCGACAGAAAATTGCTTTTCGGCAAAAAATAACCAATTTCAATCAATATAAAAACGTATAACGACAATGATGAAAAAAATGATGATGGCAGCTGTGGCAGCGTTGATGCTGCAAAGCTGCGGTATGACTAACCCTGGAGTGAACGGTGGTAGCCAAATGGGTGGCACCACCACAAATAATAGCGGATCAAGCATTGGCAGCAACGCGCTCGGCGGACTGCTCGACTTGGTAGTGGGCAGCGTGAAACTCTCGCAAGCCGACATCATTGGCACATGGAGCTACGTGGAGCCTGCCTGCGCTTTCACCAGCGAAAACCTCTTGGCTAAGGCTGGCGGCTCGGTGGCTGCAAAAACCGTGAACGAAAAACTGCTGCCTGTGTACAATTCATTGCACATCTCAAGCGGCAACACTCAACTCACATTCAACGAAAGCGGACAGTTCACAGGCAAAATCGGCGGTTTCCCCATGTCGGGCACCTACACCTTCGACGCAGCCAACGGATTGGTGAAAATGAAGTCGCTGACCACATTCACTGCCCACCTCACACGCTCCACCCATGGCATGAACTTCACATTTGAATCAAAGAAAATCCTCACCCTGCTTCAAACCGTGAGTGCCCTCAGCGGCAACACCTCCCTCTCCACCATCGGCGACATCTCCAAGCA
>SFWW01000189.1 GCA_004559845.1 bacterium
CTGGGTTCAGAACGTCGTGAGACAGTTCGGTCCCTATCTGTTGCGGGCGTAGGAAATTTGAACGGAGCTGTCCTTAGTACGAGAGGACCGGGATGGACATACCTCTGGTGCACCAGTTGTTCTGCCAAGGGCATAGCTGGGTAGCTAAGTATGGACGAGATAAACGCTGAAGGCATCTAAGCGTGAAACTCCCCGTAAGATAAGATTTCCCATTCTTCGGAAGTAAGACCCCACGTAGACGATGTGGTTGATAGGTCAGGAGTGGAAGTACAGTAATGTATGCAGCGGACTGATACTAATAGGTCGAGGGCTTGACCTGAATTATGATTTGGGTAAACTCGGAAAAAGCTTCTGTCACGAGTATTGCTGTTCAGTTTTGAGGGCGCAGATAATGCAAAACTCAGCAGATAATGCAAAACTCACGAGAAAAAGTTGACGAAATGCACCATTAGCTCAGATGGTAGAGCAACTGACTCTTAATCAGTGGGTCCTGGGTTCGAGTCCCCGATGGTGTACCACTTCTTTCTGGACACCGATAAATACGGTGTGTGGAAATGGCCCGTTGGTCAAGCGGCTAAGACGACGGCCTCTCACGCCGTAAACGGGAGTTCGATTCTCCCACGGGTCACCAATTTTTTCTTGACATAACGCAGAGAATGTGTTATAGTAACAAAGGTCTTTTCTGAAAAGAAAAGGTAGTAGGTGTTTTTTGTGATGAGGGTACACCCGTTCCCATTCCGAACACGGTAGTTAAGCTCATTTACGCCGACAATACTTGGCTGGCGACGGCCTGGGAAGATAGGTCGATGCCTACACAAAAGCGATCTGAGAAATCAGATCGCTTCGATATTCCTCAATAGCTCAGTTGGTAGAGCATGCGGCTGTTAACCGCAGGGTCGTTGGTTCGAGTCCAACTTGAGGAGCCATTTAAGATTATTCGCCGTCATATAATAGAGTTATGTGACGGCGAAAATCATATACAGACCATGTTTATTATGGGCCTTTAGCTCAGTTGGTTAGAGCAACCGGCTCATAACCGGTCGGTCCCGGGTTCGAGTCCCCGAAGGCCCACCACTTACTTTCCTTTTTACAGAAAAAGAAAAGTAAGCAAAGGAAAAACGTATGTATACATATGTTTGCGCGGTTGGCTGCAAAAAACTCGGCTTGCTTATACAGGGGTATAGCTCAGCTGGTAGAGCAGCGGTCTCCAAAACCGCGTGCCGAGGGTTCGATCCCTTCTGCCCCTGCCATTTCCGTTCTGGGTCGCCAATTTTTACCCGAATCCGATAGCATCATGCTATTCGGATGAGGGAAAAGCCCGTTCTGGGTCGCCAATGCTGCTATAGCTCAGTCGGTAGAGCGCATCCTTGGTAAGGATGAGGTCAGCAGTTCAAATCTGCTTAGCAGCTCCATTTGGGCGCTTAAATCGGAAGAAAATGTTGATTTAAGACGTTTTTAAAACCAGCAGCATTGATGCGACTTTTCGGACTTTATATAACAAAAAGTCCGCTGAAAAGCGGACTTTGGTGGTTTATTTGCACTGAGATAGTTCTTCTTTTTCAGATTGCTCTTGAGGAGCTGTGTTCAGGAACCTGCGGATGAAAAACAGCAATGCCACGCCAACTACGGTCAGCAGATTTTCCAGCGGTGTGGTTTCGTGGACAATCATTTCACGCGACAGGGCAAAGGCGATGATATCCAGAACGGATTCAACCTTGTGGCTGGCGATCATCTTGATGAATTCGACGCCGATGATGATGTAACTGGCATTGCCCAGCCCGGCCTGGAAGGTTGTAGCATTGCCCAGACTGTGCAAAGGCTCGAACGGCACGATCATACCCAGTCCGCAAACAATACACAGCATAAGGACACAAATGCCAATGAACAATTCGAGGATGGATGTTGCTTTGTACAAATGCTCGGAAACAGAGAATGCTTTCATGGATGCCTCCTGCTTGTTATTTATTGTGATATGCTGCTATGATACCATGTTTCGGGTAGGATGACAAGGGGCTGGATATCAGACATATTTCCAGAAATACAAAAAATTGAAAAAAGTCGAAAAAAGTTCTTGACTTTTCCGCGACCATGTTTTATACTATACAAGCACTGCAAAAGTGCGGTGTTCTTCACGCCACACATCAAAAATGGCGTTTTCGATACTCTTTTTGTTGCGATGAGCAGCAGAAAGACCCTTTGCCTCTGTAGCTCAGTTGGTAGAGCAGGGGACTGAAAATCCCCGTGTCGGTGGTTCGATTCCGCCCGGAGGCACCAATATTTGCGGATGTAGCTCATCTGGTAGAGCGCCACCTTGCCAAGGTGGAGGTAGCGAGTTCGAGCCTCGTCATCCGCTCCAGCAAAGCAACCGAGAGATTCGGTTGCTTTTTTCGTATGCAGGAACAACGGTGTGAAACGAACACGCTGCCTCCACCCGTCCGCCAAAGGCGGACTTTGAATTGAGGTACGGGTTCCCTGAAAAAACGAAGTTTTTTTAGGGTGTGATAGCGAGTTCGAGCCTCGTCGCGTCGCTGCGGGCTGCATATCATTCGGAAGAATTTTGCGAGCAAAATTCTCCCTCATTCCTTCCGCCACAGCTCCTTTCCAAATCCCAACCGCCGTTGCTGGGTTGTGATTTGGTGCTGGCAACCGAGAGATTCGGTTGCTTTTTTTGTGTTTGCATAGTTTGGGAATTTTCTTCACCTTCTTTTTTGTGTGTGGTTCTGGTATACTGTGTACAGCAAAGAAATGGCGGTGAATTGATGATGGAACTGTTGATGGGACGCGCGGGAAGCGGAAAAACGACTGCAATCCTGCGGCGCATTGCGTCGAGGGAATCCAGCGGAAAACGGCAGATTTTGATTGTGCCGGA
>SFWW01000060.1 GCA_004559845.1 bacterium
GAATTTGGCGTAGAACCCGACATCAAAGTCAACATCACCGAAGCCGACCGCCAAGCCGGCCACGACACCATCCTCGACACAGCCCTAAACCTCTTAATCAATTCATAATTCTATGGCTTTGCATGGGGGAAAGCGAATGCACGGCGAAGCCCAAACCCACAGCCTCCCCCGCCAAAAATCCATCTATCGGTAGTGACATATCATCGGTATGTAATGGGTGCCCCCCCAAAAAAAAATTTTTTACTGTGCCGAAAACACAAAAATAAAGCCGACTTGATAAAGCCGACCTATAAAAAAGACTAAACCCCGAGGTTTGTCATAGACAGGGACTCTCGGGGGATTCCGTTGCAAAGTTAGCAATCATTTCGTAACTTTGCAAGAAATTTTCGAGAAAATAGTTAATAATGAAATATTTTGAGTATGAAAGGGCGTTTTCGCAGGCTCGTTTGAATAAATATTACAATGCTTGTAGTGGCAACACGACAAAAGCCCTGACCTTATATCGCTATAACATAAAACTATGCCAAAAGTTTTATGGAATTTTGAATATTTTTGAAATAGTATTACGCAATGCTATTAATGACCACTATAAAAGTGTGTTTTCTGATTCAGATTGGATAAAGAATCAATTAAGGCGTGGTGGAATGCTTGAAAATATTCCGCAAAAGAATGAAGTGCTGCGGATAATTCAAGATTTATCAACTCAAGGGCGATATACTAACGATAGGGTCGTTTCATCCGTTTCATTTGGCTTTTGGACTCACTTGTTCACACGTCAGCCATTTAGGCTTGGAGGGCAAAATCTACTTAGAGTATTTCCGAATCGAACACCCGGACTCGGGCAAAGAGCTATATTCAATGAACTAATGAGTATAAAAACATTTAGAAATCGAATAGCTCATCACGAAGCGATATGCTTTAACGCATCCGGGGTGATTGACATTTCTAATACGCAAGATAAATATCAACGACCTAAAGCTGGTCTGACGGCATTATCTTTTGCAAGAATTACATTTTTTTTGTAAATTTGCAAAAAAAACACGGTCATGAGATTTTTCACTCTGTTCATACTGATAGCTCTGTCGGCTGCGGCAAACGCACAGGAACAAAAGATAAACATCAAGGTGGCGCCGACTGACGCCATAGTGATAGTAGACGGCAAAATCGTAAAGTTGCAGGATGGCAAAGCCACATTGACATTGCCTGCCGAAATTGAGTACACCTACTCGGTGGCATGCGACGGCTACGAGGGAGCGGACGGCTCGTTCCGGCTGAAAACTAAATCGCCCTTCAACCTCACGGTGGAGCTCAACAAGGAGGACGGAACAGAATGCACAGCTGCAACGACAGATGTGACAGAGGATAAGTTAGAAGATTTTCTGAAGGCGCAATACGAGTCTAAAAATTATAGCCTTATGCTGCCGGTAATCGACAGATTCCCGGATAATGCCCATTCGCTATTTTACAAAGGCTGTCTGTATTACTACGGCCGCGGAGTGGACAAAGACAGAGCGAAAGCAATAGAGCTGTGGCAGCAGAGCGCTGAAAAAGACTGCGGCGACGCCTACAACCGCCTCGGGCTCGTAGCCGAAAGCGGCTATTTTACCGGCTCCGCAGGCGATAAAGCCAATCAGCTTGGCGCAGAATATTACAAGAAAGCCATAGCGCTGGGGAACTCTATGGCAAAATACAATCTTGCCCTTTCGTATTATCACGGAAGCATCAAAAGAAACGACAAGGAGGCATTCCGACTGTTCGGAGAAGCGGCCAATGAAGGAAACGCCGACGCAATGGCCTTCTACGGACACTGCATGGAGCTGAATTACGACAAAGATTATTTCAAGGGCGTATCGAAAGCCGAACGTCTTTCCGAAGCTCTTAAGTGGATAAGAAAAGCGGTCGAAAACGGCAGCACCGTCGGCTGTTATTACCTCGGAAGCGCTTACTATTACGGCAAACTGGGTCTCGCATCCAACACAATGGAGGCATACGAATGGTTCAAGAAAGGTGCGGACAACGGTGACAACGACTGCGCCTACTTCATACAGCAACATTATAAATTGTAGACTTCTATAGGACTGTAAAGCCGTTTTTGCGGTTGCGGGGAACGTAAAATTTTTGTAATTTTTGCAATGCAGTTCATTTCAACTGATACTAAAATATATTCATTTTTTGGGTTATGATAGTAACCACTTGCTGTGGGGGATTGATATTTTCCCAAATTCAATCATGGGAAAGATTGCATCATTATAGCCAAAAGAGCCGCCTTTGTGGCAACCCTTTCGTTGTGATTGACAATGTTTTAATAGTGGTCAGAAAACGTAGCCGTTGTTGAAGTAGCAGGCAGATGCCACATCCGCTTTTAGATGTCATTTACTGCCTCAAGGCAACTCTGCCCGAAGCAACTTTCGCCTACCATTTGCGAGTGAGCCTCGGCTTTACATCATTCCATCCGAGCATGATATCCATCTATTTTGTGCATGATATCAACGGATGCTATTTGTTTCAAACGGATAGCGTGGTTCGTTTTCGTCTTTTATCACCACCTTCATGCCCACCTCGGCATAGTGTTCTTTAAAATGGATGATATCGGCATCGGAAAGGCGAATACATCCTTCGCTATCGCGACCGGGCATCTTGTCTTCGTTGCCGGTATTACCGTGAATGCCAATCCCCTTGTGGGGCGTTTCGAGGCGCAAAAACCACTTTCCATACGCCAAGATAGGTCCTCTGCCATCGCCAAAGTCATGCACCCAAGTGGATGCGTCTTTAATTTCGCTGATAGTGAACGGCTCATCCATGGTGCACGACGGTGTTTTCATATCGCCTTCCTTTTCTTTTTGTCCTTTCAAGCGGCTCAGGCACACCGGATAGCGTGCAATGAGGGTGGTGTCGCCATTCACGGTGGCATACACATTGAGGCGAAGTTCGCGCTTGGAAATCACCACAAAAGCGCTACCGGGGTCGTAAGCACCTTCAAAAAACACCTTCGCCGTGTCGGGGCGAAATTTGCCCTCGGCTATTTCTGCCGGCTGTTCATCGGGATTCACAGCGGTGCTGTCGGCTGCTGAGGCATTGCCCGATTCACCTTTACAAGAACTCATTGCCAAAGTCAGGGCAAAAACCATGATTGAAAAGGATAGAAAACCACGTTTCATAGATTTTATAGTTAATGGGTTGATATTTTTCTGTTTAGGATATTTCTAAAAGCTCTACTTTTACGCCGCCTTTTTTGCCGCAAATGTAGCTCATGGGCTTATCAAAGCCGTCGTGAATCAGCTCGTCGATAAAGAGGGGTTGACTGTTGAAGAAATAAAGGCTCTTAAAGGTGTCGCCCACAGCGAGTTTGGAATTGATGGATTGTTCCACCACGAAGGAATTGTCGCCGGTGTACATAATCACGATTTGTCGGTTGGGTTCCCACGTGATTTTCAATCGGTCGCCTTTTTTCAATGAATTGCTGCGGATACCTTTGCCCAAAAATTCTTGCGAGGTGGCGGTATGGTCGAGGTGCACGAGAAATGCCTCCCAATTTTTGAAGTCCAAAAATCGAGCCAGTAGCGATAGGGTGGTCACGCTCGGCACATTTCCATCGTCGATAAAATTCCAAATGCGCTTGAGGGTATTGACCGATACATATTCGTGGATTTTCGTTTGAATACGTTCGGAGAGCTCCACGAAATCGTTGGAGGTGGCCATAGTGTGTCCCATTGTGCTTTCCACACACGAGCGCAAAGCGGTGAGTTCTCGCCCGTCTTTCTTCAGTTTGCCTCTACTTTTACTCATAGTGCTAAAGGAATAGTGAGTATAAATAATCTGAATAGTAAGTAATTATGCAGAACAAAAAATAGAATTGCCGTTTCGCACACAAATATACGAATAAATTTGCAAAATAGCTGTGTTCTGCAGCAAAAAATCAAGCAGGGCAAAGCTGAAAATTAAGAATGGTGCAGGCGCGGGCGTGGCGCACATAGAGTCGAAAGGTGCCTGACTGCATTTCCGGTGGCATTTGTTGCAAGGCGCCGGGGCGAAGGCGCACCTCGAAATCTGTGCTTTTTTTGCCACTATTCACCGTAATACATTCAAAATAGGCGGCATCGGGCTCGGCAAACATTGCTTCGCACTCTTTCGTGGGTACGCTCACAAGCAAATTTTTATCCGGCGACACACTGCCCACTTCGGTGTACATGTTGGGCAAACCGTTGCCATCGGGCATAAATTGGGCAAAATTCACGATGGCGCCCACTATCTTCTTGGCACTATCTTTGATGAAATCATCGACCCACATTCTGTAATACGGGCGGTCGAGAATCACTGCCACCTTGCCGGAAGGAAAGCGAACCACATCGCCGTTGCGGATGGCTAAATAGCCGCTGTATTGCTCCACAGCCGCTTTGTCGGTGAGGGTGCTGAGGTTGGGCTCGTTTTCTTCCACATGCCCCAGCGACTGTGCCTTTGGCACCTCAATAAAGCGATATTGCTCCGATATGAAGTTCATATCGCGCGTGATGTGGATGTCGGTTTCGCCCATCAGGGTGCAGCCGTGGTCTTCGTCCATCATGTTGAGCACCACCATATCGTCGGGCACGTCGTACAAAGGCGGCTCGTCGCAGCTCGCCATCGTGAAAGCGAGAACGCCTGCGGCAAGCACTTTTGGAAGAAATCGCACTGTCATAGGCAAGAATTTAGAAAGCGTATTTCAGCCCCACGCCGGTAATGAAGCGGGTGGCGTGGTCCACCATTTGGAAGGTTTCTTCGGTGTAGAGGGCGAAATTTCTGCCAATATTAAATTCTACGCCGCAGCCCACATTGGCGCCACATTTATTCACATCGCCTTTCGCATTCACATAGGCAAAACCTGCCATAGGATACACATTGAAACCTACGTGTGAATCAATCACATATTGCAAATTGATATTCACATTGGTGAAATGACCGGCATCACCTTTTTCGCAAGAGTAGATGAACTCGGGCGAAATGCGTAAATTGTCTAAAAATTGGTATTCCAATTGAAAACCGAAGCCGGAATTTCCGCCTTTTGATGAATAGTCGTAGTCTACGCCAAACTGCATGTTCGGTTTCATTGCCATAGCGGCGGTGGCGGAAAGAAGTGCCACAAAAAGGAATAAAAATAATTTTTTCATAACTCTGCTTTTTTTTGAATATGTGTTATTTCCACTGCTCTCTCTCAAAATCGAGTAGGCTGCGGTGGGAGATTATTTTTTCTGAATCTCAGTGTTCTCGTCGCGCATTTTGGGCTCGTATTTCTGTAGGCGCACCTTCATTTCATCAAATCCTTGCCCAAACACACTGTTGGTTTGCACCATCGATATGAATGCATTGGGGTCGATGCGCTTAATGATGCGCTGCACATTGATGCTCTCGTATCTCCTACACACCACCAGCAGCATCTTCACATCGCGCTTGCTATACCAGCCCGTGCCGTGAATGAGGGTACAACCCCGATTGGCCTCGTTGTTGATGGCATTGGCGATGTCGAGCCAGTGCTCGCTGAAAATGAGAAACTGAACTCCCTGCACGCGCTTGCTGATGGCCATGTCTGCCGCCACCGAGTTGATGACCAAAAACACGTAGCCAAACAAGGTGCTGTCCACATTGTGAAAAAGGAAATACGATGAGGTGATAATCATCAAGTCGCAATACAGCATCATCCGTCCAAACGACACATTGCTATACTTGTTTACCATTGCGGCTATCACATCGGTGCCGCCGCTACTGCCGCCATGCGAAAAGGTGATGCCTAAACCCACACCGCAGAGCACAGCGCCGATCATGATGTTCATAAATGGCTGCTGTGCCACCAGAGGCTCTTGAAATAGGGGAGTGAAAATACCCAAAAACAAACTGAAGATGGATGCGCCAAACACGGTGCGTATCACAAACTGTCTGCCCACAATTCGATATGCCAGCAGCAGCAGGATGATGTTGATGGTGTAGTTGGGGATGGCCACATTGATAGTCCGCCCCGAAGCATAGTAGATAATGGTTGATACACCGGTCACTCCGCCGGTCACCACATTTTCAGGAATCACAAATGCCGAAAAACTGAAGGCGCACAGAAATAGCCCGAACACAATCATAATATAATCTTTCGACTGATTGAGGATACTACGTGGTGAAAATTCCATTGTTTGCTCTTTTTTGTTGATGATAAGCCATAGAAAGCGCCTTGAGAAAATGGTTTTCCGCAAATATGCGCTCTCATTATGCGAAATTAAGGAATTGTTTTGAAAAAATTGATTTTTTTTGCCATAAATTTTGTGGGAATGCCACGCTTTTTTTGCAAATTTGCATTCTATCTTCATTATACAACAATATTTAACATCCTCTTTTCAGCAAAAGCAACATGAAATTTATCCTTAAACTCCTCGTTTCGGCACTGGCTGTGTGGCTCACTTGTTGGTTTCTCGACAATGTAACGTGCTCCCCTTGGTATTATTCTTTGGTGGTGGCTATCGTGTTGGGCATCATCAATATGATTATTAAGCCTATCGTGAAGTTGTTCACTTTGCCAATCAATTTGCTCACCTTGGGGCTGTTCTCTTTAGTGATTAACGGCTTGATGGTGATGCTCTGCGCCCACTTTGTGGATGGATTTACCATAGCAGGAACCTCTCTGAGCGCTCTCGGCACTGCCATCATCTTTAGCGTGGTGCTCTCTATCATCAACTGGCTCCTCCACAAACTGGTAGACTAACCCCGCCCCTCCACACCGAACCCCCGTACACATCATCACCGCCCTCTCGCATGAGGGGCGGTGATGATGTGAATGGACGTGGTGCCCTATGTGTGGTGTCGTGCCGACTTATTCGAGTAAGCGATTCACGAGTGTTGTTACGTCGGTTACGTTCACTTCGCCGTCGGCATTGATGTCGCAAATAGTGTCGGGATAGGTGGTGTCGCCAAGAATGCGGTTCACCAAGGCGGTTACGTCGGTTACGTTCACCTCGCCGTCGGCATTGATGTCGCCCATGAGGGCTTGATGCTTGTAGTGGGCATACAATGCTTTGATGGCTATTGACTGTTCGCCGGCTGTGGCGGTGGTTTTGTTGGGCACAAATCTAATTTCTTGCAATTTGATGGGGTAGGTGGTCAAGTGTGTGTTGCCGCCCATCTGTTCCAAATCCAGCAGAATGGTGTAGTCGGTGCCTGCTTCAAATCCTGTGCCGCCGTTGTCGAATTTCTGATAGTTGGCTGAGGTGATATTGAGGTTGCGGGCATCGATTTGTATGTATTCAATAGGTGCTGTGCTATTGAAGGTGAGTCCCACTTCGTCGGGCAAACTGAAGAGGGTGAGGTCTTTCAGCATTTTGATGTATGGCGCACGTGAGGAGCCGTAGGTGTAGGTGAGCAATCCATCGGCGTTGAGCACGAGTTTGGTAGCGCCTGATCCTTTCAGTGTCCATCCGTCCCATGTTTGATACAAATAGGGGGTGGGCGAAATTTCTACACTCACGGAGTCGGTGTCCACAAATTCACCTATCTTGCAGGTGATGGCGGTTTTGCCGTTTTTTAAGCCGCGGAGTTTTCCATTTTCCACCACTGCCACTGTGGGGTCGTCGATGCTCCAATCCAGCAGGGCGGCATCGTAGAAGAAGGTTTGCGCATTCACGGTAGCGGTCACTTCTATGGGCCATGCTTGGTGGTCGACGGTGATAACGGGCTTGAGCGATATCGCCGGTTGGGCGTAGAGGGTGGTGATATTGAGTGTGGTGGTAATGCCGTTGTAGGAGGCGGTGAGGGTGCCGGTAAGCACGTTGCCACCCACATTGAGTTGCGCTCCGTTGGTGGTGCCGAGTGATGCGTCGCACGAAAGGGTGAAGCCCTGCAGATTTTCGTTCACCACGTCGCCATATTGGTTGTAGGCGATGATTTGCGGGTGGTAGGAGGCGTAGATGGGTAGGCGCAAGGCGGCATCGGCAAAGCGGATGGATGCCACCTCTTGGTCGGCAGGTGCAATGGATTCAATCAGCCATCCGGTGGCCACGGCGCGTGGCGTGCCCTCGGTGGTTTTGTTGATAATGGCACCATTCACCAGCATCTGTGCCGACCCTCCGGCGTCGTAGTTTACCACTTCGGAGATGTCGGGATACAGGCTTTTCAGAATTTGGCACATCACTTCTGTGCTACAGCCCGACGAAAGACCGTAGGTGGGATGCTGCGATTTGTCGATTACAATCATGTAGAGCTTTTTGCCATCGGTGCTACAACCATAGCCGGTGCGCGAATACACTTGCGAATTATACGTTTCGTCGTAGTTTCTGCCGGTGAGTTCGCCATTGTGCATCACCGGGGCATTGCCTTCCACCAAATTTTCAATCCATGGGGTGGTGGGGCTTGTTTCCGGTTCGTTGGTGGTCCATCCGTGTGTCACCGTTATCACATCGCCTTCTTGGTGCACTTCCATCAGGGCTTTCATCTCGCCGGTGGCGGTGATGCAGGCGTCGTAGGTGCCCAGGCTTTGCCGGTCGGCTGCTTTCACTATTTTTTGAATAGTAAAAGTCATCGGTTTGCCCACCTGCCAGCTGCTGCCTTCGGCAAATGTCAAGTAATAGTTGTCGGCATCGTTGGCGCCGGTGGTGTTGTGTTCCACCCAATTGGTTTCGAATGCGCGGCTTCTGCCAAAGTATTCATTCCACAAGCAGAGTTCGTTGGGTAGATTGCGCTTATTCACTTTATGAATGGCTAATGGTGAGGCAAGGCGATTGCTATTCACGGTGCCGGTCCAGTTGAAATGCCCGAATATCAAATTTTTGTCGTGGTCGATGGCGGAGCATGCGGTGCGAGATGGGCCGCCGTCCCAAGTGTCGTTCACATAGTTGGTGTTCACTATCACGGTGTCGTTGCGCACCACCCCGCCTAAGGGCGAGCCGAGCATATAGTTGCTTTGCGCGCCTTGTCCCGACACGCACCAGAAATTGGCGTTACAGCCCGCCAACACGTGTTTGCCGTTCGTGCTATAGCGCTGTGCCATGCTCACCAATCCTTCTGTTTTGCCTAATAAGTTTTGTCCTTGTGCGGTTTCGATGCGGTTGTAGGGGT